>JAFSFT010000039.1 GCA_017435045.1 Oscillospiraceae bacterium
CGTGGTACTGTCGGCAGCGGGAATTTGGGAACCGCTGGTGGATTTTGCAGGTGCAGGGGCCACAGTGCCAATCATCGGCTTTGGACACACCCTTGCACAGGGTGTGGAAAAGGCAGTGGCACAGAACGGATTTACAGGCATATTTACAGGCGGTCTTTCTGCCTGCAGCTGTGGTGTAAGTGCCAGCCTGATTTTTGGTTTTATTGCCGCCGTTCTGACAAAGAGCAAAAGCCAGTCGTAACTTTATATATGGCTTAGTACTACAATGTATATATAACATAATTACCATACAACACAAAAAAGGCATCGGTTTTCACCGATGCCCTTATTTTTGCAATTATGATATTACAGCAGATTGATACCGTGTTTCTTGCAGTAATCAATTTCGCTCTGTGGCCATACGGAGGACTGTACCTCGCCGATATGTGCCTTCTGCAGCAGGAACATACACAGACGGCTCTGACCGATACCGCCGCCGATTGTCAGCGGAAGTGTGCCGTTGATAATGTTTTTATGAAAATCGAATTTAAGGCGGTCAAGTGCGTTGTATTCTTCCAGCTGTTTCATCATACTTGTTTCGTCAACACGGATACCCATGGAAGAAAGTTCAAGTGCGATGTCAAGCAGAGGATAGTATACAAGGATATCGCCGTTGAGCTGCCAGTCATCATAGTCCGGTGCACGGCCGTCGTGCTTTTTGCCGCTGTTGAGCTTGCAGCCGATTTTCATTATAAAAACCGCACCGCATTCTTTTGCAATTGCACGCTCTTTCTGTTTGTCTGTATAGTCAGGCCAGCGGTCCTCCAGTTCCTGGGTTGTAACAAATGTGATTTCGTCAGGGAGAATATCTGTAAGTTCAGGATATCTTCTCTGCACAGCCTTGCTGGTCATCTTGATTGCACCGTAGATATCGCGTACAACCTGTTTAAGATATTCCTCTGTTCTGTCCTCACGTGTGATAACCTTTTCCCAGTCCCACTGGTCTACATAAAGAGAGTGGATAGCATCGCATTTTTCATCACGGCGGATAGCATTCATATCTGTATAAATGCCTTTATGAACACCAATGCCGTACTCGTGGAGGGCATAGCGTTTCCATTTTGCAAGTGAGTGAACAATTTCCATAACCTCGCCTGTTTCCAGCACGTCAAAGGTTACAGGGCGTTCAACACCGTTGAGATTGTCGTTGAGGCCGCTGTTTACATTTACAAACATAGGTGCGGATGCACGGTTTAAATCCAGTGCGTCGCACAGCTCTGTTTCAAATTTATGTCTTAAAAACTGAATTGCAGCCTGAGTTTCCTGTATAGAGAGTTTGGACTGATATTTTTCCATAGTTAGCCTGCCTTAAAATTGTATTATTTTTACTTATATTCTAAATATATTACACCCTGCCCCGAAATTGTCAAGAAATAACGGGTACACAGAATTATTTTTGTAATTATTCCTCATATCTGCCGCTGTCGTGGTATCTTTTTTGTCTTTTTGCCATAAGTTCCCTGCGGCGTTTTTTGTTTCTGCGGCGGTTTTCGATGATAACCAGCTGACGCAGTGCCACAAACGCAAACCACACAACCAATACCCACAGCAGTATATTGAACACTGTAAGCCCTACACGTTTTACTGCATTAATGGTTTTGCTGCGGTCTGCCTTTATCTTGTCGCTGTTTACTATAACCGACAGTTCCTGCTGTCCGCATTTATATTTTTCGCCATCCATTGTGTAACAGACATCCACCGTTACAGCCGCAAGGGTTTTATCTTCGCTGAGTATGCCGTAACTGAACTCAAAAGACAAATCCTCTGCTGTCTGATTTTTCGGCAGCACAACGCTGAAATTTTCCACCAGCCAGTTGTCTTTTTCCACAGAGGCAATGGATGCATCTGCAAAGGTTATGCTGTCAGGAATATCATCCAGCATATCGTCCTTTGTAACCTGTGCGGTTGTAAAGCTGTCAAAACAGTAATCCAGCAGTGCAATGGTGTCATCGTACTTCTGCCCCTGTTTTTCTGAGTACATAACCACCGCAATCAGCGTTACGCCATCCCTCTCGGCAGCAGTAACAAGTGTATGCCGTGCCTCCTCGGTCCAGCCCGTCTTGCTCATTATAAGCCCGACGCAGTGCTCGTAACCATTGATAAAATAGTTGGCATTCCAGAACTGACGTGTCACATCTCTTTCGTTTGTAGGTGGCATATCGTAGCGGTTGGTGGAGAAATACTCTGCAAAACCATCAAGCTTAAGTGCCTCGGCAGTTATCAGTGCCATGTCATAGGCTGTTGTGTAATGGCTGTTTTCGGGCAGGCCGTGCGGGTTGGTAAAGCTTGTGCTTACCGCCCCTATCTCCCTTGCCCTTTGGGTCATCAGCTTTCCGAATTCCTCGTTTGTGCCGCTGATATGCTCGGCAATAACATTTGCCGCATCGTTTGCCGACTCTATACCCAATGCATACAGTGCCTGCTCCACCGTTATATGCTCATTTTCAAACAAAGCAATATGGCTGGTGTTGTAAGGCAGGGAATATACTGCGTTGTGGCTGGTGGTCATAACCTCATCAGTATCGCAGTTTTCCAGTGCCAGCATGGCTGTCATAATCTTGGTTATGCTGGCTGGGTACATCTGTCTGTTCATATTCTTATCGTACAGAACAGTGCCAGTCTCTGCTTCGATAACTACTGCAGTCTGGCTTGTTATATATGGAGAAGCCGCCTGCACCTTTAAACCGGGGATAAAAAATGCACCTGCGGCTGTTAAAATACTCAATAAAACCGATATTTTTTTCATCAGAATTCCTTTGGCGTAAAGTTTGGACAAGCTGTATTCACAACAGCTTACAGACTTAATATTTTACCATAATTTACGACAAAATGAAAGAATATTTTTTATATAATGAGAAGTTTCACAAATTTAAATTACAACACAAAAAACGGAGGAGCCTGTGCCCCTCCGCAAAATTTACATATTTTTTGTATTCAGTGCCCTGATGGCATTGAGTATTGCAATAACCGCAACGCCCACATCGGCAAAAACCGCACTCCACATTGATGCGTGGCCTGCAGCCACAAGCAGCAGCACAAACAGCTTTACGCCGATGGCAAAGACAATGTTCTGTTTTACAATACGCAGTGTCTTTTTGGAGATGTTAACCGCTGTGGCAATCTTGCCCATCTCGTCATTCATAATAACCACGTCTGCCGCTTCTATTGCCGCATCGCTGCCCAGTGCACCCATTGCTATGCCGATATCCGCTCTTGCCAGCACAGGAGCGTCGTTGATGCCGTCGCCCACATAGCACACTTTGGCTTTGTCGGTTTTTTGGGCAAGAATTTTTTCCAGCTGCTGTACCTTCTCCTGTGGCAGCAGGTTGCATACAGCCTTATCCACTCCTGCCTCGGCAGCAATTTTTTCGCCTATTTCCTCAACATCGCCTGTAAGCATAACTGTTCGCTTTACACCGATGGATTTCAGCTTTTTAACCGCTGCGACACTGTCCTTTTTAAGAGTGTCGGCAATAACCATGTTTCCAAGATATACCCTGTCCTGTGCTATATGTACCACAGTGCCCGCTTTTTCTTCCGCAGATACTGCCACTCCATTGTGTTCCATCAGCCTGCGGTTACCCACAAGCACCTCTTTGCCGTCAATCGTGCACTGCACGCCGAATCCCGCCTGCTCTTTTATATCACTTACCCGGGATGTATCCGCACCCGATGCATACTCTTTGATGCACTGTGCAATTGGATGGCTGGAGGCAGTTTCCGCAAGGGCTGCAATGTTGCAGATGCTTTTGTCTCCGTTTACTTCAATCACCCTGAATCTGCCCTCGGTCAGTGTGCCTGTTTTATCAAACACAACAGTATCCACAGCCGCCAGTGCTTCAAGATAATTGCTGCCTTTTATAAGCACACCCTGACGGGATGCACCGCCAAGGCCCCCAAAGAAGGACAGCGGTACGCTGATAACCAGTGCACAGGGACAGCTTACCACAAGAAAGGACAATGCACGGTATACCCATACTCCCCATTCACCTGTGATAAGAGATGGAATAACCGCCAGTGCCAGTGCCACACCGCATACGGCAGGTGTGTACCAGCGTGCAAAGCGGGTGATGAATTTTTCTGATTTGCTCTTTTTGTTGCTGGCATTTTCCACAAGGTCAAGAATACGGTTGACAGTTGAGTCTCCGTATTCCTTTGTAACCCTTGCTCTGATAACACCGTTTATATTGATGCAGCCGCTGAGTATTTCGCTGCCGCCTTCCACGTCTCTCGGCACGCTTTCGCCTGTTAACGCAGAGGTGTCAAGGCTGCTTGTTCCCTGCACCACCACGCTGTCCAGCGGTATGCGTTCGCCCGGATTTATAACGATTATATCTCCGATTTTTACATCGTACGGGTCAGACTTCTTTATTTCTCCGTCTGTTTCCACATTTGCAAAATCCGGACGTATATTCATAAGTTCAGATATGGATCTGCGGCTTTTGTTGACAGCATAACTCTGGAACAGCTCGCCTACCTGAAAGAACAGCATAACCGCTGCACCTTCGGGATATTCCCCGATGCAGAATGCGCCGATGGTAGCCACGGTCATAAGAAATTCCTCGTCAAAAATCTGGCCGTAGCGTATATTGCGCACCGCATTCAGCAGCACACCGCCGCCTGCAACCAGAAATGCTGCAAAGAAAAATGCAAAGCGTACAGCTTCTCCTGCACTGACCAGATTGCCCAGCACGAAAAGTGCAGCCGCAACAAGGATTTTGCACAAATCCTTTTTATTCTGTTTTGTCATATATTTCTCCTTGAAAACACAGCAATACAGAGGATACCTCCCCTGATGCTGTAAATACTGTATAATAATTTTCCGCAGCAGCTCATCGCAGCCTTATATCAGCTTGCTGTTGTATCAGCCGCAGCTGTCATTTCTGCAGGGTTGCCACGGCAGTACACAGCCTTTTAAGCTCTTGTCATCACTACTTCGCGGCTTACCTTTGCAATTGCAGCCATAATTTTTTCTTCTGTGGTCTCAACGCCGTTTTCGTCCATATCAACAATAAGCTTTGTAGTCATAAAATTAAGTGTAACCTCGTTTACTGTGTCGATTTTTTCAATAAGTCGTTCCATTCTTGCAGCACAGTTTGCACAGCAAAGGCCTGTAAGGCGGTATGTTCTTGTCATAGCAGTTTCCTCTTTTATGTAATGTTTTTAATGCATATATGTGGCACAGCACTTCAGGGCATCTTTCTCCCGGCACGCATCTTTTTCTCAAAACAGTTGAACACGCATTCAACTGTTCACATCTATATTATAGTTGAACAATCATTCAACGGTCAATAGTCCTGTGCAATTTTCTCATAAAAAAATAAACCGATATTTTGTGCACAACGCAGATATCGGTTTATCCCTGGTTAATTATAATTCTTTTTTGCTCTGTATGTCACCGATGCACTTCCCGCACAACAAGCATACTATATCCGCTGTCAGTCAATATGCTTATGCTGTATATGCGTCATGGCAATGCTTAATACAGCCTGCACATGGTCGTCATCAATGGAGTAAAACACATTTTTACCATCACGGCGGCTTTTTACAATGCGGCTGCTTTTAAGCCCGCTGAGCTGATGACTGATAGCAGATTTGGTCATACCCAGTGCCGATGCAATGTCCTGCACGCAAAGTTCTCCCTGTGACATAAGGCACATCATCTTTATTCTTGTGGGGTCGCCCATCATCTTGAAAAACGCACTGAGGGCATCAATCTGCTTGTCGGCAGGCATACACTCCATAGCATTTTCCACTGCACCGTGGTGCTTTTCGCAGCAGGAAAAGGTTCTGTTTTCTTCCATATACATAATCCTTTCGGAAAAATATTCTGTAGTACATTGTACCATCAATTATATTTTTCCGCAACAAATCAATATACAGATTTATTTTTCAAACAATGCAGCAAAACCCTATCCTCCTTACAAACGCAGAACTATGTCCACATACCATATATAAAATGCAAAAACGCCCTTGGGAGAGGACGTTTTTGCAGGGAAAGTATATTTTATTAAGAGGAGAGAAAAATTTTTATGTTGGATTATTTTTTGCTTTGCTGTTGTGATTATATCTTAACATCTATTTGTGTAAGGGATGTTAAACAGTTGTGAAAAAATTGATAACGATTTAGCATAATATGTTAACAATTCATTAAAAAATTAACATTTCAGCTTTATTTATATAAAAATATAAAAAACACCCCTTTTAAAGGGGGTGTCAGGCTTTTGCTTTTCAGCTGTCAGCACAATGTATCATTATCCACCGGGGATTACTGCTTTGTGCCTTTTTTAAACTCCGTCAGAGGAACAGTTTCGCCATCTTCATACTTGATGTCTGTGTTTTCAAGCTGCTGACGGAAGCTTTTGCGGAAATCTGCCAGATATTCCTGACGCAGTTTCTGCTGTTCTGCCTTTTCAGCCTCTGTAAGGCCTTCTTCTCTGGATTTTTTTGCAAGAAAATTAATTCTTTCTATTCTTTTATCCACCCAAAATTCTCCTTTTTATCACAAATTGATTTTTTAATTATTAATATAAAATACGATGCGGTTTCCTGACAGAAAATCCGCCAATAATATATACAAAAATATGTAACAGCAGTATTTTAACACATACCGCACAAAAAAGCAAAATTTTCACATTTTTACTATTGCTTTAAACATTAACAGGTTATATAATATTTATAACCTTATATTGTAGTTTTTAAAACCATATAAAGAAAGAAGATGCTTTTATGTCCAATAAACCCATTAAAAGATACACCGTGGGCGAAGAAGTTTTTAACAGTGTAAGCCATGGTGTAGGTGCACTGCTAAGCGTTATCGGTGCCAGCGTGCTGGTAACCCTTGCCGCCTGCTTTGGAGATATAACCGCTGTGCTGTCCTGCGTTATATACGGCGTGTCCATGGTTATACTGTATACCATGTCCACCCTGTACCATGCTTTTCCTTTTGAAAAGGTAAAGGAGATTTTCCGCATATTTGACCACACCTCCATTTTTATACTTATTGCAGGCACCTATACCCCATTCTGCCTGCTGGCGCTTAAGGGAAATCCTAAAGGCGTATGGGTTGCAGCAGTTGTGTGGCTGTGTGCAATTGCAGGTATTGTGATGAATGCTGTAAGCCTTGAAAAAACCGAAAAACTTGGCCTTGTGCTGTATGTGGTTATGGGCTGGGCAGTTGTGCTGGTTATAAAGGATATAGTTTCCGCTTTGCAGGGTCCTGCATTCTGGCTGCTGCTGGCAGGAGGTCTTGCCTATACAGGCGGTATAGTATTTTATAAACTCAAATATAAATATATGCACAGTATATGGCATCTGTTTGTATTTACAGGTACATTGCTGCATTATCTGTGTGTGGTGATGTATGTGCTGCCCATGAGTTATTAAGCTTTATACTACTTTTTCTCTTTCCTTATGTACTGAAATACCGCCCTTTGCGGCGGTATTTTTCTTTGTGTAAAAACAAAAGTGAACGCCGCAAAACGGCATCCACCTTTAATGTAATCTGCTGTTTAACAAAAGCCAGACAAAAGCAGGCTGTTTTAAACCCATCCAAAAAATCTTCTTACACGGTAGTTAACATATGTAAAGCAGTGCTTAAACATTGTCCATTCCACCCAAAGATAACTGCCCAGATTTTTCCACTTGAAAGGGTATTTTTCCACTTGTTTTCTCATCTTTATACCCTGGAAAGTGCCTTTCATAAAAGGCTTGCCAAAGCCACGGGCATAGTACATTGCCACCTTTGGCAGATAACCGATAAACTGGAACGGAAAGTTGACAATAAGCATAAGCAGCGGCTGATTTTTATACAGCAACAGCAGTGTGTTCTGTCCGCTTTTTTCCGCCTTAAAGTCGTTGTATCTGCCCCCTGTGGTTGCACTGCAGATGTGATAGCAGACAGCATTTGGGTTGTAGATGTTTTTATAGCCTGCGTTGTTGCCGCGCCAGCCAAGGTCAACGTCTTCGCCATAGGCAAAGAAAGCCTCGTCAAACCAGCCTATCTCGTCCAGGATGCTTCTGCGGTAGAGTGCCGCACCGCCGCAGTTGGAGAATACGCGTTCGATTTTGTTGTATCTTTCCCTTTTAAGCCCGTCGCCACGCTTGCAGGTCCACCCGAACAGCGGTACATAGTCGCTGGCGTCGTCAGCAAGATGGCGGTTAAAGTGCTGCACCATAAGCCCACCAACCGAGAATATGTTTTTGTCGCTGTCGGCGGTGTCCACCAGCACCTGCAGCCAATCCGGCTCGGCAAAGGCATCGTTGTTGAACATAACCGCATATTCTGCCTTTGATGTCTCGATGCCCTGATTTACAGCGTGGTCAAAGCCTGTGTTGGTATCGTTACATATAAGAATGAAATTTTCAAAATCTTCTGCACATTTTTTTATAATTTCAACGGATCTGTCCTTTGAGCCGTTGTCGATAACGATAATCTCATATTCGCCGTCGAATTTCTGATTTATACAGCTGCGGATGGAATCCTCAATCCAGCCCTCACCATTAAGATTCGGGATAATAATACTTGCTTTCATACAATTCTCCTTACAGGGAATTTTATCTTTAAATTTACTATTTGCACATATCTTTCTAATATAACATTTTAGCATATCATCACCCGCGTTGCAACTTTAAAGCGTCAGCAGTATTTTTTCACCATACAAAACAAAAAATTTCACCTTTCAATAAATTGCAAAATGTATATTTGTATGGTATGATAATTTAGTTATAGTATGTAATAAATTATTTTTATTATAAGGACAGTTTTGATGAACCGATACAGATTTTTGTTTTCCAATACGGTGCTGTTTTTTATAAGCAGTTTCAGCAGCAAGTTTCTGGTATTTCTGCTTATGCCTATCTACACCGCAGTGCTTACCCCTGCCGAAAACAGCGATGTAAGCCTGATGATGCAGACAGCCAACCTGCTTATCCCATTGGTAAGCCTTGGCATCTCCAACAGCATTATCCGTTTTGGTCTTGATGATAAATACTCCAAACGCACGGTATTCACCACAGGTGTATTCACCCTTGGTGCAGGATATCTTATACTGATTGCTTTATTTCCTCTTCTGAACCGCGTGGAATTTATCCATAAATATATATGGATGCTGTACCTCTATCTTCTGATGAGCTGCAGCCGCACTCTTGTACAGCAGTTTGTCCGTGCAAAAACCTATACAAAGCTGTACGCCTTTGACGGCATCCTCGCCACAGTAAACACCCTTATCCTTGTGTGTGTATTCCTTTTAAAGTTCCACTGGGGTGCAATGGGTTATATTGCCGCCATCATAGGTGCAGACTTTTTAAGCGTTATCTTTCTGAGCGTTATATCTTCTGCATGGAGATATTTTGATATTTCCAAGCTCAACAAGGCAGTTGCAAAGGAGATGCTGAGCTACTGTCTGCCGCTTATACCTGCCAGCATTGCCTGGTGGATAACCAATGTAAGTGACCGTTATCTTGTAGCATACTTCTGCGGTGATACTGTAAACGGCATATACGACATAAGCTACAAGCTGCCAAGTATTATCAACGTGTTTGCCACTATCTTCCTTGAAGCATGGCAGATTTCCGCTGTTAAGGAAAGCGGCGAAAAACACACCAGCCGTTTCTTTACCAATGTTTTCAAGGCATACCAGAGCATTGTATTTATAGGCGGTGCGGGTATAATACTGCTTGCAAAGCCTCTTATCGCCCTGCTTGCCGACGATGCCTACTTTGAAGCCTGGACCTTTGTGCCTGTGCTGATTATGGCAACCATTTTCGCCTGCTTCTCCACATTTATGACCAGTATCTATATGGTGGAAAAACGCGGTGGCTTAAACCTTGCCACAATGACGGCAGGTGCTGTAACCAACATAGTGCTGAATCTGCTGCTTATACCAAAGCTTGGTGCACAAGGTGCTGCCCTTGCAACCTTTGCAAGCTATGTTGTAGTGTTCGGCCTGCGTGCAATAAACACAAGAAAATTCATCAACATCAATATATCCCCACTCCATATGCTGCTTAACACAGGGCTTATGGGTGCTATGACAGTGATAATGCTGAAAAACATTCAGCATTGGGCTGTATACTGTGTAATCATAACACTTATCATAATAATCCTCAGTGTAAGACCTTTGCTGATTTTTGCAAAACAGCTGCTGAAAGGACTTATGAACAGAAAGAGAGGCAAAGCTTAATATATGAGAATACGTCACAAACCATGGGCACAGCCGGAGCTGGACGCCAGCAGCATCTACATCCGCAACCCTCACGAATGCTACGGCAAATGGAAGGATGCTTTTGAAAATCCACATCAGGAAATGCATCTGGAACTGGGCTGCGGCAGAGGCACTTTTATATCAAAAAAGGCAGTTAAAAACCCTGATATCAACTATCTTGCCATAGACATAAAAAGCGATATGCTGGGCTATGCCAACCGCAATGTGCAGCACGAATATATGATGGCAAACCGCACAACCAATAACATACTTATGTGCACATTTGACATTGAGAGAATTTCCCTCATCATCAGTGAGGAAGACGTTTTCAGCCGCATATACATTAACTTCTGCAATCCGTGGCCTAAGGACAGACACAAAAAACGCCGCCTTACCCACACAAAGCAGCTGACAAACTATAAAAAGTTTCTTAAAAAGGGCGGCCAGATTTTCTTTAAGACTGACGACAACGAACTTTTTACCGAAAGCCTTGACTACTTCAAGGAATGCGGCTTTACCCTTGACTTTATCACATACGATATGACACAGAGCAGCCTGCCCGACAACATAATCACCGAACACGAAAAGATGTTTATGGACGAGGGCATAAAAATAAAAGGCCTTATAGCCACTTATACGGAGGAATAAGATGAGACATAACACAAAACGCATACTTTCTCTTGCGCTGGCTGTTGTGCTTACATTATCACTTTTTACAGGATGCAGTGCCCAGCCTAAATATCAGAAATTCAACGGCACAATCTGGGACAGCTTTGATACAATTATTTCCATTGTGTCCTACAATGAAACACAGTCACAGTTTGACGATTTTATGAAGACCGCTCAGGAGCGTTATCAGCACTATCACAAGCTGTTCGACATATATAACAGCTACCCCGATATGGTAAATGCCAAAACCATCAACGACAATGCAGGCATAGCACCCGTACAGGTGGAAAAAGAGCTGTTTGACCTTATAAAATTCAGTATCGAATGGCACGAAAAGACAAACGGCAAAGTTAACATTGCCATGGGCAGTGTGCTTAAAATATGGCATGATGTACGCACATACGCCGAGTTTAACGAACCTATACTGCCTGATATGGCAAAACTTGAGGAAGCAAATAAACACACTTCCATCGACAACATTGTGCTGGATGAAGAAAACATGACAGTTTTCATCTCTGACCCCGAATGTTCCATCGACCTTGGTGCTGTGGCAAAGGGATACGCAACAGAGCTTATCTGCGATGAACTGAGCGAAAAACACCAGAATTTTGCAATCTCCGCAGGCGGAAACGTAAAGGTTAACGGCCATCCGCAAGACGGCAGAAAACGCTGGGGTATCGGTATACAGAACCCTGTCGTGGACGAAAATTATCAGATGGTAGGCGGCAACCTTGACCTTGCGTTCCTTTATGGCGAGCAGAGTCTTGTATGTTCCGGCGGTTATCAGAGATTTTTTGTGTATGAAGGACAGCGTTACCACCACCTTATCGACCCTGTTTCCCTCTTTCCAAAAAACACCTATGACGGCGTAACCGTACTGTGCGAGGATTCCGGTGTGGCAGATGCACTTTCCACAGCAATATTTATGCTGGAACCACAGGATGCAATCGACTTTATGAACACCATCCCTGAATCTGAATGTATAGTTGTTATGGACGATGGCAATGTAATGATGACAGAGGGATTTAAGGCATATCTTGAAAGCTGCGGTGTAACCAGCAGCACACCTACAGAATAAATTAACCGGAGATAATATTATGGGATTTAATCAGGCAATGGAAGCAGGTCTTGGCTTCTATATATTCTTTTTTGCACTTACAATCGTAGTTGCAACAGTTGTATACTCTCTTATGACAGGCACAGTAAAATTGAAAAAAGGCAAGGAAAGCGAAAGTTCCATGAACAGTAACTTTATGCGCACAATCCGTCGCTTTGCCGACCTTAAAGGCTTTGAGGTGCTGGGCAAAACCACACTTTCCTTTGGAGGCGAGCAGTTCAGCTTTGATGCAATTCTGCTAGGCTTTTTCGGCACAATTGCAATAAAAGCAAACTACGCAGGCGGCGAGGTTTATGGCAGCTACAAGGACGAAAAATGGTGCACAGTGGACGAAAACGGCAAAAAGACATACTTTGAAAGCCCTGTTACACAGCTTAACGGAAGCGTGCGTTTTTTCAAGGACCTTTATGCAGCAGAAAAAGCCAAATGCGGTTTTACAGACAGCTTTACTGTTTTTGCAGGTAAAAAGACAAAGATTTTTGCAGACAAACGCTGCGAGGTTTACACCACAGAAAACCTCGGTGAAAAGCTTGCCGGCGACAAATATGCAAAGGATCATAGTGCAGATATCAACGCTATGAAGGCTGCACTGGAGAAATATACAGTTAAGTAACAACAATTACATATGCATACAATAAAAACTCACGGAAATTATGACATTCCGTGAGTTTTTGTTTTATACATTATATATCTGTTTTCTTTTTCTTTCTGTCAGCAGTACATTCAATGACATAACTATATGCGGACAGGCAGGAACAAAAATAAATGCCGCTGTTATACTTTTGTTGATAAACTGTGCATAATATGCACCCTCGCCGCTGTAATCAAGATTGATAAAGCCAAAGGCAGAAATACCAAGATATACCGCAAAGGTCACAACCACAATCAGCTGTGCAATCCGTTGTTTTTTATCTCTTACCAGCATAAATGTCATCAGAACTGCAACTGCAATAATTACAGCTGTATATATGATGTTGGCAGTTTTTACGGCAGCCAGCATCTCCTCTACCGCGGTGGTTTTAAGCCACACATTATAAAGAAATTCTTTTTTATAGTATATATACACCTGCTGTGCCGCAGCATATACAAAATGACACACTGCCATAACAGCACACAGAACAGTGGCTGTAACTATATTTTTGCCCAAAGCCTTGTCTCTTTTTGCCAGGGCAGTAGCTGCAGCGGCTGATGCAAAGTAAACCATAGCTGACACAGCGATACCTCGTCCGCTGCTGTAGCGGATAGAATATCTGTCGCTGACCGGGAAGCTTACCCTTTCCAGTATAAACCGTATTATTCTGTCATCGCTTCTCATTGTCGGTGAGGAATAGGTATATATCATCATAAATACCGCACCTGCGGCCACCAGTGCCATAACCACATCAAGACTGCCTTTTAAATCCGCATTGTATGTGACTTTAAGTGCTGTACGTCTTGTACGCACAATTGCAGCAAACACAGTATACAGTGCAAATACAATAAAAATATAGACTACAGGCATATATATAAAATTAGTCAGCTGTATAAAAGTGCCGAACATGATGTCCACAAACCAGAAGCATACCAGTACCGCCAGAAGCACAAATATAAAAATTGTATAAAGCACATTTATTTTGTTCTGTGCAATCTCCGCTGCACTGCGTAAAGCTGTGTACCTTTCCGTACTGTATACCGCCTCGTTATCATTCGCCGAGGCTGTGCCCACACTGCTGTTCTGACCTGTCATAAGATAATCTATGCTGATGCCCAGTGCCACTGCAATAGATGGTATCAGTGTAACATCGGGCAGGCTTTCGCCACGTTCCCATTTGCTGACCGCCTTATCCGATACCCCCAGCCTTTCCGCCAGTTCCTTCTGCGTCAGGTTAAGCTCTTTCCGTTTCTCCTTTATCACAAGCCCTATAATATGCATATTGTCCATAGGCTTCTCCTTTTGTGTATCTTAAATGCAATTTTTATGTTTTCAGCCTATCACAAAGGGATTAAAATGTACACCCACAGGCTGTTTCATCACTCTACCAATAGTAGAATTGCCTTTTAAAAACCAAAAACACTGCAGGTGCTGCATTCAAGCAGCCACTGCAGTGGTATTTTACCATATTTAAAGTACAATCAAATCCTTGGTTGTACGGGTAATATCCTCTGTGCCGTTTTCGCCGATATAGTACAGATCACCAATGCGGATGCCGTACTGACCTTTTACATATACACCCGGTTCCACAACCATAAGGTTGCCCACGCTGAGAGTCTCCCTTGATTTGTGTCCAAGGATAGGCAGTTCAATATAGTCAAGACCGATGCCGTGCCCTGCAGCATGACGGAAGTTGCCGCCGTAGCCCATCTGCTCGATAACTGCACGGATTTCCTCGTCCACGCTCTGAGCTTCTGCACCTGCCTTTACATATCTTGCCCCCAGCACAGAAGCAGTTTTAACAGCATTATAGGCCTTTTCAAACTCGTCGCTTGGCTTGCCCACGCAGATTGTGCGGGACATACAGCTGCGGTAGCCTTTGTACATTGCACCAAAGTCCAGCAGCAGAGGGTCGCCTTTTTCAATTACCCTTTCGGTAGCAGCACCGTGTATAAGACTGGAGTTAGGGCCGGAAACACAGCACATATGGAATTTTGCAAGGTCAGAGCCGTTTTCCAGCAGACTCTGCACAATCTTTGCCTCCACCTGTTTTTCAGTCATTCCAGGTTTTATATATTCCAGCATATCATCGAAAACCTTTTCGCTGATACGCTGTGCGGTTTTGATATTTTCCACTTCCTCAAGGTCCTTGATTGCCCTGATTTTATTCAGCTGTGCTTTAAGTGGCATAACCTTTGAATACATACTGTTTTCAAACTTTACATATTCCTCGTGGCTTATGCCGTCACTTTCCAGCAGCATAACGGATATACGGTCGGACTGCACGATGTCGTACATAATTTCAGCATAGTTGTCATAGTTGAGCAGACCACGCACAATAAAGCCCTGTGGCACCAATTGTTTTGTGGCAATTTCCTCGTATCTGTCGTCCACAACAAAATATCTGTTGCCCTTTCTGGTTATAACCACCATACCTGCACTGGTTGCAAGCCCCGTAAGATAACGGCGGTTTTCAAAGCTTTTAACCACACAGGCATCGGTTTTTGTAAGTTCCAGCAATTTTATAATTCTATCTGCTCTTGCTTTGAGCGCAAACATACAGCAATCCTCCATAGGCTGAATATAAATTTTCTACATAAAAACAAGCATTTTCCGCTTGAAATAAACAATATACCATTGTATCATATTTAATGTATTTACTATATTATAGTAATATAAAAGCTTTATTTTTGCAAGAAAAAATCACAAGGAGAATACCATTTTGTACCGCTTGTTTACCCCCCGCCTTGTACTTACACTCAGCCATCCACGCCTTGCCGAAAGGGTGGCAAGATTCAATATAGAAAACCGTCAGGCTCTTGCCGATACCGAACCTCAGCGTCCAAAGGAATACTACACATTTTCAGGTATGCGCCGCATTTTAAAGGAGGAGGACAAATCCAGTCAGAAGTGCGAGGAGTTTCGTTTCTGGCTCAGTGAAAAGGGCGATGACCGCATCATTGGCACGGTGTGCATATCCAACATCCTTTTCGGCAGTGTAAAAAGCTGCTACCTTTCCTACAAAATATCCGCTGACTGTCAGGGTAAAGGCTATGCCACCGAGGCCGTAGCAGAGGTTATAGACTTTGCATGGAAAATTCTGCAGCTGCACCGCATAGAAAGCTATGTTATGCCCCGCAATACCAAAAGCCTGCGTGTTATGGAAAAGCTTGGCTTTGAGCCGGAGGGCCTTTCAAAACGCTGCCTTGAAGTAAACGGTGTGTGGGAGGACCATATAAGGTTTTCTCTGCTGAACGAATAATCTTATTCTCCCTGCAGATATCTGCACAAATTCATACAATATACACAAACCACTGAATTTAATCGTAAATTCAGTGGTTTGTTTTTTATTCCGTATAAATCATTCCTATTCCCTGTGCCATCATATCCTCTGTAAGCATACCGCTTGCACGGGCAATAAGATAGCCCTCGCTGTCTGCAAAGTATGTGGCAGGCAGGGTATACACAGCATAGGTGGCTGCAGCATCCATATCAGTGTCGTAGTAAACCGGGAATGTATATCCGCTTTCAGATATAAACTCTGTTGCTGTTTCCACAGTTTCGCGGTTGCCATCGGTCATATTTACTATGACAAAGTTGATTTCTTCACCGTATTCATCATATGCCGACTGAAACTCCGGCATTTCCATCTGGCATGGACCGCACCAGCTGGCCCAGAAATTTATAATCATCGGCTTGCCGTAAAAATCAGACAGCTTTACAGCATTGCCATCGGCATCATAAACAGTAAAATCCGGTGCAGTTACACGCTGTGTATCACTGTTCTCTTCGCCGCCATTTTCGCCGCTTTCTGTTCCGTTTATTTCAGAGGAATCGGTAACCACCATCTGATTTGGGTTAAAGCTGCTGCTAAGTCTGCTGTAAAGCACCGATGCACCGCCCAAAAGCAGCACAAGTGTTACCGCCAGAATAACTATGCCCTTTTTACTGTTCATATACTCCTCCTATCCCAGTGTACTGAGCAGCCTGCCCAGTGTTCCGGTCATCATCATTATGCCCACTGCTATAAGCAGGGCACCGCTTATCTTATTGATTATATCGTAGTTCCGCTTTATAAAATCAAAGGTGGTTTTCAGCCTGTCTATCAGCACTGCACTGAAGATAAATGGTATGCCAAGACCAAGAGAATAGCACAGCAGCATAAGCATGCCTTTGAACATCTGCCCCTGCTGACCTGCCATAACCAGTGCCGAACCAAGAAACGCCCCCACACAGGGTGTCCAGCCAACTGAAAATATCACACCGAACAGTGCGGACCGGAAAAATCCGCCGTCTGAAGCCTTAAAGCCTTTTGAGCCGCCGAATATATTAAGGCTGAACAGCCCCATAAAGCTGAGGCCGAAAAGTATTACCACTGCACCTGATGCAATATTGACTGCTGTCTGATATTTTACCAGAAAGCCGCCTAAAGTGCCTGCCAGTGCCCCCATCGCCACAAACACAGCAGTAAACCCTGCCACAAAGCCAAAGGCTCCTTTAAGGGTTTTTGCGGCGTTACGCTGGCCGCCGCCTGCAAAGTAGGACAGATATATAGGTATCATAGGCAGCAGACAGGGAGATATAAAGGTGATTATTCCCTCGAGGAAAGAGATTATATATTCCATATGTTCTCTCCTTTTATAGTATATTTTTACTGTACATTAAAGAGATATTATTCTATATTAGAAATATATACTCTGCCAAGTATTTTTGCAGTGACAAAGTTACATTTTTAATCATTATTGCATCCGTCTTTATCTGTCTGCACACAAAAACAGAGCCGACACAAAAGGATTATCCACCATTTTGTGCCGGCTCTTTATTCATAACCGATATCTCGCATTGGTTTTTTCAACAAAGAACGTTAATTTAAGGAGAAGTACCATTATATCGGTTATTGGCCGTGTTATTTAAGCACTGCCACAGAACTGATTTCAACTCTGAGATTGCCCCATACGCCTGCCTGAACGCACTGTCTTGCAGGTGGGTTGTCGTGGTTGAAATATTCTTTGTAAACAGCGTTCATCTCGTCAAAATCCGCCATATCTGTAAGGAAAATATTTGTCTTGATGATATTGTCCATCGTAAGGCCCATCTCTGTAACAATTGTTTTGAGATTATCCAGAATAATGCGTGTTTCCTCTGCTGCAGAAAGGCCGTAGATAACCTCGTCCCCTTTCTGGGAAATAAGGCCGGAAATATATGCGATGCCAAGTGCATCATCACGGCTTACCTGTGCAATCCATGGGGATGGAACAGGTGCTTTTGGTGTTGTCCATTTTTCTTTCATATGTGTAACTCCTTCTATTCAGGTATTAAAGCACTGGGCGTTGGGATTCTGCCAGCTGTCCTATGCGGCAGCCTGTTGCAGTTTTGCACAGACCACCTTCGCAAGTGCAGCGAAGTTCAGCAGGCAGCTGCTGTCCAACCTTGCCCATTGTGAGGATAACCTCGTCCAGTGGGATAACAGGGTTAAAGCCCATCATAGCCATATTTGCGCTCATAACAGCATTGGATAAAGCAGATACATTTCGGCTTATGCAAGGGATTTCTGTCATGCCCGCAACAGGGTCACAGATAAGGCCAAGCATATTCTGCATTGCCATGCCTGCAGCACGGAAGCACTGTGTTACGTCACCGCCCAGCAGCTGTGCAACACCTGCAGCAGCCATAGCACTTGCAGAGCCGTTTTCAGCCTGACAAGCTCCAACTTCGCCGCCAAATGTAGCCTGGTTTGCAATAAATACGCCAACCACACCTGCAGCCATAAGACCTTTGCAGATTTCCTCGTCAGTACAGCCCATCTGAATGCCGATATTTACAACCGCAGCAGGTACAACACCGCTGGAGCCCGCTGTCGGAGATGCCACCACGATATTTCTTATACAGCTGTTTTCCATAACAGCAATTGCTGCCAGCATTGCCTTGCCAAGGATGCCTGTGTCAACAGTGTTTGCCTGTTTTACATCACGCACCATATCTTTGCCCGGATTTACCAGCAATCCTTCCTGTTCATCGCCCGAAACATCAGGTGCCACTGTGGAATTGCGCATTGCGTCCAGCACCTTCTGTGTAAGTGCCCACACATCTGCTTCGCCAACATATCCATAGCTGCATTCGTAGTCCATGGCAAGCTGCCAGAGAGCCTTGTTTTTGTCTTTATTGTATTCAAAAGCCTCCTGTGCATTGTAGAAGCAGGCTGTCTGCTCCTGACGTTTTACAACGCTGAGCACAGGCTTTGCGTAGCGTACATATTTAATGCCTGTTGTATTTTCCAGTTCTGCCACCTCAGCTGTATCCTTGCCGAATTCCGGCACAACTGTAATCATACAGCCTTTTTCCTGCTTGTCGACAGTATACTTATATCCTTTTTCTTCCAGATATTTTTCTGCACAACCAACAGCCTCATCTGTTGTACACAGCACAAAAATCTGTTCGCAGCCGCCGTTTATCATAACGCTGAAGCCATCCAGCTCGGTAATTTCAAACATACCGCCGCCAACCGAGAACGTCATAGCGCTCATTTCAACGCTGCCATCCTCGCCGTACACATCAATGCGTGCCTGATTAGGATGCTTAAAGCCCAGCGGTGCTTTTTTAAACACAATTTCGCGTCCTTCGGCCTTTGCAATTTCCACGGCGTCTTTAAGGTGCACATCGTCTGTTGCATAATCCAACAGACCGCCTGTAAAGCCAAAGTTGGAGCCCTGACCGACATATGTGCTTGGGTATGAGCCCTGCTGCTCAAAAACCACATCTGCTTTTTTAATCTCTCTGCCAAAAAGGCTGCGTACGGTTTTGCCTATTCTGGCACAGCCTGCCGAGTGAGAGCTGGACGGGCCTGTCATGATAGGGCCCAATACATCGTTATATATACTGTAGTAAGATTTTTCCATTGGAATTCCTCCTTTTATCCTTATATATAAAGGAAAAAGATTTATCACATATTGTGATATACATATAAAATCAAAGGGGAGGTTGTCGCCTCCCCTTGTCTTTCATATTACAGAAAGGCGGTTATTTTTTTGTAATAGTAACTTCGCCTGTATCGCCATCAATTTCAACCCAGTCGCCTGTTTTGATAACTTCAAAAACGTCAACGTCTTTAAAGTCTGCAACCGCAGGAACTTCCAGTGCTGCTGTTGCAACACCACAGCGGCTGTCGATATTGGAGAATACCCAGCCTGCAGGAGAGAAACCTGCTACTGCTGCAGAGTGGAAGTGGCCTGACCAGCCTGTTGAGCCTTTGCCGTATGGCATTACAAGGATTTTGCCTTTGATGCATTTGCCCTGTTCAGGATGACCAACTTCAATGATGATACCTGTTTCGTCGCTTACGCCTGCCCAGCCCTGAATGCTGTGTGGGCAAACGATAGCTTCGCCTGCTGCTTTGCCAGGATATGCAGGTCTTGCTTTCAATTTAATAACTTCCATCATTAAACCTCCCATCTGCCTTTAAGTGCTGCTTCGATACATTTTTCTGTTGTACCATAGAATACTTTGCAGTTCTTTTCGTTAAGGTCTGTATGTACATAGTGTGCCTGTTTTGCAGCGTCTGTTGCAAAACCGGATGTTACAATGTCGTATGCTGTACGTCCGCAAACCATTGGACAGCCACTGTTAAGCAGAACTGCGCCTGCTTCTTCAATAATCTGTGCATAGCCGTTTACTTCTGCAAGGTGCTGCATTGTAAAGTCTGTCCATATCTGGAGAGAAACGCCAGGAGCAACCTTTTTGCCTTTAAGCATCATTGCTACGTTGCGGATTTCTTCGAGAGAGTAGTGTGGACAGCCAAGAGCAACCAGCTGAACGTCTGCGCTTTCGTGGTCTGTTACGGAGTTGTAGGATTTGTCATATTCTGCCTGGTCGATAACGATTGTGCGTTTTGGCTGGTGGCCTGCAAGAGCAGCTTCCAGTGTTGGTGCTTCTGCTGTGGAGCCTACAATATGGCACAGTTCGCAACCGCTTGTTGTTGCAAGAGCTGTAAAGAACTTTTTAAGTCTTGTAAGGTCAGGACGGTTGAAGTTGCCGATGAGGACAGGTCTTTCGTTGCCGTCTGTAAGCAGTCTGCCCAGAGCATGACCAAGAATATCCCAGTCAAGTGGAGTTTCAATTCTGCACTGAACATCAATTACGTGTGTTGCATATCTGTTTTCGATAATGTGGTTGCCCCACAGTGGTGTACGGCCGCAGATTGCACTCCATGCGGAAGCTTCGAGACCGTCAGCGTTTGCACATGCGCCGTATACGGAGTTACCAAAGAGGATGTTACTGGATTCTGTGGAAACAAAGTGTTCGCCACGGAGTGGAATCCAACCGCTGAGGTAAGGTGTGCAGCTGCCTGCAATACTTACGCCAGCTTCTTTTGTAATATCAAGGAATTTGCGGTTTTTGTCAAAAACTTCTTTGGAAAGGTTGATTTCTTTGTAACGGAAATGGTCACAAGGACCTGCACAGGTCTGTGCAAAACATTCATCGCTGAATTTATCCATTTTGTAGATCTTGTCGCTGTGTTCGCAGAGGAGCATACGGGAGAAAATTTCGTCGTAGTCATCGGATTTTACAGCATCAAGATATGGCTGATAGCCAAAGAACAATGTTGCCTTTGTTACGGTGCAGAGTTCTTCTGCACCAAGGGCATTTGCATATTCAACAATTTTTTTAATGGCGCGCTGTTTGAATTCGCCCATTTCACCATTTAACATTCTCTGTTCATAATCAGTTAATTTTACCATAAGTCCTCCTTATGTCCGAGCTATTACATAACGCCGAAGAGTGTTGGCAGGAATGTAGCAAATTTGTCAAAGTAAGTTGTAACGATAAGTGTTGGCAGCCATGCGAACAAAATAAGTGCAAGGTCTGGTCCCAACATATCTTTAACTTCAGCTTTCGAAATACGTCCTGCAAGATAAAGCAGCGGAGCTGTTGGTGGTGTAACGTTACCCATACCGATGTTAACACCAAGAATAGCAGCAAAGTGGATTGGGCTTACGCCAAGCTGAACCATGATAGGCAGCAGCATTGGTGCAGCAAGAATTGTTGCGGAGCAGTCATCCATCAGCATACCCAAAATAATCATAAAGATGTTGATGAGGATAAGGAGAACGATTCTGTTGTCGGAGATGGATGTGAGTAAGCCGAGAATCTTATCCGGAAGATTTTCGGATGTGTAGAGACGGCAGAGAACCTGTACGGAGAAGAGCATTGTCATGATAACACCGGCTGTTTCGCCTGCTGCAACGAGGGATTCTTTGAGAATCTTGCCATTGATACGTTTGTAGTAGAACCAGCCAACAGGAATAGCATATACAACAGATACTGCTGCAGCTTCTGTAGCTGTTAGGATACCGCCGTAGATGGAACCAAGGATGATAACAGGCATCATAAGTGCCGGGATAGCGCTTGTGCCGCCTTCGCCTTTAAAGCGTTTTTTCTTAGCTTCGTTTTTCTTTGCTGCATCGATAACTTTTTCGTAAACCTTGATGTTAGGGTTTTTCTTTGCATACCAAAGGTTAACGAGGGAGAAAAGCACAATAAGCATAAGGCCAGGAAGCACTGTTGCAAGGAAGCAAGCCAGAACAGATGCACCTGTGGACCATGCGTAGAGAATCATAAGCATGGATGGAGGGATAAGGATACCGAGAACGCCGGAGGATGCAAGGAGAGCACCGATGAGGCCTTCCGGATAGCCGTTTTCTTTAAGACGAGGTGTCATAATACCGCCGATACAGGAAAGTGTAGCGGAGGAAGAACCGGAAACAGCACCGAAAACGCCGCAGGCAACAACTGTAACGATACCAAGACCACCTTTGATTTTGCCAACGAATTTTTCAACTGCACCGATAAGCTGTTCGCCGATACCGCCTTTGTCCATGATGGAACCAGCAAGAACAAAGAGAGGAATTGTGAGCAGAAGGATGGAGTTTGTTTTGTTATAACCGAACATCATAAGCATTGCAGGGTCATAACCGCCTGTAATACAGATACTTACGGCAGAGGCAAGGAATGCCAGAGGAATCGGCACACCTATAACAAGTGTTGCCAACAATACAAGTAATGCAATAACAACTATCATGCTTCTACCTCCTCTTTAGTTTCTTTATTTTTTATGCCCAACACTGATTTTACAAGGTCACGGATAACATAGAGTGTCCACATAAAGAAGGAAATGAACATTGGAATCTGTGCAATAATGTTAGGGAGTTTGAATACGTTGGATTTAGAGCCCATCTGTGCAGACCACATTACATAGTCAAAGCACCATTTTGTTGCAACTATACACATTGCAAGACTCACTACAATTTTGATAATTTCGCAAACTTTGATAACTGTTTCGTTTTTACAGAACATACTGATCATGTTTGCATTGATATGTGTATCTTTTTTGCCTGCGATTGCAGAACCCATAAAGTAGAGCCAGAATGCTGCAAACAAAGTGAGTTCTTCATAGCCATAGAAGTCCATCTTCAAGAAGTAACGCATAAAACCTGAAACAACAATGAGTGTACATGTAGCAATACCTGTAACTGTCATTATCCAGCCTGCGCAGAACTCAAAGATATCGTCAAGTTTTTTTAATATCTTTAACATTTACTTTCTCCTTTATATTTCAAGGATTAAATACTGCCTTTAAAATTCCGAGGCAGCTTAAGAAGTATCAAGCTGCCTCGTACGTTGTTTAGAAATCTTTTATTATGTCGTCAAATAATTATTTGATGCTTTCAAGAATGTTGTCGAGGAATTCCTGAGATGTGTTTTTAGCAAGTTCTGGCCATACATTTTCACGAACATAGTCTGCCATTGCTGCACGTTCTGCATCTGTAAATTCAACAACGTTGATGCCTGCGTCTTTCATCATCTGCATGTAGTTAGCATCGTCAGCTGCTGCAAGTTCAAGAGATTTTTTACATTCAGCTTTGATGATAGCGTCGATAGCTGCCTGGTCTTCTGGGAGAAGTTTGTCCCAAGTTTTGTTACTCATGTAAATCTGTGTTGCTTCCTGTGTCAACATGTAGTGGTAGTAGTTGTTGATAACATCACGGAAGTAGAGGTAGTTAAGGTTTGGTGGGCCGCCTACCCAACCCTGAACTGTGTTAGTCTGGATAGCTGTGTATGTGTCAGAGTAAGCAATTGTGGATGTTGTGTAACCAAGAGCTCTTGCTGGAAGTGCGAAAGCGTCAAGACCAGGAACACGAACGATAGCAGATTTTTCTGCACCTGGGATAGCTGGGTCTGTTACTTCAGGACCTGTACCGATACCAGAGAAACCTTCACAGTAGAAACCGAATGTACGGATACCCATTTTCTGGCCGATTTCAAATACTGTTTTGTAGAGGTAGTTGTCTGGGTCATAAGCAACGCCGAGTTCTTCGAAGTTGGAGCCGAGGTATGGAAGCATAGCACCGGACATACGAGCGTCGTATGTTTCAACCATGGATGTATGTGCCATATCAATTGTACCAACCATTACTTCTTCAACAACTGATGTGTAGTCGCCGAGGGAAGAGTCTGTGTAAAGTTCAACTTTTACACGGCCTTCTGTTGCTTCTTCGATAGCGTCACAGATAGCCTGGTCGGATTTTGTTGCTGTACCATCACCTGGATGCTGGTTAGCAAATCTCAATGTGATTGGTTCAAAAGCATTTGGGTCAGCTGCTTCTGGAGCTGGTTCGCTGCCGCCGCAAGCAACCATTGAAAGTGCCATTGCGCCCGCAAGCAATAATGCCAATAATTTTTTCATTAATCTTTCCTCCTTCGATTAATAATGTACATTGTCTTCGTAAAAATGTTCACCCGGAAATTCCGTGAAGGTAACCTGTACAAAATCCTTGCCTTTGCCTTTAAGCAGGTCGGTCAAAGCCTTTGCAACCTTGTCACAAACTTCCTGTGGTCTGTGCATCCAGTAAACATCAACTGCAACTTCCTCTGCTGCGTCAACACGTCTGATTGGAGAGTAGAAAATTTTAACCCATTCTTCTCTTGTCTGTGCAGCTTCCACAACAGCCATTTTAAGCTCCTGTGCAATGTCTTTCAGTTCCTGTTCCTGAACGCCTCTAACTGTAACATGTGGCATAGTCATCCTCCTTTTTCACATTTTTTCTCCGTCTGTAAAATTTTTACAAAAATTTTATAATTTAATTATAACAGATATTTTTTTATCGTTCAACAAATTTCGACAAAAAATTCTCTACAAAAATATTATTCCATTTTTGTACAGTTTACTGTAAAATCCCTCAAAATTTTATAAATATTAAATTCCATTTAACATCATTAATTACAACTTAAATTTGTTACTTTTTTTGCACTTTTTTATATTTGTAAAATTTGTATATTCTGTAAATTTTAACTTTTTATAATTTTTTTATAGTAAAATTATAAAAATTTTGTTGATTTTTTTCACAAATTAATATAACATATAGATATTGAATTTCTAAAATTTCACAGTTTATTTTTCAGTATAAAAATCCTCTAAATCTTTCAAAGGTGTATTATGAATGTTCAGATAGGCAATATAATAAAGCTTGCCCGTAAAAAAAATAAAATAACTCTCCACGACCTTGCCGAGAATACAGGTTTGTCAATAAGCTATTTAAGTCTTATGGAACGTGGTCTCAATGACCCTACTCTTGAAAACCTCAACAAGGTTTGCTTTGCTCTCAACCTTACATTATCTGACCTTATAACACAGGCAGAGGTGTCCGCTGCAGTTGTTATTCACCCTGAAGAAAGAGAGACTATCTTTAAAAACGAAGGCTATCTGTACCAGATTGCCTTTAACGATACCCGCAAAATGAACTGCATCTTTATGACCATCGACAACAACGAGCTGCACATCTCCAATGCGCACGTAAATGACGAAATCGGCTATGTGGCGAAGGGCTCCATTATGCTGGAAATTGAGGGCGTACAGTACGAGGCAAAGGCAGAAGACTGTGTCTACATAGAGGCAGGCAAAAGCCACAGCTACCGCAAAACCAGCGATGAAGAATGTGTAACCGTATGGTTCAACATTTCGGGCGACTACAAGCTGTAATTTTACAATATTACCATTATTGCAGGTTTAATTATAAGATTACCGCGAAAAACATTTATTTCAAAGCACTTGTAAAAACACCTACTGCTCCGTAAATTACGGAGCAGTTTTTTATTGCATATTTTATAAAAAATATTTATGAATATATATTATATAAATTTTATATATAATTCATTATATAAATTCCCCAATATAAACTTCCTGTTTTGTGCCAAAAAGTGACATCAGGCCGTTTTTCATTTGACTGTTCGCTCATATAATCGTATTATTAAATCAGGAATTATTTACGGAAGGTGCATTATGGAAAAGGACAACAAAAAGAGACTTATGCTTATGCAGGAGGTGCTGGAAAAATACTCTGACGAGGAACACCCTTTAACCACTGCACAGATTATGGATATTCTGGCCCGCGAATACAGCATGAAAATCCACCGCACCACTGTGGGCAAGGATATTGCCGAGCTTATCGAGATGGATGTGGATGTTCACTGTGTGCGTTCCACCCAGAACAGATATTTTATCGGCACAAGATACTTTGAAATGCCAGAGCTTAAACTGCTGGTGGACGCTGTGGCATCGTCCAAATTTATCACCGAAAAGAAAAGTGCCGAGCTGATTGCAAAGCTTGATAAGTTTGCCAGCATCTATCAGCGTGACAGTATAAAACGCAATATATTTACCGAGGCAAGGGTAAAGCCTCACAACGAACGCAGTTTCTACATTGTGGATTGCATCAACGATGCAATAAACAAAGGCAGAATGGTGCAGTTTACATATTTTGAATATGATGCCAACAAGCAGAAGGTGCTGCGTAACGAGGGCAGGCCATATTTGTTCAGCCCCTATTCCCTTGTGTGGAACGGTGATTATTACTATGTAATCGGCTTCTCCCACAAGCACGAAAAAATCGGTACATTCCGTGTTGACCGCATAGAATCCACCCCTGAAATCCTGCAGGAAGCGGCCATGCCTATGCCGGAGGGCTTCAGCGTGTCTGAATTTACCAAAACCGTATTCCAGATGTACGACGAAGAACGTGTAACCGTGGAACTTGTGTGCGTCAACGAAATGATGAAGGTGATTATCGACCGTTTTGGCGAAGAAGTACGCACAGAAATTATAGACGACGAGCATTTCAGGGCAGTTGTGGAAGTTTCCTTAAGCCCTAACTTTTTCGGCTGGCTGTTCAGCTTTGGCGAAAAGATAAAGGTGGTTTATCCTCAGTGGGTTGTGGACAGATACAGAAGAATGCTGGAAAATGAGCTTGGATAAGTTACAAAGGGAGTGATTATATGCCATTCTTGATTGTCCGTAATGATATAACAAAAATGAATGTTGATGCCATTGTCAATGCTGCAAACAACAGCCTGCTGGGCGGTGGCGGTGTTGACGGTGCAATTCACCGTGCTGCAGGTCCGCAGCTGCTCCGTGAATGCCGCACTCTGCACGGATGTGAAACAGGCGATGCCAGGATAACCAAAGGGTATAATCTGCCTGCAAAATATGTTATCCATACGGTCGGTCCTGTATGGAATGGCGGCAGTCACAACGAAAAAGTCTTGCTGACAAGCTGTTACCGCAAAAGCCTTGAACTTGCCAAAGCATACAAATGCGAAACTGTGGCATTTCCTCTTATCTCTGCCGGAGTTTACGGATACCCCAAAGACAAGGCATTAAGGGTTGCCATTGACACTATAAGCGAGTTTCTTACAGATAATGATATGCTTGTGTACATCGTTATCTTTGACAAGCAGAGTTTTAAAATAAGCGAAAAGCTTGTGGCAGATATCCGTCAGTTTATTGACGACAGATATGTGGATGAACATTATATCGAGACCGCTGAACGCCGACGCATATTCAAAAAAATAAAAAACATCGCTTCCGATGAAGACTTTGAGGGTTGTTCCTCTGTAGCCGAACCTCTTACCGATGATATAACAGTCTGTCTGCCTTCCCGCCCTCTTGATGCCTACATCAAGGAACTTGACGAAAGCTTTTCCGAGATGCTGCTGCGTAAAATTTCCGAAAAAGGTATGAAGGACAGCCAGTGCTACAAAAAGGCAAATATTGACCGCAAGCTGTTCAGCAAAATAAAAAATGACAAACTGTACAAGCCAAGCAAGCCTACAGCGATTGCCTTTGCAATCGCACTTGAACTTTCTCTCAGCGAAACAAAGGAACTGCTGGAAAAGGCAGGCTTTGCCCTTTCCCACTCAAGTGTATTCGATATTATCATCGAATATTTTATCCGCAACAAAAACTACAATGTGTTCGATATAAACGATGCTCTGTTCCAGTTTGACCAGCCGCTTTTAGGCTGTTAAAATGTCGCTTTCCATGCGACCAAATCCAATTTAAAACCATATAAAATAATGACTGTAAACACAAAGCCGTTCTTAAGCCGACAGCCGAAAATTTCTTCTTGCATAGAGATTCTTAACTGACGTCCATAACGACAAAAATATAGTCATTTTTTATTTGGGAGGATTTATATATGAAAAAGAACAACATCGAATTTGCAACAGATTGCAGCAACAACAGACCAATCGTCCCTGCTCCTTTACCTAACAACATCACCGAGATTGTTTTTATCCTTGACCGCAGCGGCTCTATGGCAGGTCTTGAAAAGGACACAATAGGCGGTTTCAACTCCATGATTGAAAAGCAGAAAAAAACCGACGGCTTTGCCTATGTTTCCACCGTCCTGTTTGACAACACAAGCGAGGTTATCCACGACAGAGTGCCGCTGCACAGAATGACACCGATGACCGAAGATGACTATTATGTGCGAGGATGCACTGCATTGCTGGATGCCATTGGCAGTGCAATACATCATATCGGCAATGTCCATAAGTATGCCCGTGCTGAAGATGTGCCCGCAAAAACATTGTTTGTAATAACCACAGACGGTATGGAAAATGCCAGCCGCCGCTATACTGCCGAAAAGGTTAAAAGCATGATTAAACATCAGAAGGAACGTTACGGCTGGGAGTTTTTGTTCCTTGGTGCAAACATCGATGCAGTGGAAGCTGCAGGCAGAATAGGCATCGACCCCGACAGAGCTGTGGACTATAAATGTGATGCCCAGGGTACAGCACTTAACTACGAAACTGTAGGAGGTATTTTCAAACGTATGCGGTCCGGCTCTGACGCATTTACAGGCTGGAAAGATGAGATTGAAAAGGATGTTGGGAAGAGAGGCAGATGATTCTATCCGCTATGAGCCTAAAAGCGACACCTGTCTTTCAGCTGTCTTGTATGACCTGTTTTCAGGGAATATAATATATACATAAAATACAACCGAGGTGATACTATGAAAAAAACATCCTGCTGCTTTACAGGTCATCGTGATATGCCAAAGGATTTGCTGCCAATAAGAAAACGGCTTAAAGCCGAAATAATTTCCGCCATAGATAAGGGCTATACCGATTTTTATGTGGGCGGTGCCATCGGCTTTGACACCCTTGCTGCAAAAGTTCTGCTTGAGCTGCGTATGGAGGGATATTCCATAAAAGTGCACCTGATCTATCCTTTTGACGGCTTCACCGATAAATTTCCAGCAAAGGATAAGGCAGTGTATGATACACTTCTGCCAAAATTCGATACTGTAACCTGTGCATCCAAGGCACGTGGCAAGGAAGGTTTTTATAAACGCAACAGATGCCTTGTTGATGTATCCTCGCATTGCATTGCATATATGACAAAAGAACAGGGCGGAACGGCTTACACCTTCAACTACGCCATATCGCAGGGCTGCACCGTAATCAATATAGCAAAACCGTAACAATAAAAAGATGTGTCTTATCAGTGTGTTCCGCACAAGGCACATCTTTTTGTCTGCAGATTTGACTGTGTTCACCTTTCTCTGATAATATTAAATTATACTGTTCCGCTGAAAGGAGTAAACCATATGCCAACATACAACACAGATGCCCGGCTTGCCTCTGACATAGCAAAAGCCGTGTCCGACAAGGGCGGTATATGCTATTTTGTGGGCGGATATGTGCGGGATAATCTCCTTGGCATTGACAGCAAGGACATTGATATAGAAGTGCACGGGGTCTCCCCTGACACGCTGCAGGCCGTTCTTGCACAGTTCGGCACTGTTATAACCATAGGCTCAAGCTTTGGAGTATACAATATAAAGGGATATTCCCTTGATATTGCCATGCCGAGAAAAGAAAGTACACGCGGAGCGGGACATCGTGATTTTGACATATATGTCGACCCATTTATCGGCACAGAAAAAGCTGCTGTACGCCGAGATTTCACCATAAATTCTCTTATGCAGAATGTGCTTACAGGAGAAATCACCGACCATTTTGGCGGTCTGTCCGACCTTGAAAAAAGAATTATCCGTCACGTAAACGATGATTCCTTTGCCGAAGACCCGCTGCGTGTGCTGCGCGGAGCCCAGTTTGCCGCAAGATTCGGCTTTGAAATTGCCGAGGAGACAATTGCCCTTTGTGCTGCAATGGATTTAACCGCATTGTCCAGAGAACGCATTGAGGCAGAGTTGAAAAAGGCACTTTTAAAATCGGACAAACCTTCTGTTTTCTTTGAAAATTTAAGAAAAATGAATCAGCTTGACTATTGGTTCATCCAGCTTAACAGCATTATCGGCATTCCGCAAAATCCGCATTTCCACTCTGAAGGCGATGTGTGGAACCACACAATGATGGTGCTTGATGAAGCCGCTGAACATCGCAATAACGCCAGAAACCCCTTCGGTTTTATGCTTGCTGCCCTGTGCCACGATTTTGGAAAAGCTGTATGCACTAAAAACGAAGATGGCAAAATACGCTCCATAGGACACGAAAAAGAGGGACTGCCTCTGATTGAAGCCTTTATGCACCGTATTACCACCGAGACAAAACTGATAAACTATGTGCTTAACCTTTGTGCACTGCATATGAAGCCCAACGCCCTTGCCGCTATGAATGCAGGCATCAAAGCCACCAACAAAATGTTTGACCAATGCACCGACCCCACTGCCCTTGTGTATATGGCTATGGCAGACAATTACGGCAGAATTATCCCCTGCGGAATAACACCACACGAAAATTTTCTGTTTAAAAGGCTGGAAATATATAACGAGCTTATGTCAAGACCCTTTGTGCAGGGCAAGGACCTGATTGGCGCAGGGCTTATCCCTGACGAAAATTTCAGCAGCTATCTGGAGTTTGCACACAAACTGCGTCTTGCAGGCACAGAAAAGCAAAGTGCACTTAAGCAGACACTGGCTTTTGCAAAAAAAGCAAACAGATAGCTTTTGTGTTACACTAACGGAGAATCACCATATTTTATCCGACCAAATTATATTTGCACTACTGTCAGCTTTCCAAATACGCTGCATCACAATAAAATGATGCGGCGTATTTTATTATTGTTTTTTACTCGTCCAGACTTGTATAATTTTTATCTTCCGCTTTTGTCTGTATATGTGCCATTTTCCTGCAAGACATAAATTATTTGTCCAAAATCAAATTTTACACTTTATTTTATGGCACCTTTGGGCTGATAAATCCTGCCATTATTGTAAATATGCGGTTTTAATATTAAACTTAAAGTAACAGCAGCTTTTTTATTGTTTTTATTCAGCGAAAGGACCCATCAACTATGAAAAAGAAAATCACCTGTATGTTTATGTCGGCAGCAATGGCTTTCAGCTTTATTGCACAGACAGCACTGCCTGTTTTTGCCGTTGATAATACCGAACAGTCTGCAGAACTGACAGCAGAATCAGATATCACAGCATCTGTTTATAGTGAAACTGACAATCAGCCTGCTGACAGCAGTATTCAGGTGACAGATAATATTATCACTTCCTCTGACATTCTGAACGCTGCGGAGGATGCATCCATTACAGATGAAGAATATTTTTCAGTCATTTTTTACTTTGATGATTATGCCGAACCTGTAACAGAAATATATGCATCCAATACCGAAATCTCATCCGGTCCCTGCTATATACCGGACGGCATCATAGTTGAAGGATGGTATACAGAACCTGAATTTACAAACAGAATTTCCGAAACAAATCCATATATTGTAACAGAAGACGCAACCCTTTATGCTTTATGCGAAATCTGTGACGCAGACGACGAGTATGTCATTCCATATTCCGGAGAATGCGGCAATGGCCTCGTCTGGGCATTTGACGGTGAAACAGGTACTCTTACAATAAGCGGCAATGGTGTTATGTATGACTGCCACTACGACTATGCCCCTTGGCTTGACCTCCGCCAGAAGATTAAATCCGTTATTGTGGAAGAAGGTGTTACAGGCATCGGTCAGTGTGCCTTTTATGACTGTACCCTTCTTGAAAATGTCCTTCTTCCGGAAGGGCTGGAATATATGGATACCCAGGCTTTCTACAACTGCGGATTGACAGAAATCACTCTGCCTGAAACCATCAGCCGTATCGGCATAAGTGCTTTCAAATCCTGCGATAAACTTAAATCTATTGAAGTTCCCGATACTGTATACCAGATAGGTGATGCCGCTTTTGCAGACTGTACTTCCCTCATAAATGTTGTTCTGCCTGCAGGGCTTACCAGAATATGCGAAGACACTTTTAGCAACTGTGAAAATCTTTTGGATATTACTGTTCCCGACACTGTAACAGAAATTGACTGCAATGCTTTTGCAAACTGTACTTCTCTTGAACGTGCTGTTCTGCCTGCAGAACTTGCAGCAATAAGCGATAACCTGTTCAGCGGCTGCACAAAACTTACATCCATCAGCATCCCTGACAGCGTACTTACCATAGGCAGCAAAAAGACAGTAAAAATCACAGTAAATATTGCCCAGCACAACAAGGCACAGTTTACGGAAAAAATTATGCTTACAGCACCTGCAAATGCTGTTACTGACAATACAGACAACACACCTGTATTGACCTGGGGTAAATCCATACAGCTTAAAGCCACAGTACTGCCTTCAAAAGGTAAAAACAAGGCAATCGGTTACGAGGTTGTCGCAAAGGACACCGGCCTGGCAGCGGAAGGTGTAACCATCAAAAACGGAAAACTTTCCGTATCCAAAGCCTCCTTCAAGCTGACACCTTTTACAGGAACAGTTATAGTAAGGGCTTATCTTATGGATTACCATAAGATTGACGGCAGCAGTTATACCGCAATCGAAGATTTTATGGAGATTTATATCAAAGCAACAAACACATTACGTTGATTTCAGAAGCAAAAAAGCGGATTATCTGACCGATAATCCGCTTTTTCAATATTATATTTGTAATATTTTCAAAACTGTATGCTTACTTATTGCCGTTTTGCATATATAAGCATATCATCCCTTAATCTGTGCTTCAACAAGTCTGTCTGAACAGTAACGCTGACGAAGCACAGGTTTTTCTATCTTGCCTGTAGGGTTTCTTGGCACCTTGTCAAAGATAATTTTTCTTGGGCGTTTGTATCTTGGCAATGCCATGCAGAATTCGTCTATCTCCTGCTGGGTGCAGCTTTCGCTTTCCTTTATTTCAATAATTGCTGCTGCAATTTCGCCAAGGCGGCTGTCAGGCAGGCCTATAACCGCAACATCTTTGATTTTGTCGCAGCTGCGCAGAAAATCTTCTATCTGCACAGGGTAAATATTTTCGCCACCGGAGATAACAACATCCTTTTTACGGTCTACAAGATAGATAAAACCATCTGTATCGGCTTTTGCCATATCCCCTGTAAACAGCCAGCCTCCGCGGAGAACTTCCTCTGTAGCCTGAGGATTTTTGTAATAGCAGGTCATTACACCGTCGCCCTTTACGATAAGTTCGCCCACTTCGCCCTCTGCCACATCCTCACCGTGTTCATCAACAATGCGTGTCTGCCAGCCGTAGCCTGCTTTGCCTATTGCGCCCACCTTGCCGATGTTTTCCACACCAAGATGCACACAGCCCGGACCTATAGACTCGGAAAGACCATAGTTTGTATCGTAGCTGTGATTAGGGAACACATTAAGCCAGCGGCGGATAAGGCTTGGCGGTACAGGCTGTGCACCGATATGCATAAGCCTCCACTGATCGAGGCGATATCTTGACAGGTCGATTCTGCCGTCATCTATTGCATCCAGCATATCCTGTGCCCACGGCACCAGAAGCCATACAATTGAACATCTTTCTTCTGTAACAGCACGCAGTATCCACTCCGGTTTTACACCTCGCAGCAGCACAGCCTTCGAACCCGAAACAAGTGAACCGAACCAGTGCATCTTTGCCCCTGTATGATACAGTGGCGGTATGCACAAAAACACATCATCCCTTTGCTGGTTATGGTGCTTTTGTTCTGTAAGACAGGCGTGCACAAGAGACTTATGGTTATGCAATATAGCTTTTGGGAAACCTGTGGTACCCGATGAAAAATATATTGCGGCATCGTCATCCTCACAAAGTGCAACAGGCGGAGCAGATGAAGAACAGTAGCCTGCCAGTCTGATGCAGTCCTGTGCATAGGACGGAACATTGCTGCCTACAAAAAACAGTGTTTTTACCGAAGGGATATCCTCTGCAATTGCATCGATACGGCTGATAAATTCAGGGCCGAACACCAGCATTTCAACATCTGCAAGGTCAATGCAGTATTTTATCTCCTCTGATGAATATCGGTAGTTCATAGGCACGGCAATACAGCCTGCCTTGAGAACGCCAAAATAGACAGGCAGCCATTCAAGGCAGTTCATTACAAGAATTGCAACCTTGGTGCCTTTTTTTACACATCGGCTAAGCAGCAGATTGGCAAAGCGGTTTGCATTGCGGTCAAAATCCTTCCAGCTTAGTTCTCTGCGGTACGGAGCGTCGGTTCCTGCACTTTCTATAAGGTTAAAGTCCCACCAGGTGACAGCCTTGTCCCTTTCTTCTGACGGATTTATCTCCACCAGTGCAGTTTCCTGACCGTACAGTCTGGCGTTTTTCTCAAGAAAATCTGTGATAATCATAATTCTCCCCTGCCTTGTAATATACTGGCAATTATATCAATAATATAAATATTATATTAAACAATAGGTATTAAATCAACTGCATCCTGTTTTAAAATTTCTGTCGTTAAGGCGTTTTATCCCGTCTTTCATACCACCTCTTGTATTTTTATATTCTGAGTGCTATCATTGGATAAAACCAAGTATCGGAGGATATAACCATGTGTGAAGAAACAGTAAAAATTGAAGGCGCAGTGGCTGCAGAAACTGCAGAAACAACCGCTGCTGAAATTACAGAAAAAGCAGAGGAAACCGTGGAAACCGAGCCTTTATTTGAAGAATTTGTTGATTTTGAAACATTCAGCAAATCCGATTTCCGTGTGGTAAAGGTAAAAGAATGTTCCGCTGTTAAAAAGAGCAAAAAGCTTTTGCACTTTGTACTTGATGACGGCACAGGCACAGACCGTATTATTCTTTCCGGCATTCATGCTTTTTACGAACCTGAAGAACTTGTGGGCAAAACATTGCTTGCAATAACCAACCTGCCTCCAAGAAAAATGATGGGCATAGACTCCTGCGGTATGCTTATGAGTGCAATCCACACTGTCAACGGGGAAGAAAGACTTAACCTTGTTATGCTCAATGATGCTATCCCTGCAGGTGCAAAACTGTACTGATAAAAATGTAAAAGTTTTGCAAACTTTATAAAGTCTGCATTTGCAGATAAATCAGCAATGTTTTTCTGACATATACCATATAAAACATCAGCACCCCAAAGGAAACTCCCTTTGGGGTGCTGTTTGTTGATTGCTAAACTTCTGCAATATCAAAGGAACGCTTAACAAGTTCCCTTGCATTTTCAAGTGTCATAGATTTATCAAGGAAGAACAGCTGCGACATAATATTGCCTGTGGCAGTACATTCAACAGGGCCTGCTGTTACCTTTTTGCCCGTATACTGCTTTGTAAGCTGATTTAAATATCTGTCTCTGCAGCCTCCGCCCACAATGTTAATCTGGTTTATCTTTTTACCTGCTATGCCTTCCAGTTCTTTAAGCGTAGCTGTATAACTGTTGGCAAGAGAATGATAAACACTGCTTAGCACATCTGCCAGCGGCAGATCCGGCTTACCAAGATAATTTCTCACTGCATCAATCATACTTTTTGGTGCGAGGAATGCATTGTCGGTAGGGTCGATAAGTTCCTTAAAGCTGCTTTCCATAGCAAGCTGCATCATTTCATCGTAGGTATACCGGCTGTTCAGCTCCCGTCTGATACTCTGGAAAAGCCACATACCCATAATGTTTTTAAGAAATCTGTAACTGCCCTCTATACCGCCCTCGTTTGAAAGGCCTGCATTCATTGCATCGTCTGTAGTAACGGGGTATGTATTTTCTGTACCTACAAGACTCCATGTACCCGAGGATATAAACAGCGAATCATCACCTATCGGACAGGCCGCCACTGCAGAGGCAGTGTCGTGTGCGGGACAATGCATAACAAGGCAGTCAAAGCCTACACGCTCCCTTATTTCTTTGCTTAAACCGCCGATTGGAGTGCAGGGTTCGCTTATCTCTTTAAACAGCTCCTTCTTGTAACCGAGAGTTTCAAGAACTTCGCTGTCCCAGCTTCTGCTCTGTGCATTTACAAGACCTGTAGTGGAGCAGATGGTATATTCGTGGGAAACAACACCTGTAAGTTTGTACGAAAGGTAATCCGGCATCATAAGCAGATGGGATGCTTTGTCCATCTTGCCGCTGAGCTTATCGCACCACAGCTGAAAGATGGTATTGTAGTTCTGCTCGCCTATGCCCGTTCTGCGGTAAAGCTTGTTTTTATCAATCAGCCTGTAAATTTCTTCGGGAACACCCTCGGTTCTTGGGTCTCTGTATGCAACACAGGGCAGAATTTCCCTGCTGTTTTCATCCAGCAGCACATAGTCAACACCCCAGGTGTCGATTGCCACAGTATGCGGAATTTTACCTGCCTCCTTACACTTGGCAAGACCTGCAATTACGCTTTCGCAAAGGGCATCAGTATCCCACACAAGTGTGCCGTCCACCTCTTTTATACCGTTTTCAAAGCGGTAAATTTCGGTGATATCCAGCTTTCCATCCTTTATTTCTCCAAGCAGGTGTCTGCCGCTTGAAGCTCCTATATCAATGGCAAGACAATATGACATACTGACCTCCGAAAATTATTTGTTGTAGTGTTTGTAGCCAGGGTGTTTACCTGTTACATGATAGTAGTTATCGCGCAGATAAAGCAGTTTGTCAATCTGTGGTTTTGCAATTTCCTGTGCACCGCCAAGCAAATGTGCTGTAAGGGAAATTTTGGCAAACAGTTCCAGTGTTTCCATTCGATAGTAGGCTGTGATAAGGTCTGCACCTACTGTGAGAGCACCATGATTCTGCAGCAGGAAAACATCGTGTTCAGGCAGATACGGTGCGATAGCTTCAGGCACTTCGTTTGTGGATGGTGTGCCGTATGGTGTAAGCGGGATTGATCCGATGGCAATAACTGTTTCAATCAATGAATATTCATCAAGGCTCTTGCCTGCAACAGCATATCCTGTTGCGGTTGGCGGATGTGCATGCACAACAGCACCCACGTCGTCACGTTCCTTGTAGCATCTCATATGCATTTTAATTTCGCTTGATGGCTTGTATCCGGGCAGACCGGAGATAACTTCGCCTTCTGCATTGATGATAACCAGTTTTTCAGGTGTTATAAAGCTTTTGCTTATGCCTGTAGGTGTTGCCATAAAGTTGCCGTCAGGCAGTTTTACAGATACGTTGCCGTCGTTTGCAGCAACCCAGCCAAGCTGCCACATTTTATGACACACATCGCACATCTGTTCTCTTATTTCCATATATTCCATAATAGTTCTCCATTTTATTTCTTAAACATAGGGCCAAAATTCTGACAAGCTCTGTAGTCAGCACCTTCTTTGTCCATACCAAAAGCGTTCCATGCAGCAGGGCGGAAGATTTTTTCTTCAGGTACGTTGTGCATACATACAGGAATACGCAGCATTGAGCAGAGTGTGATAAGGTCTGCACCAATGTGACCATAGGAGATTGCACCGTGGTTTGCACCCCAGTTGTTCATTACATCGTATGCTGTTTTGAACGGACCTTCGCCTGTGCATCTTGGTGCAAACCATGTGCAAGGCCATGTGTAGTCTGTGCGTTTCCAGAGTGTATCTGTAACTTCGTCAGGCAGCTGCACTGTCCAGCCTTCAGCGATCTGCAAAACAGGACCAAGACCTTTTACAAGGTTAAGTCTTATCATAGTTGCCGGCATTTCTGCCTTTGTAATGAAACGTGAGGAATAACCGCCGCCACGGAAATAGCCGATATCTGCATAGTTCCATGTGGAGTTTGCCATGATAGCTTTCTGATCCTCTTCTGTAACTTCATACCATGGTTTCATAACAGCATTGCCGTTTTCGTCTTTAGCTTCGCCGTTTGCATCAAGGCAGCATGCACCGGAGTTGATAAGATGGATAAAGCCGTCAGATTCTTCTGCCTTGCCTTCGATGTCATAGCCTGTAACTCTCTTTACAGCTTCGCCGCTCCAGTATGTTCTTACATCCGCAAACATCTGCGGACGGTTTGTAAGCAGTTTCATGAACAGCATGCCAAGACCGTTGAGAACATCGTTTTCTGTTGCAAGGATATAAGGTTCGCGTGCGCCGTTCCAGTCGAAGGAAGTGTTGAGCATTGCTTCAGGAAAGTCGCAGTTTGGATAGAAGTCTGTCCACTGTCTCTGTCCCTGGAAGCCTGCAGCGATGGCATTGTGGCCAACCATTTCTTCTTCGCAGCCTTCAGGCAGATTTGGGTTTCCGTTCATAAGGTCTTTGATGATAACCATCATCTTAACAACAAATTCCCAGTCTGCATCCTTTTCTTCTCTTGTTTTCTGCAGTTCTTGAGGGTTTTTGTCAAAGCCTTCAATGCAGTATTGCTTTGTCCATGCAAGTGCTTTTTCGTATTCTGCCTTGTCGTAGATTTCTTCTGTCATACGGCGGATAATTTCAACTTCATCAACAGATTCAACACGCATACCGAGATAATCTTCGATAAAATCTGTGTCGATAATAGAACCGCCGATACCCATACAGATAGAGCCAATCTGCAGGTAGCTTTTGCCTCTCATTGTTGCAGCAGCAACAGCAGCACGGCCAAAGCGGAGAAGTTTTTCTTTAACGTCGCAAGGTATTTCTGTATCGTCAGCATCCTGAACATCGTGGCCATAAATGCCAAATGCAGGCAGACCTTTCTGTGCATGGGTTGCCAGAACGGAAGCAAGGTAAACAGCACCCGGACGTTCTGTGCCGTTAAAGCCCCATACGGCCTTGATTGTGTTAGGGTCCATATCCATTGTTTCCGCACCATAACACCAGCAAGGTGTTACTGTAAGAGTGATGTCAACGCCCTCCTTGCGGAATTTATCGGCACAGGCTGCAGCTTCTGCCACACGTCCGATTGTTGTGTCCGCAATAACAATCTTTACAGGCTCGCCATTTGAATATTTGAGATTTTCCTCAAAAAGCTTTGCGGCATTTCTTGCCATATTCATTGTCTGTTCTTCAAGGGATTCACGCACTTTGAGAACACCGCGTCTGCCGTCGATGGTAGGGCGGATGCCAATAACCGGATAATCACCGATAAGTCTTGATTTTGCCATAATAAAAACCTCCGATTCTGTTGTTTTATACTTTTATTATTCACTTGTCAATGTAACCAAAATATACATATCGCAGCATTGCATACTTGGTCATTCTTTATAAATCAAGTATACCAATATAGTTGTAAGATTACAACCAAAAACTGATATCAGAACAGATATATGCAAAAACACCCTGTGGAAAAAATCTTCCACAGGGTGATATTGTGCTATTTGATAAAATTTTCGACAAGAGTGTCATTTGCTACAGCATAAATATTTGCCGCCACGATTTCTGCATCTTCAATTTCCACAGGTTCTTCACTGCCTTCCGGGAAAAAGCTGTATCCCACACTGCCCTCGTCATCAATATCGAGGAATGCAAGATAGTTGCTTTTGCCGTCGTTATATCCGCAGATAATAAATTTAAGACAGCCCATTATCCTGTTTAATGTCAGGTCTGCCGCTTTTATATCTTCACAGGAATACTCCCTGTTACCCTCGCCAAAGTCAAACTGCAGCACAAAGTTGAACAGTATGAATTCTTCTTCCTCAAGGTGCATATATTTATCCCAGAATTTGAATGTCATATTTTCATCAGCCATAATAATCCTCACTTTTATATTATATCCTCAATTTATTCAATTACTTTTACTGTCAGCATCAGCCGTCCTTTGTCTGCAATAGTTTTCAGCATACAGTTGCTGCAGCTGATAAGCCATCAAAGCTCTGATAATTATCTGTAAATATAATAATCTGCACAATGAGGATGTGTCAAATCAATAACTTAAACTTCAATATACAACCTCACAAAATTATTGACCGTTTCTCTGAGTTCTTCATCAAGGTAGCTTTCCGCATATTTTACAATTGTGCTGTCGATACCATAAAACCCCTCAGCAACTGCACCTGTGATTGCCGCAAGGGTGTCGCTGTCGCCGCCAATGGAAATTGCATTGCGTATTGCATCCTCAAAGCTTTCCGACTCCAGAAATGCCACCATCGCCTGTGGCACTGTTCCCTGGCAGCTTTCGTCAAAAGCGTATAGCGGGCGTATTTCATCCAATGTAAAACCTATATCATAATGTCTGCTGATATACTCCGCTATTTCTTCCTTTGATGCACCATTTTTTGCAAGCCAGCCTGCACATGCGGTAACCACCGCACCTTTGATGCCCTCGGGGTGATTGTGGGTAACATCCGCTGTGGCTTTTGCAAGGATTTCGGCTTCTTCCAGAGTTTTTGCGTACCATATAACTGGCGAAACCCTCATGGCCGAGCCGTTGCCCCAGCTGTTGTAGGGCTCATCAAATTTTTCTCTTATCCACACCTTGAACTTTCCACCATACCCGCAATTAATATATTTATTGCCAATCTCGTGCATCGTTTTTACAAGACCATATCTGAACAGTTCTGTATCAAGTTCGCCGTAAAGCATCAGTGCCTTTGCCACAGCTGCTGTCATAACAGTATCATCGGTAAAAAAACATTTATCGCTAAACAAAGGAAAATCTTTTGTTTTTATATTATCAAATTCGTAAACTGAACCAACTATATCCCCGATTATCGCTCCGTACATATAATCACTCCTTTATGTATTCCGTGTCAGTTTTTTCGATTCTCAAAAATCCGCAGAATATCTTCCACATACTCGGTCAGGTCATCTGGCCCTCCCACGTCATCTGCAATTTCCGCTGTTTTATTTTTCAGTTTATGTGCCGCCAACAGGCTCTCCATAGATACTCCCCAGAATTCAAAATTCCAGCCACGTTTTTCCTTTCGCTGTGCAATAATGCTTTCAATTCTTTCAGCGGTGTAAGTTTTGCTTATATCATTTCTGCCGCTTGCCGCTATGATAAAAACTGTATGTTCAGGTCGGTCCTCGGAGCGGATATATTTCTGTATCGTTGAAATATGTTTGGATGCAAGCCCAACAGAATCCAGCAGAACGCTGTTCCCTTCGGTTATGTAATCTTCTGCTGTAAGCGGTTTTACCTTTTCCAGCCCTATTCTGTCGTGAAAAATCACGCTGCTGGTTCCCGACATTATGGTAGTTACCAGTGTTTCCTTCCTTGCATCTCTGTATTCATAAATAAGGCTGTTGAACTTCTCAATAATATCTGCCTTTATCCCTGCCATTGCATAGCTTTGTTCAAGAATAAAAACCAGTTCTGTAAGACCTTTTTTCATATACAAACCTCTTTTCTTTAAAGCAGATTCTCCCCAAAGACCTCTTGTCACGGCTCTTCCTTTGCACGCAAAGGCGCTCACAGGGAGAATCGCTGATTTTTTGCCGATTTTTACACGCAGACTTCCACAAAGGTGGTGAGAACAACGCTCTATCAGCACACAGCCGTTATCCTCAAGCAAACCGCCCATCGTGCAAGGCAAAATTTGCTCTCATTCGGCTGTAATATTAATATATCACCAATATGATTTCAATTCAATTTTCTGTCGGCATTATGTGCCATAAACCGACAGCTTATTATTTTTACCATTGACCAATAAATTACCATAGCATATTATAAAAACAGAAGATTCTGTGAAAGGAGCACCGCCATGGCATACACCGAGCTTATCAAAAACTTTGAGCGTGTGCGGGAATATATGCGTCAGTTTTATCTTTACGGGTTCAAAAGCCGCGAGGAATACAGCGTAAAAAGTGCACGCAGTTACGATGATGACCGCCGCCGCATTGAAACCTGGCTGGGCGAATATATGGGCTTTAAAAGCGGTGCAAACGGCAAAAATGTTTTTATCTCCATCGACAGCCGTACCGTAAAAAGCAATCCTCTTTTTAAAGCGTGGAAAACCTGCAGTTTTACCGACAAGGACATCACCTTACATTTTATCCTCCTTGATATACTCAAAAACCACCCTTGTGGCATAACCACAAGGGATATCTGCGATGTGATGGAAAGTGACTATCTGCGATGTTTTGAAGCACCGCTGTCTTTTGATGAGTCCACCATCCGCAAAAAGCTTAAGGAACACGAAAACCTTGGCATAGCTGCAGGCAGAAAAGACGGCAAAACTGTTGTGTACACCCTTTGCAATGATGACACAAATGTGGATGCCGATGCCCTCGCCTTTTTCAGCGAAAGTGCGCCCTGTGGTGTAATCGGCAGCTTTATCGCGGACAAAAAGCCTGCCAACAATGATAATTTTGCATTCAAGCACCACTACATAACACAGACAATGGACAGCGAAATTCTCGTCAGACTGCTGTGTGCCATAAGGGAAAAACGCAATATTATATTCACTAACCACAGCCTCCGCACTGAAAATACCGTCAGCATCAAATCCGTTCCGCTGAAAATTTTTATCAGCACACAGAACGGCAGACAGTATGTTATGGTGTACCACTACGATTTTGGCAGAATAATGTCCTACCGCCTTGACTACATAACCGATGTGGAACTGCTTGAGGAATGCGAGGACTTTGACCGCTACCGCAATATGCTGTGCCGCATGGAAAAACATATGTGGGGTGTAAACGCCACAAGACACGAAGAACAGCTGTACCACGTGGAATTCACCGTATCCTTTGCCGAAAACGAAAGTTTTATCTATAAACGTCTTCTGCGTGAAAAACGCTGCGGCAATGTGGAGCTTTTGGGCAAAGGACTGTGCAGATTTTCCGCCGATGTGTACAACGAGCAGGAACTTGTACCGTGGATACGCACCTTTATGGGACGTATTGTAAAAATAAGCTTTACCGACAAGGGGCTGGAAGAATCCTTTAAAGAGGATATCCGCAAAATGCATGAGATGTACTGCGAGGAAGGCGGTGACGACAATGCTGTTTAACGAAATTTACAGCCTTTACTACAAGACGGTAGCAAAGGCAATTGACAGTGCCATAAAGGGGCAGCTGAACGACAAAACCCTGAGGCAGATAATCCGCGAAAATGCCTTTTGTGAAAGTGAGCTGACCATTGTGCCTGCCATAAAGGAAGAAAAATGGCAGATAATAACCGCTGACGGAACAACACCGATAAAGAACACACCGTCCGTCCCTCTGACAAACCTTGAAAAAAGCTGGCTCAAGGCAATCAGCCTTGACAAACGCATTGCTTTGTTCGGTACAGACTTTGGTCTCGGTGACGATGTGCAGCCGCTGTTCAATCAGGAGGATATAAAATACTTTGACCAGTATACTGATGGAGATGAGTATGACAATCCTGAATATCAGCACCATTTCAAAACCATACTCAAAGCTATAAACGACAATCATCATCCTTTGCAGATTTATATGTGCAACCCAAAGGGGTGCACTGTGCGTATGAATGTTATACCAAAACATCTTGAATATTCCCACAAGGATGACAAGTTCCGCCTTATCACCAGCGGATGTGCCTATGGCGCGGTAATAAACCTTGGGCGTATACAAAGCTGTGAATACTATTATGGCAGACAGCTTAACCGTATGTCCGACCTTGAGACTGAAAACAAGTGTTTTTGTATGGAACTTGTTGACAAGCGCAATGCCCTTGAAAGGGTTATGATGCACTTTGCCCACTTTGAAAAGCGGGCCGAAAAGCTTGGCGAGGACAGGTACAGAATAACCGTGTGGTACGACAATGAGGACGAGGGCGAAATTATAATCCGCATTTTATCCTTTGGCCCTATGGTAAAGGTGACAGAGCCAGCTGACCTTGTGGAAAGAATAAAGCAAAGACTGAAAAAACAGATGAGATATCTGTAGATACAATTAAATAATATATTTTGTCATTCCGGGGTCCCCCTGCGAGGGGAATGTCACGAAGTGACAAGGGGTGTGCCGTCTCCGGCGAGGAATTTATGCCGAAGAATCTCCCGTTTTAATCAAGCACGGAGATTCTTCGCTTTGCTCAGAATGACATTTTTGTTTGGTACAGAAATAATTGCAAAATAATTTCCATAATTTTCACCTCGCAACTTTTTTTCCGTGATAATTTTCATCGTGGATGATAACATAAAACCATCGAAGGCGGACACAACCGCAGGACGAAATAATCCTGTTGCATACGGCTGTGAGTTCGGCGGCAAAAGGCAATTGGAGCCGATTAGCTTTAAGCCGAAGTTGCTTTCGACACCGCCAACCATTTCGCAATGTCGATTGGCAACAGTCCGTTATGGTTATGAGAAAGGGCTGTCAATCAGTGACAGTTTTTATCTCCTTGCGGTGCAATACCTTTTCCGCACAGCAGATGTGTACATTGTCGGGGAATTGTACCCCGGGAATCACTGCACAGCCTGCGTCGGGCTCATAACCCGAAACAACTGCTGGTATGCAGGCGCGGGAAAGGTATTGATTTTGCAAAAAAGATACCCACAGCAAATATCATCTTGCATTCGCTCCCAAGGGGCACCTGGGATTATGCTCAGGGGTTGATATGGTGCAAATCCATATATGCATTAAAGGTATCTTGTAAATAATAAGACACTGACAGCAAAAAGAGTCCGGCAGTTGTAAATCCGTCGTCTGATTAAGGGTCTCTGCTGCTAAAACCATAGTGTCTTGTAAAACCTTTAAAGTATGCGCATTGTATATATCAGACTTTAATATGCATATAAGTCGTATACAAAGGTTATATGACCGACAGAGTCTGTGTCGACCTGGGGAATTGGACCCCAATGGAAGTTGCACAGGCCAAAACAAGCCGACACACATTGCGTTTTACTGCTCTCTGTATCTTAAGATTGTGGTGAGGTCAGCAGAACAGAGTCTTGAAGGCTTTAAAGCACAATGTCTGATATTTCTGAGTGCGGTCAGCAGATAACGGAACTGCACATCCAGCTACTCTAATATACTCGTGTATCCGTTAAAACATATGCGGTGGCAGGTTTAGCCGCTTCACCATATGCTTTGCACATCATTTCGGTAACAACGGGTTTTAAATGTCGGTTATCCGAAGATACAGCACTCCACTTTGTCCGTTGGCTTTGATGGACCTTGCTGGCTTCGGCTTTACGGCAGACAGAAGAATACAGACAGCAACAGCAACCCCTCCAATCACTATCGTTGTCAGGGAAGGCAACAAATGTATTCTGGTCTGCCGATAAATAAAGTTATCAAAGCAAAGGCGTTCCGCTTCTTGTCTTTGAGGCGGCGGCTCGATAAGAGTATCCTTTGCTTTAATATAAAATGTGCCTATCAAGATGACATCTGCCCGCGCAGGTGGTCAGCACTGAATGGCACAAAACAAAAGACAGAAAAGCCTTAACTGCATTTTCAAACGTCAGAATGCCTGATTTTCAAGATGTTTTCGGCAGGTTTTATGCCGATACATAGATCTCAGGAGGTAAACGAAAAAACAGGCTTTGGTCTTTGAACGCCAACGCTTTGCCTGCAGAGTATTGCAAGTATCCGACAGCTTGTGCTGAATAAAAGTTTTGCCTTTATGAGCGAAAGCCGTATGGCAGAAACACCTTGAAAGCAATGCAAAACAGATATGGCAACAAAAGCGCAAACAGCAATTTAAGATGATTATTTTTTTGAACATTAATTAGCTATGGGGTTTCGTATCCCGCCAATCACGCGCTTTGGGCAAAATCGTAACAAAAGTGCTTACAGCAATCATCGACCCAAGTAACGGACTTTATTATCGAAACAGCACTTTGACAAACAAAAGCACATACAGCAAATCTGTTACATAACCCTTGAACTTTATCAAAAGATTTTTATGTTAAAACTGTGCTTTGTAAAAAAGAAAGATGCAGACAGCAAACCCAAACCTTTTCTTGAAAAAAAGCTTTACGCTGTTCGTTGGAGATTGCGGACGATTTTCCGTCCGCCACGGTGAAACAGCGATTCACAAAATGCATCTTGATATTTTGCAACGGCCGACATTAATCAAAGCAGAAATGCTTCTCTGTCGGCCATTGTCTTTTAAGGAGGTAAAAATTATGCTTAACTTTCTCAAAAAAGAAAACAACTTTACATATAGCGAAAACGGTGCGCTTACACACCAGTCCACAAACAGCGAATGTCTTGACCTTTTTGCCACAATCGGTGCAATCCGCTTTGCAGAGGACAGCGATGTTGTTGCAAGATTTATCCGCGCTTACTGTGAGGATGCCGACCTTGCAATGAAAATTCTGTTTTTCGGCAGGGATGTGCGCGGCGGTCTGGGTGAACGCAAGGTTTTCCGCACCATTATCCGTTACCTTGCAGACACAAACCCTGCAAGTGTGGTAAAAAACATCCCTTACATTGCCGAGTTCGGCCGTTTTGATGACCTGCTTTGCCTGTTTGGCACAAGCTGTCAGGACGAAGCATTAAAGGCAATCAAAACACAGCTTGATGCAGACCTTAACGCTCTGACAAACAACAAGGAAATTTCTCTCCTTGGCAAGTGGCTGCCTTCCGTAAATGCATCCAGCAGGGATACCGTTGCAAAGGCAAAAACCATTGCCCGTTATCTTAACTTAAGTGATGCTGACTACCGCAGACTGCTTACAAAACTTCGCAGTGAAATCAGAATAATCGAAAACAACCTTCGCTGTAAGGACTATTCCTTTGACTACGAAAAACAGCCTTCCAGAGCTATGCTCAAGTACCGCAAGGCATTTATGCGCAATGACGGTGAGCGTTACGGAATGTTTATGAACAAGGTTGCAGGCGGCGAGGCTGTGCTTAAAACAGGTTCTCTTGCACCTTATGATATTGTCCGCAGTCTTATCGACTACAACCGCTGGTGCTTTAAAACTTTGGACGAAAAGGAACGCAAGGCAATTGACACCACCTGGAATGCACTTGAAAATTTCACAAATGGTGAAAATGCTCTTGTAGTGGTGGACGGCTCGGGTTCCATGTACAGTGGCACAAACAATCCAAAGCCTATTGAGGTTGCGGTTTCTCTCGGCATCTATTTTGCTGAAAGGAACAATGGTGCCTTCAAAAACCACTTTATAACCTTCTCCGAAACTCCTCAGCTTGTGGAAATCAAGGGCAGGGATATCTGCGACAAGGTACAGTACTGCATGAGCTACAACGAGGTTGCCAACACCAACCTGCAGAATGTGTTCAGACTGATACTGAATACTGCGGTTAAAAACCATCTGCCTCAGGAACAGCTGCCAGCAAAACTTTATATCATCAGTGATATGGAGTTTGACATCTGTATTGAGGGTGCAGGCATTACAAACTTTGAGTGGGCAAAGCAGGAGTTTGCAAAACACGGCTATACATTGCCGCAGGTTATATTCTGGAACGTGGCAAGCCGCAACAATCAGCAGCCTGTTACACAGCACGAAAACGGCGTGGCACTTGTAAGCGGTGCAAGCCCAAGAGTTTTCAAGATGCTTGCAGGCGGCGTGCTTTCGCCTTATAACTTTATGATGGAGGTTATCGGTAGCGAAAGATATGCGAAAATTGCGGCATAACCGCAGATGACAGGTAAATATCCGCTTTTCAAAGCAATGGCACCAACCCTGTCATCCGTATTATCCGATAAAAACAAATAAAACCGGCACTTCAGTGTGAAGTGCCGGTTTTATTTACTCAATTATATTGTTTATTACCACTTTTCCAAAAATCTGTCTTTTTTCACTTTAACTCGTCCATAAATACACACGGCATTTTAAGTTTGTCGTGTATAAATCTCATAGAGTCATTACTGCAGTATCCAAAAACCACAACATCAGGACATCCCATAAAACTTTCTCCAGGCATAGCCAATCTGGCTTTTGGTGCCACATACACTCTTTTCAACCGTCTGCAGCCACAGAAGCAGAATGCCCCCACAAAATCTGTCCTATGAGGCATAACAAGTCTTTCAAGATATTCACATCCTGCAAAAGCCCCCTGACCTATACGTTCTATGCTTTCTGGCAGGTATACAGATGAAATACCACAGTCTTCAAAGGCATAATCTCCTATATTTTTTACCCCTGCCGGCACAGTGATGTGTCTTTCATCTCCATCGTAATAGAACACTGTTCCACCTTCTGTGCAAAGCTGATTTATATGAGAATTCCTGTAGTTTTCAAACCATTTTGTATGCTCAAAAGTCCTGTATGAAAACGGGATATTGTCCCCGTTAAACACAACTTCCTCAAGGCTTCTGCATTCTGAAAATGCAAACAGTGCAATATATTCTACAGTTGACGGAAGCTCAATTTTTCTCAGCTTTTCAGCATTTTCCCTGCTAATGGGACTATAAATAAATTTCACCCCTTCTTCGAAAATCAGTTCTTCAAGATTTTCGCACATTCTCAATGCACCATCCTGAACAAGCGTACAGCACCCGGGAACTACAACCCTTTTTTCTGCACTGATAAGCTTTTTCAGTATAAATAATTCTTTATTATAACAGCCGTAAATAAAAGGAATCCCTGTTTCTTTTATGGTCTTATGCATAATCCCGTCAATATATGCAAGAACATCCTGCATATATGGGTACAGCAGTTTGTTCATATCTTTATTTTCTTCTGCAATATGTTTTTCGCCATTTTCATCCAATGTAAATACAGGATAAAAATCAAAACATATTTTATCTGCCATTTCCGTAAGATATTTTTCAGCTTTAGTATATTGCTCTTTTGTCAGATTTGTACGCATATATTCAAAAGCATCTTCCAGCATATTATCCCATAATATCCACTCATGGTCTTCTGTATTTTTAAGCACATACATTCCAAAAAAGATATTCGATTTAAAGACATCAATCAATCTGTTCATATGTTCACCGCTGTATTTTAAAACTTTGATATGTATTTATATAATATTTGCCGGCTAATCAGATTTTATGTTTTTTCCAGTAATACACCCTTGTTTCGTATGGTTGCAGCAGCGTACCTGCAGTATTGTCATAGTTTGACAGCAGGATTTCTGCATCTGAAAGGTCAAATCCGACAGGCACGCTCCATTTTTTCGCCTTGCCCTTAAATGAGCATACTACAAGCAGCCGTTCATTTTCATCCTCTCTGGAATACGTATAAAACGATGAGGAAAACTTGCCGTACTCTTTGTAGCTGCCATTTTTTACGCAGGACAGCTGTCTGCGCAGCTGTACGGCACGGCGATAAAAATTAAGCACAGAGTTTTCATCTGTTTCCTGCTCAGCCACATTTATATGCTTATAATTTTCGTTTACATAAAACCAGGGTGTACCTGTGGTAAAGCCTGCATTTGCTTCTCCAGACCACTGCACAGGTGTACGGGCGGAATCTCGGGAACCGTGCCACAGCCGCTGCAGCCTCTTTTCCGGAGATTTTTTTGTAGCCACATTAAAGTACTGCCAGCGTGTCTGCACATCTTCGTACATTTCAGGGTCGGATGGATACCAGTTTGTCATACCGATTTCCTGCCCCTGATAAATAAATGGTGTACCTTTTTGGAACAGGTAAGATACTGCCAACATTTTTGCACTTTCTCTCTGAAATTTTTCGCTGCCGTATCTGGACACCATTCTCGGATGGTCATGGTTTTCAATATACAGCATATTCCATCCTTTGCCATCCAGCTGTTGCTGCCATTTGGTGTAGTTTCTTTTAAGCTTGCGCAGGTTAAACGGCATATGAATATAGTCAGTCATAAAGCTGTCTGCTTCCTGTGTGGAAAACTGAATCATCATATCAAGCACAGGATTGTCCTCTTCAGTTATATACTCCAGTGCTTTCTTTGGTGTTACCAGTGGTGCCTCCGCAAGGACCATACAATTATAATGGGAAAATACATCCCGTTTGAATTCTTCAAGATATTCGTGGAGATGTGGCCCGTGATTGAACATAAATATGCCCTTTGACGCAGGCATCAGCTTATCATCCGGCAGGCCTTCAGGCTTTGAAATAAAGGTGATAACATCTTCTCGGAAGCCGTCCACCCCCATATCCAGCCAGAAACGCAGAATTTTTTTCACCTCTTCCCGCACAAGAGGATTATCCATATTAAGGTCCGGCTGCTGTATTGCAAACAGATGCATATAATATTCGCCGCGCACCTCGTCCCAGGTCCAGGCTTTGCCTTCAAAAAGAGAGTCCCAGTTGTTTGGCAGTTTGCCGCCCGGTTTTGCAGGTCGCCAGATATAATAGTCGGTATACGGGTCTATTCTTTGTCGGCTTTTCTGAAACCACTGGTGCTGGTCACTGGTGTGATTAACAACAAGGTCCATAATAACCTTCATCCCTCGTTCGTGGGCACCATCCAGCATCTTTTTAAACGCTTCCATACCTCCGAATTCTTCTGCTATATCCATATAATCAGAGATGTCATAGCCACAGTCCACCCCAGGGGATGGATATAGCGGCGAAAACCATATGCCGTCACAGCCAAGGGATTTTATGTAATCCAGCTTTTCATAAACTCCGTACAGATCCCCCATACCGTCACCGTTGCCATCCTTGAAAGAACGCGGCCATATCTGATAGAACACTCTGTCTTTATACCAATTATTTGCAGCCATAATTTTCTCCTTTTAAGGTGATTATTATGGTATTTATTATACCATCGCTGTAAGGGGTTTGGCAATTTGTATATAGCAATCAACTGCTGGCCGTCAAGGTAATATTAACGTATCTAAACGCTGTATGTCTTAAACAAAAACGTAAAATATTAACTTTTCCGTTTTTAATATCACTTCGTACCAAAGTTACACGATAGTAAGTCAACAGCATATACATTTACTTGCACACGACAGTGTACAAACAAAAACTTTCTTTACATTCATTTTCAGGTATATTATCATTGAATTAGCATAAAACAATTTATACGCATAGAACTATATGCAGAAAAGAGGTTAAATATGAAATTCCGGATGGTACACGAAAACTACAATGTTGCAGACCTTGTAAAGTCCATGGCTTTCTACGAAAAGGCCCTTGGTCTTCGCGAAGTAAGACGTAAAAGAGGCGACGGATTTACTATTGTTTTTATGAGCAATGAAGAAAGCTCTTTCGAACTTGAGCTGACACAGCTTGACGAACATCCGGAAGCCTACGACCTTGGCGAATGCGAATTTCACCTTGCCTTCAAAGTGGATGACTATGAAGCAGCACACAGGCTTCACGAAAAAATGGGCTGCATCTGTTTTGAAAACCCTGCTATGGGCATTTACTTTATCGAGGATCCTGACGGATACTGGTTGGAAATTATCCCTGAAAAAAGATAAACTGTTCATTTTAAAACCGAGGAGTGATACATTTGAAAAAGTTATTGTATATCGATGCTTGCATCAGAGACGAATTATCCCGCACAAAGAAAATTGCAACACCTGTAGTGGAAGCACTTAAGGAAAAATATGATGTGCAGACCATTGTTATCAACGACCTGAATCTGTCTGTTGTGCAGAAGGATTTAATCCTTAAACGAACAGGTGGTGTTATCGACCCAACCGTTATGTCATGGGCAGAAAGTGTGCGTGATGCAGACAGAATAGTGATAGCTGCACCTTTCTGGGATATGTCTATTCCTGCAGCGCTCAAAAACTTCCTTGAGCTGTGCTCCATACTGGATGTTACATTCAAAACAGATGACAAAATCTGTTACGGCAACTGCAAATCAGAAAAGCTTTTATATATCACCACCAGAGGTATGGATATCTCCACCGGCGATGTGCTCGAGCAGGGCTCATCCTACCTTAATGCACTTTCATGGCTGTGGGGTATGGGCACATTGCAGACAATCTCTGCCCAGAATATGGACTATGTTTCTGAAGAAGAAATTGAAGAAAAAATCCGGATCGCCATAGCAGAAGGTCTGGAAATTGTAAAAGATTTTTAGCTGATGATAAATATCATAGTTTCAGATATAAAAGTCTCTGTAGGTATGTACACTACAGAGACTTTTGGTTTTACAGGAAATCTTTATCACTTTTCAAATTCACAACCAAAGCATCGATTACGATAGCATAGGTATTGGCTGTACGACGGACTGTTTTCATCCTCCTCAAACCCACGACAGTTTATTACACTTTTGTATTTGGTATGTTTTTTGCTATCCGTATAATAACCACACTCCGAATAAGGACGTTTCTTACATACATTGCACTGGGGAATAAATATAACCTCTGCATAGTCATCGCATAAAAAGCCGCTGTAAATTGAACTTTTGCGCACAGATTTATTTATGCTGATTTTTGTCAGACCTTTGCCTGTCATAGTATAGCTGTCGGTATGCAGATCATATTTCCTGCACATATTGTCAAGAAATTCCAGCCAATCAGTTTTATCCGAGTTTATGGTATACACTATCAGTTCTGACAGAAGTGCCGATGTTATCATCTCACATTCATCAGTTTCTCCATAATCTTCTCCATAATAATACCAATACTTTCCTGCAAGTTTTTTTCTGCTGTTCATTTTTATGCGGCGGATGTTCGGTGTTTTTCCAATCATTCTTATATATTCAAGTATAAAGTATTCTTTTCCACCACAGTATTGCAGTACATCACCATTTTCAAATTCATAGATAAGTGCCGCAAAAGCATTTGTGCTTACAAGCCATTTAAATCGTTCGATTGTCTGCACCGCTTTTGCTTTTGTGTTTTCATCTTCAGAAATATACACGGTCAGCACATGACCTGTAAATGGTTTGCCAAGATATTGGAGTTTTATTCCATAATCTTTTTGTGCATTTAACTGCTTTATCTGCCACTCTTCCTTAAGCTGATTTACACTCTTTTTGTTACAGCCACCCTCGTATCCATGATTTATGTACTGTATACCGTCATTATACCATCCACAGATATCACACTGCTCATAATCACTCCAGCATTCAAAAACAGTTTGTCCGCACACAGGGCAATATAGTGTTTTATCATTTATGATATCAAACTGTTCCGGCGGATACAGATAATCCTCGCCACTATCGTCGATTATTCTGTACCAGTCTTTCTCTGTCGAGATCACTTCATATATCTTGCCGTTTGTAAGACCGAAAAATTCTGTTTTACCATTCCATCTTACCTTCACAATCAACACCACCTTGCTCTCAATTGTATTGGCCTGTAACTGTCCGTACTTGCTATGATACTATGTATTTCCATATGTACTGTCCCAATAAATCCTCTATCTTACGTAAATAAAGTTCGCATTTCGGAGATGCATACGCTGTATCGTCATCCTGAATTTCTGTTTTTATATATGCCAATAATATATTTACTCATCCTTCATATCTTCCAGTTTTAACATAGGAATTGAATGAATTTTAAACTCTTTGGTAATATTGAGGAACATATATTTTCTTTTTGTCAACTGTTCCACATATTTTTCTTCATGGACTGCATTCTCATTTTTTTCAAAGCCGAGGCTATATCTCATACATGCCACTGCCAGTGAATACTTTTCTTCTTCTATCGCAATAAATCCGTATCGGCGATAAAGTCTTGCCGCATCATTTTTCTTTACAATGTAACAGCTAAGCAGCTTAAGTTCTTCCTTAGCCTTGTCAAACGCACCAAGCTTGATATATGATTCACAGATTTCAAATCTTGCAAAAATCGCAATCGGATTAAGCACAAAGCATTTTTTGTACTCATCTATGGCTGCAAGGTAATCACCTTTCTCAAACAAGGCAAAACCTTTCTGATACTGCTCAATGTATCTGTCAGGACTTTTCCATACTGTATCTACGCCCTTTGAATTTTCATCTTTGTCTTTATTCATAGTAATATAGGTTGCAAACTCATACGCATCGTGGAAATAGAACTTTTTAATATTTTCTGTTTCGCCGCCAGTTTCTTCTGCCTTTTCCTTCTCCTTCATGAAATTCTTTTCTGCACAAAGCTGACCTAGTTTAAGAACAAATTCCATCGAATCTGTCATCACCTTATCTATTTCTTCGTCGGAAAAATTATTTCCTTCCACATAGAGTCCATAATCGTTATAAAATCCTCTTGCTTTTTCAAACAGTTCTCTGTCCTGTTCTGCAACATTTCCGTTTACCGCATCAGTCAGTCGGTACTGATCAGAAAACTTTTCATTTTCATCTGTAAACGCCTTGTCCAATACCATTTTTATGCCATAGACAAATGAATATCCAAACAGATTTCTGTCAGTTTCCAGAGAGTCAAAATTTTCTTCTGTACAGAAAAGTGTATGGTTATCAACAATATATTTTGCAAGATTTGCCGTATCCTTATTTCTGTTTTTCTGCGCCATTACATCTTCATATTCCGTTTCTTCATCTATGAAATCAAAATATTTTGCCCTTGCAAGCATAGGCTCAAAAAAGTTATCCGGATATTCGAATTCCCTTTCAGGTGCAACAAACTTTTTATCAACGCGGAAGAAATATCTGCTGTCCTGACAGAAATGAATACGGGAAATATTATTATCCTTATCCATATCAATAAAACAGATGGATTCATAGTTATCCGGCTCATCATAAGCCATAACAAGACATCTCTTGCCAACTTCATACGGAAGTTTTTCATCCGTATCATTTTTAATTTCGGTAATTGTCGCCATATGCGCAAAACGTTTGCTTTTTATTGTTCGGGACAAATATTCAAATCTTTCAATAACCGACTGCTTGCCAATAAAACTTTCTTTCGCCCAATCGGAAACATACACCGCATCATCTGCAAACACACCGTTGAGACGTCTGTCTTCTGATGTTGTAAGCACATGTCTCAACAAACGCAGATGGTGTTCCTCATCTTTAACGATACCGTTTTCGTAATCATCGATAGCCGCATCGCCCGAAAGAACAAATACCCCAGAAACCACAGCTCCTGCACGCATATTGTCTCTCTGGTTTTCGTCCACCTGACCGATAGAATGAATAAGTTCAAGTTCTCCGAAGGAGGTATCAATAACACAGATAACATAATCGTCGCATTCTACACCTCCAATGGTTGTCTTTCCGGGATAAAAATGCTTTACCACACCTTTTATCACCACATGGTCATCCATCCAGTTGTTTTTGGCGTAATCTTTTCCGTTTGGATTACGGTTGAGAAGCATCCCTGACGGAAAAATAAATCCGTCTGCAAGCAACATTTTTTTGCCGTCTTTACCTTTCTCAATACTGTCTGCATATGCATCCTCATCTGCAAAATAATCAATCTTACGTGCAAATGCCACCATCTGAAGATTTATAATATCATCCTCCAGAAAACTTGGCAGTACATCCGCATTGACAATATTCACCACAGCCATACCATCCCCGGTATCTTTATTCTTCACCACAAGACGGCGTTTAAGCAAGGTATCATCCTCTTCATCATCCTTAAGGTTTATCCCGCTAATGCGAACATCCCACACCGCACGGCCCGAACTGTGTGTATCCATTCCGATAAATTCAACTCTCTCATTTTCATGATCCACAATATTCCTTGCCATAAATTCAGAATCACCACATTTGAGGTTGATGTACAAATCACCTGTATATCCTGTTATAGGTTTGCCTTCTGAAAGTACATATCTGACAAATGCTTCAGTCATCTCCTCTGTTTCTGTCAGAAATTCAAGATCAAAACATTCCATAAACATTGCCATAACATTACCCTCCTGTAAATTTTATAAATCTTTAAGCTCTGATTATATTTTACATTAGTTATAGTGCTGTGAAAACAGGCAAAATCTCAGTTGTCGTTTTTCGGCACACAGCAGTGATAAACCTGCCCATAAACAGTGCTGTGTCTTGTACTATACCTGAATATAAAATATAATTCAGGTATAGTATAAAACATAATTGATGTCAGGGAGGAACAAAAATGTCATTCAGAAAAAACGAAACTATGTTGAGAACTCCACTTAACACAGCTCTCAAAAAATTTGCCGAAAATCAAGATAACGCATCCTTGCAACAGTTTAAAACCGAACTGAAAAACCTTGCCGATGAATCCGCCTGGGTTCCTATGCTTGTTAAAGCTGAAGATAAAAACAATATACGTCTTCTCACCTTTAACAGTCGTGGAAACACTTATGTTGGTTTTTTGTCAGATAATTCAGAATTCAAAAAAGAATCCCGTGCAGATATCACTGTAACAGACATTAATAAACTGCTGGATGTTGTCTTTGAAAACAGCGTCCTTGACGGCATTGTGATTGATCCATATACTACACAGTTTTATATGGACAAAAGTTTCTTGTTGGAAACTTTACTGCATACAGACTTTGATGGTATAAAAACATATACTAAATCGCCAAGAAACTGGGGCAACGGGATCCCTTCCTATTCAGATTTCGATATAATGACAGATGAAGAAATACAAAACTTTGCATTACAGATTGTATATGAATATGACCTTATCCAAAACGGTTATCAGATAGTTTCTATAACAGATGATATAAATGCATTTCCAAACATAATTGCAAAAAAAGATGATGAGCTTGTGTTCATATTGGTCAGAGGATATTGCATTAATAACACCTGCGGGTTGGCTGATGAAATCTTCGATAAAATGATGTTGCTCTCTGAAAAATACAGGATAAAATCGTTTTTCGCGGATGTAGGGTTCAGATCCAGTGACGATGAACGCTTTGAGGAAGGGTTACTGCTGTGCGGTGATGGATTCTATGCCGATTATAAAGGTTTAAGAGAGATTTCTTTAAAATAAAAAATTTCTAACAATATATCAGCAACCATCTTTATCTCCCTTTACTGGTGCGGATAGTCATAACGCAAGTAATTAAAATTAACAATAAAAATCGAAACAAAGCCGACAGAGAATGTATAAAAATATGGAGTTATCCTGCCGCAAATGGCAGGATAACTCCTTTGCTTATATTATACAAGGAACATATTGCTAAAAAATTTTTATTCTATCAAGCAATATGACATATCTTTACTCTTCCGCTCCTTCGCCGC
>JAFSFT010000040.1 GCA_017435045.1 Oscillospiraceae bacterium
ATATGGCGACACTGAAACCGTATGGTTCAAAGGCGCAAGCGATATAAGATTTGGTATCGATATTAAAGGCGGTGTAGACGCAACATTTATGCCTGCAGAAGGTCAGGATGCTACAGATGAAGAACTCGAAGCCGCAGAGTCTATTATCAAAATGAGACTTGTTGGTCTTAACATTACAGACTACGAAGTTTATATAGACTACAACAAAGACAGAATCATCGTTCGTTTCCCATGGAAAGAAGACGAAAAAGACTTTAACCCTGAATATGCAATTAACGAAATCGGCGCAAGTGCTGTTCTCACATTCAGAGAAGGCTACGGCGATGGTCTTGCAGTGGACAAAACTACAGACAACATCATCCTTGAAGGCGGCGATATCAAAAAGGCATCCGCAGGCAGCCAGCAGAACACAACAACAGGTCAGATTGAATATGTTGTACACCTTGAGCTTACAAGCGAAGGCGCAACAAAATTTGCAGCAGCAACAACAGACCTTGCACCTAAAAAAGGTGTAATCTCCATCTGGATGGACGAAGAATGCATCTCTGCACCAACAGTACAGTCTGCAATCACAGACGGTAATGCAATTATCACAGGCAACTTTGATGCAGACAGTGCAAAAGCTCTTGCAGATAAAATTAATGCAGGTTCTCTGCCATTTGACCTTTCTGCAGAAAGCTTCTCCACAATCAGCCCAACACTTGGTGCATCTTCCCTCAGCGCTATGGTAAAAGCAGGTATCATTGCATTTATCCTTGTTGCTCTCTTTATTATCGCTATCTACAGACTGCCTGGTGTTATTGCTGTAATTGCACTTCTCGGTCAGGTTGCAACAACATTGGCATGTATCTCCGGTTTCTTCCCGGACTACAACAGCTTTACACTTACACTTCCTGGTATTGCAGGTATTATCCTTGCTATCGGTATTGGTGTTGACGCAAACGTTATTACTTTTGAAAGAATCAAAGAAGAACTGCGTGACGGCAACGGCATTGACGAAGCTCTTACAAACGGCTTCTCCAGAGGTCTTGCAGCAATCGTTGACGGTAACGTAACAGTTGTTATCGTTGCTGCTGTTCTTATGGGTGCATTTGGTCCTACAGACGGTATTTTTGCAAAAATCTTTGCACCAATCTTCTTTATGTTTGGTCCAGCTACAGCAGGTGCTATCTACTCTTTCGGTTACACACTTCTTATCGGTGTTATCCTTAACTTTGTATTTGGTATCGGTGCTTCCAGACTTATGCTCAGAAGTGTTTCCAAAATGGAAATGTTCCGCAATCCTGCTTTGTACGGTGCTAAAAAATCCTACAAAGCAAGAAAAATGTTCAACTTTATTGCAAACAGCAAAAAGTTCTACATTGTTTCTGCAGCACTTATTGCTATCATCTTTATATACAGCGCAATTGCAGGTGTTTCCATGGACATTCAGTTCAAGGGCGGCGCACTGCTCACATATGGCTACGAAAACGAAATCTCCATCTCCGATGTTGAAGCAGATTTCAAAGGCATTCTCGGCAACGAACTTACAGTTCAGCAGGGCAGCAATGTAGCTACAGGCAAAGATACACTTACAATTTCTCTCCCTGGCGAACAGACTGTTACAACAGACAAACTTGCCGAAATTGAAACAATGCTCAGCGAAAAATATGCTGAAAACAATGTGGAACAGCTTGAAGTTAACAATGTTAACCCAACAATCGGTAAAGAATTCTTTGCTAAGAGTATCGTAGGTCTTGTTGCAGCTTGTGCACTTATTCTTATCTACATCGCTATCAGATTCAGAAGAATCGGCGGTCTTGCAGCAGGCTCCACAGCTATCGTTGCTCTTATCCACGACCTTATCATCATCTTTGGTGTATTTGCACTCTGCCGTTTTGCTATTAACGGCAACTTCATCGCAGCACTTCTTACAATTCTCGGTTACTCCGTAAACGATACAGTTGTTATCTACGACCGTGTAAGAGAAAACAAAAAACTCTATCCAACAATGAAACACGATCAGCTTGTAAACCTCAGTATCAACCAGTCCCTGGTTCGTTCTGTAAATACAACTGTTACAACAATCATTGCTCTTGGTACAGTTTGTGTAGTTGCATTTGTTGCAGGTCTTAACAGCATTGTTACATTTGCATTCCCACTTACACTTGGTATGATTTCCGGTGTTTACTCCACAATCTGCATTGCAGGTCCTACATGGGTAGACTACGAAAAGAAAAAAGCTGCTAAAAAAGCTAAATAATTAATTAAAAGGAAGCCTTGCATTACAGGCTTCCTTTTTTTATAATATACAGTATATTGTTATTGCGAGGTGATTAATTGTGAATATAGGTCTTTCCACAGGCTGCTTTTTCCCGCAGGAAACAACCGAGGCAGTAAAAAGAGCAGGGGAGCTGGGGATAAAATATATCGAAATTTTCTTTAACACCCACAGCGAACTCGGCGAAGATTTTCTCTGCAATCTCAAAAGCATAATTGACAGCTACGGTATGCAGGTGGTTTCAATCCATCCCTACACCTCGGCCATAGAAAGTTTTATGTTTTTTTCAAAGCACGACTACAAGCTGCAGGACAGCATACAGATTTACGAAGCATACTTTAAAGCCTGCAATATACTTGGCTGCAGATATGTGGTGCTGCACGGCTGTCTTATGACATACGACTTTATGGATATGCACAGGTACTGCCACAACCTCAATCTGCTTTCCCGCAGGGCAAGGGAATACGGCGTATATATCTCGCAGGAAAACGTGTATAAATTCAAATGCGGATACATTAAAAATCTGCAGGAATTTGTAAAGTATGCAGACAAGGATGTAAAATTTACCTTTGATATCAAGCAGGCAATAAAATCGCACCAGAGTATCTATAAGATACTGGAGCTTGTAAAGGACAGGGTAAGCCATGTGCATGTAAGCGATTTTACAGGCAGAAAACACAGCCTTGTGCCATTTACGGGCAGCTGCGACTACGACAGATTTTTTAAATATATAAAAGAAAACACAAAGGCCGAGGCCGCACTGGTGGAATTGTATTCTCCTATGATAGAATCCGACAGCCAGTTGGTGCAGGCGGTGGAAAAACTGCAGAAATATGCATAATTCACAGTAATATCACTTGAATAACCACTGTAAAAATTATATACTTAATATATATTCAATTTATATTCACAAACATATGCGAGGTAAGCATTATGAAATGTCCTTTTTGCGGAAACAACGACAGCAAGGTTATCGACTCCCGTCCTACAGAGGATAACCAGAGAATAAGACGACGCAGAGAATGTATGTCCTGCCAGAAAAGATTTACAACCTTTGAAACTGTGGAGATTACACCTATCACAGTTGTCAAAAAGGACGGCTCCATGCAGGCCTTCAACCGTGATAAAATTCTTGCAGGTATGATTAAATCCTGCGAAAAACGTCCCGTTTCCATGCAGGACCTGGAAAAAGCCACAGACAATATAGAATACAAACTGGTAAACAGCCTCAAGGCAGAGGTGTCCTCCATTGAAATCGGCGAGATGGTAATGGAAGAGCTTAAAAAGCTGGACGAGGTTGCCTATGTGCGTTTTGCATCTGTTTACAGACAGTTCAGCGACATCAACACCTTCTTTGAAGAACTGAGCGAGCTGCTTAAAAAGAAAACCGAAAACTAAAAAGCATCATTAAAATGCATCAGAAGAAAGTATCACTGATAATATTCTTTCCCGCGATAAAAATAATCAAAGCCATACACTCTAATAAAGTGTATGGCTTGCTGTTTTTATTTCCTCAATTGCATTGAGCAGCATTTTTTCATAGGTTTTTATATCCTGCATATTCTTATGCTGTGCAGCAAATTCCAGCCCTGCAAGTGCATTTTCCATATCGGATATATGTTCCTTATTGGCTATAAAAAGCAGCACCTTTCTGCTTTCCGCAGCACATTCCTTTATATCCTCAATGTTTTCGGCTGTATAGTTTTCCTTTTGTGCCGTAAAAATTTCTGCTTCCATATCATCGGCAAAGTCAGAGATGTATCCAAAGGAAAAAACTGTGTACAGGGCAATTGCCCCGATGCACAAAAATGTGGCGGCCACTCTTTTCATATTAAACCTCCTCTTTAAGGGTAATGTTGTACTGCCCGTCGCAGTCCAGCAGCATAAGCAGAACCCTGTCGGGTGTAAGGTCGTTTTTTTCAAGAATGCTGTGCACCTTTTCTTCTCCAAAGCCCGATATTTTAAGATATTTAAGGATTATTTTGCTGTCCACAACCACAGGCATGGGTGGCAGGGCAGCCTTTTTTATATTTGTGTTTGCGTTGGGGTCCTTGTAGATGTTTACAGTGCCTGTGGTTTCCACAATGGCAAGCTTTGCTTCTTCAAGATAAAATATATCCTTTCCTCTCAAAGCCTCCAGCACGTCATCCACAGTAAAACGCAGCTCCTTCATAGCCTTCTGGTTTATCACTCCGTCCTGCACCAGAATAACCGATTTTCCCTGTGCTATATGGGCAAAGTTTTCGCTTTTTTTAACCCACAGAGAAACAAAAACCTCCAGTGCCATAATAATAAGTATGGCAGAGATGGAGTATGCCACAGGCAGGTGGGACTCCTCAATAACAATGGAGGTAAGGTTAGAAATCAGTATGGTGGACACAAGGTCGCTGGGCTGAAATTCACCCAGATTTTTCTTGCCCATTACCCTCATGGCAAATACCACAAGTATATACATTACAACAGTTCTGAATATTACCGAAATCAAAAAAATCACCTCGCTGTATTATGGCATAAATGGTTAGAAAATAATCATACGGCCCATAATAACTGCGGGGTGATTTGATTTTGGAAAAACAGCTGTACATCAGTATGGAAAAAAACACAGAGGAGATAAAGGGATATTTTGGTCAGTCGGTGGACTATTTTGAAAAACGGATAGATATCCTTGGGCATAAAGCGGCAATAATTATGTGCGAGGATTTAACCAATATAACAAATCTGTGGCAGGTAAACCTGCGTCCGTTAAACAGCATAAAGGCAGACTTTACACCGCAGCAGGCGTACGACTATATAATGCAGGAAACCACAATACCATTTAACGCACAGCCTGCCCAAAGCTTTGAAAAGGTGCTGTTTTTTCTCACAGCAGGTTTTGCCGTCATACTTATTGACGGTGTGGACAAAGCACTGATTGCGCCTGCACAGGGATATCCCTCAAGGGGCATATCCGCCCCCGAGGCAGAGGGCAGTCTGCGTGGCACAAGGGAAAGCTTCTGTGATACTGGCAGGAAAAACATGGCACTTGTCCGCAGAAGAATACGCAGCGATGGTCTTGTTATAGAAACAATGCAGCTTGGCACCGTTACAAAGACGGAAATTTCCATATATTACCACCGTGACTACTGCGACGAAACCACACTTGCAAAGGTAAAAGCACGCCTTGAAAAGGTAAATATCCCCATAGTAACCGAAAGCGGATATCTTGCACCTTTTGTGGACACCACAAAGCATTCGGTTTTCAGTGCGGTGTCCTATACCGAAAAGCCCGATGTGTTCTGTGCAAAAATCTGCGAGGGCAAAATTGGCATAATTGCGGACGGCTGCCCCTTTGCACTTGTGTATCCCTTTATGTTCAGCGAGCATTTTTATACAAGCGATGACTATGTGCAGCGGCCCTACTTTGTTTCTGTAACAAAGCTGCTGCGGTATATTGCCTTTGTTGTTTCGGTTATGCTGCCAGGGCTGTACATTGCCCTTGCAAACTTTGCACCCGAAACCCTGCCAGAAAAGCTTATATTCTTTATCTTTTCCTCAAAGCAGTCCACGCCGCTGCCGCTTTTTATGGAGGCTATAATAATAGTGATTACGCTGGAGATTATAAAGGAGGCAGGTCTGCGGCTGCCCCAGGCAATAGGGCATACGGTGTCCTTTGTTGCGGCACTTATAATAGGGGACTCGGCAGTAAATGCAGGGCTTATAGGCTCGGCTGTGCTTATTGTATGTGCCGTAAGCACAATAATGTCCTTTGTGGTGCCATCATTTTACGAGGCAATTATAGTTTTAAGGATAATTTTTCTGCTGCTGTCGGGTGTTTTTGGCGGTGTAGGCTTTGCTTTTGCCTGCCTTTTAATGATGCTGAATATTGTAAATGTAAATGCGGCAGGTAAAAGCTATATTCCAAAAATAACATTCAGCAACCGAAAACAGCTCACAGATATTTTTCTCAAATCAAGCTGGAGAACAATAAACCGAAAGGGGTAAGTACAGATTGGAAAAAACATATCTTCGCAGCTTTGCACTGCTTGGCTTCTGCGGTGCCGCCGTGGATTTTATGGTCTGCGGCAGTATGCAGCCTGTGTTCCCTCGGGACAGAATACTGCACATTTTTATCTCTGTGGCGGCGGCCTTTGCCGTTGTTTATATCATACAGAATATTGATTTTTCAAAGGGCGTGATTAAACAGCTTACAGCTTTGGCAATAACGGCAAGGATACTTACTATGACATACAGCTTTACGCAGTATTTCCATCTTTTTCACGGCTCAAACACCCTTGCAATCCTGCTGTGTGCAGTGGGAGCGGCACTGCTTGTATACAATATGGAGCAGGGCAGAACCCTGCAGCTGTACAGCTTTTTTATGGCTGTAAACGTGGTGTTTGTCCTGCTTATACTTCTGCTTTGTGCCGGTAAGCTGAAAGTCTCAAATATCTATGCAAACGATGTATCCTTCAGCTTTTCGGTATCGGAACTGTTCCTTTTTGCGGATTTGCTGACCCTTGCGGCACTTATCCCCAAGGGAAAGGGGAGGATTTATGCCCAGAACAGATATATTGCCTTTTCAGCCTTGTTTATCCTCTGCACAACTTTGCTGCAGGGACTTTGTGTGAGAGGGGATTTGCTGTATAGTATTTCGCCTTTACAGTCTCTTTTTCAGATATATTCGGGCAATACAATCAAAAGATTTGACTATTTTATGGCCATAATACAGACGATAAACTATTTTGGGGCGGTAATTCTGTATGTACTGGCAATGCAAAAACTGTTTAAACCGCAAAGGGGGTGCTGTTGTGAAAAAGGTTAAACTGATACTGCTGCTTATGCTGTGCCTTGCTTTTACAGGCTGCAGGCAGTATGGCGAAAAGCGTATTGTAAAGCTTGTAACGGTGGACAGGGACTATATTTCGCTGTACTACTACGACTATTCGCAGGAAAAACCGTCCTACCTTAAAGCAGAAAAAGCCAACAGCGGCATAGAAAACACACTGGTGGAACTGTTAAATGAAAGCCGGTACGATTTAAAGCTGTGCAAATATGCAATCTGCGACGGAGAGACTGTAAGATACGGTATGCAAAGCCTGTATACTGCACTTATGGATGCAAGGTTCAGCCCCGATATAATAGTGGCAGAGGGGGATACCACGCAGGATGCAGAAAAGTATATAGATTCAGACCAGAAAAAATATCCCCTTTACAGCTGCAAGGCCGCAGAGGGGATAACAGCGGTGGTGGAAAACTACGACCTGGGGATAAAAAATATGGTTGTTAATTCACAGCTTTACACAACTTTGGGCACAGAGCAGAGCGTTGTGTTTGATATGCTTACAGCCAATATAAAAAGCGGCAGCTATTCTTTTAAAAGCAACGACAGCAGTTTTTCTGCTGTGCTGGAGGGGATATCTGTATTTTACAGTGTGGAAAATGGCAAACTTAATATAAATATCTGTGCAAGCCTTAAAAGCTATAAGGGTATGGCAGCGGACAAGCAAAGCAAGGCGGAATTTGTTGACCTGCTGCAGAAAAGCATAGAGAAAAACGCCTTGCAGCTTATAAATGACAAAACTTTGGCAGAAAGCTTTGACCTGCTGTGGTATGGAAAGGTAAAGCCTTTTGACAGCGTGGCAATAAATGTAAAGATAATATAAAAATAAAGTCTGCGGAAAGCACTGTCTGTCAGAGGGGGAGCAGTAAAACAGTTAAACCGGTCTATGGAAGAAACCATAGACCGGTTTTTGATACATAGTAAAACCCGCAGAATGTAAGATGCATTAAGGGATTAAAGCTTGAGCTTGTGTCTGTTTGGTAAATTGGAATTTGTCAATTACATTGGCATCATAGTATTGATGGCTACCATATCATCATTCTGTTTTTTTAATTCTTCCTGTTCTTCTTTTGTAAGCACAACTTTTAATCTTTTACCACACTCGGAACACTTTTTTGTTGCATCATCAAACTCTTTATTGCAATGCACACATATTTTTTTCATATTACGAATCTCCTTTGTCAAATTCAAATTTCTCAAACTGTTTATAATATACCATACCCAAAACAGCAACACAAGAACAGGGACAGCAGAACTTTCGGCTGTTTCTGTTGTCGGTTAGCTGTTTCGGCAGACAGCATTTTGCAGCTTTTGCAGCCTTTGTCATTGCGGTTTTCTGCGGATTTTATTTTTGCGGTTTTTGACAGACCATTATTTTGCGATTTTATACGGCTTTTGTATGTGTGACGGAATTTGTTGAAGATTACAATAACCTTATTTTTACGCAGAGCAATATTTTTATATCTGAACCATCTTCGACAGTTTTTGCAGAGGCTTTGTTATAAGATATTTATGGCGGTGAATTTATGGTAATTTATATTGATGTGCTTATGGTCACAAATTTTCTTATATCATATTTTCTGTTTATGGCGGCGGCGGTACTGTCAGGCTATACATACAGCAGAAAGCGTATTATCGCATCATCGGCGGCAGGGGCGTTTTTCTGCCTTTATATTTTTGTACAAAGCCGCAGCTTTGCGGCGGATATAATATTCAGGCTGTTATCCCTTGCAGTTTCAGCGGTTACAGCCTTTGGCATAAAGGATAAAAAGAAGCTGGTGCTGCAAGGAGCGTGCTACATATTGCTTAATATGCTGCTTACGGGGGCAATGGCACTTGTCGGTCTTAAAAGCACAGCGGTATATAACAACAATATGTTTTTCTATTTCAGCATAAATCCCGTTGTGCTGGTTGCTGTTTCGGCAGTTATATATCTGTTAATCCTTGTTTTCGAGCTTGTAAAGGAAAAGGTATCACCACAGAAAATATATTATATGGATATATTTTTTAAGGACTTTACAATAACAGGAGCAAAAGCCTTTTATGACAGCGGCTTTAAAATAAAGGACATCATATCCAACAGGGATGTTATAGTGGCAGAATTTGAAAAAGTAAAGGAATATTTACCACGGGATATGCAGACTGATATTGCAGGTTTTCTGCAGGGCAGTTACAACGGGGTAAAAACGGGATTTGTACCTGTGTTTTTTACAACTTTGTCGGGCGGCGGCATGATGCCTGCAGTAAAATGCGAACATATCACAGCACAAAACAAAAGCATAAAAAACATTCTTGTGGCATTTACAGAAAATCCACTGGGCGAAAATGTGTCGGTTATTTTTGGCACAGACATCAAAAAACAGTTGTAAGGAGAAGATATGAAGTTATGGATTGAAGCATTTTTTTCGTCACTGGCGGTAAGGACAAAAATTCTGTGGTACATAAACGGCCCGCAGACTTTGCCGCCGCCCCTGTCGGAAAAGGAGGAGCAGTATATTTTTGAAAACTGGGAAAGCAAAGACCGGACAATAAAGGAAAAGATGATTGTGCACAACCTGCGTCTTGTAATCTATATAGCAAAAAAGTTCGAGAACAGTGCAGTAAGTGTGGAGGACCTTACCTCCATAGGCAGTCTGGGGCTTATAAAGGCGGTAAATTCCTTTAAACCCTCAAAAAATATCAAGTTTGCCACCTACGCATCCCGCTGTGTGGAAAACGAAATTCTTATGTTTCTGCGCAAGCACAGCAACCGCAATACCGATATAAGCATTGACGATGCTTTAAGTGTAGACAGCGACGGAAATGAGCTGAATCTCATTGATATTCTCTACACCGACGAATACGAGGTAAGCAGGGATATGGAAAAGGAGAGCGAAAGGCAGATACTTTGGCAGTCCATACATTCCTTAAGCGAAAGGGAAAGACAGATTATTCTTATGCGCTTCGGGCTGGGCGGCTGTGCCGAAAAAACGCAGAAGGAGGTTGCGGACGAAATAGGCATATCCCAGTCCTACATTTCACGGCTGGAAAAACGCATATTCAAAAAGCTGAAAAAGGAGATTGAGCGTACAGTATAATACTTTTTACATAATTATCCACTTATAATCGGGCACCAAAAGCAAATAATTACCTTGTAACTGCAATTGTTATGAGGTGTTTTGAATGTATTATAAAAAGGTGGAGATATCGGGTGTGGACACTGCAAATCTGCCCGAATTTTCCGAGGAAGAACGCAATGTGCTTATCGATAAAATGCATCACGGCGACAGAGATGCAAAAAATATGCTGGTTATGGGCAATCTCAAGCTGGTGCTCAGCATAATACAGCGGTTCAGATACAAAAATGTGGATTTTGACGATTTGTTTCAGGTGGGGTGTATAGGACTTATAAAGGCACTCAACAACTTTGACACAAGCCTTAATGTACAGTTTTCCACCTATGGCGTGGTTATGATTCTGGGGGAGATAAAACGGTTTATCCGTGACGACCAGCCTCTCAAGGTCAGCCGTTCCATAAAAGACCTTGCCTACAAGGCAATATCGGTAAAGGAAAAGCTTACAGACGCAGACGGCAACGAGCCTACTGTGCAGGAGATAGCCGACGAACTGGAATGCTCCTGCTGGCAGGTAAGCAGGGCACTGGAGTCACTTTCTCCCTCCATATCCCTGTACGAGCCTGTGTACAATGACGAATCCAGCGATGTCTATCTGCTGGACCAGATATCCAGCGAAAATTTTGAGGATGCATTCCAGTCCAAAATTATTATGCAGGATGTGCTGCACAACCTTAAAGAGAGGGAAAAGCACATTATGAACTTAAGGTTTATCTGCGGCAAAACCCAGACAGAGGTTGCAAAAGAGGTGGGTATAAGTCAGGCACAGGTTTCCCGCATAGAAAAAAACATAATAGGATATATAAAGGCACAGCTGGAAATATAGCACCACGCACAAAATATCATACTGCCGAATATAATGCAGTAAGAGGTGATATTTTGATTTCCTTGTCTCTGCTTTCTCAGAAGGATGTTATAAGCGTTGTTACAGGGCAGAACATCGGCAGGGTGGACGACATAGAATTCTGCAGGGAAAATGCAAAGGTACAGTATCTTGTAATCTTTGGCAGGCCAAGATTCTTTGGCCTTTTTGGCAGAGAGGAAGATGTGCGTATACCCTGGGAGAATGTTGTAACCATAGGCAGAGATGCAATACTTGTAAACAACTGCGAAATAAAGGAAAACAGCAAACGGCATAAATTTTCTGTAAACTTTGAATAAAAGGGCTTTCAATTGCTTTTGAAAGCCCTTTTATGCTGTTTGCCAAAAATAATTACGATTTCAGGGCGATTGGTTAATTATTGTAAGAAAATTGTAATAAAAAAAGGGGGATTATTTATTTTACATAAGCGATAAATTGTGATATAATACATTAAATATTTTTTATAAGGAGGAAATACAAATGAAATTGGAAAAGGACAAAATTTTATTTGTCGGCTTTATGCTTTTTTCTATGTTCTTTGGAGCTGGTAACCTGATTTTTCCTCCGTTTTTGGGACAAAATGCAGGGAACCAGACCCTGCCGTCCGTCATTGGCTTTCTGATTACTGCGGTGGTGCTGCCTGTGCTGGCTGTTATTGTTGTGGTACAGACAGAAACCCTTGACAATCTTACAAGCCGTGTAGGCAAAAAATTCTCTGTTGTTTTCACAACCCTGCTTTATCTTGCAATTGGTCCGGGGCTTGCCATTCCACGTGCGGCAAGCGTGCCTTTCGAGATGTCAATTGCTCCATATATGGCACCGGGAGCAAATACACTTATCTGGATGATTGTGTATTCTGTGGTTTTCTTTATACTTGCAGCATGGCTTTCTTTGAATCCTAATAAACTTGTTGACCGACTGGGTACAATCCTTACACCGCTGCTTATAGTTCTGATTGTTTTTCTTTTCGGGGCATTTATATTTAAAGGCGAAAAATCTGTTGCTTTTGCACAGGAGGCATATTACAGTGCACCGTTCCTTAAAGGTTTCTGCGAAGGTTATCTTACAATGGATGCTATTGCAGGTCTTGTTTTTGCGGCAGTTGTGGCAAAATCCTTTGCAAACCTTGGTATAGCAGATAAAAAGGAATCCCTGCAGTATTCTTCTGTGGCAGGCATCCTTGCAGGTGCAATCCTTGCGGTTATCTACATAATGCTTTCATATATGGGTATGCAGTCCAGCGGTGTTTATGCACTTGGTGCAAATGGGGCGGTTGTGCTGAGAAATATTGTATATCAGCTGTTTGGCGAATTTGGTGCAATTATTCTTGCGTCCATCTTTGCACTGGCCTGTCTTACAACCTGTGTAGGCCTTATCACCTCTGTATCGGAATATTTTTCAAGACTTACAGGTGCCACATACAAGAGTATGGTGTGGATAATCACATCGTTCTCACTGGTTGTATGCAACTACGGCCTTACAACAATCCTCAATATTTCCGTGCCGATACTCAACGCAATCTATCCGTCGGTAAGCATTATCATTGTTATGGGTCTGTTTGACAGCAAAATCAAAAACCCGTTTATCTACCCTGTAACAATCGGTGCAACAGCGGTTATCAGTGTTATATACGCACTCGAGGGCATCGTACCTCTTGGTGCAGTAAGCACAGTGTGCAGCAAACTGCCGCTTTATGATCTTGGCTTTGGCTGGCTTTGCGTTACAGTTGCCGCCTTTGCTGTTGCCGTAGTGCTTGGCAAGGTTAAAAAATCTTAATAATCGTATTGTATAAAAGGCAGGATATACAGCCGCAGACATTGTTTTAAGTCTGTGGCTGTATTTGTTTTTATGTGCATAACATCCTTTTATAAGCTGTGTTTCTGTGTACATTTTTGTTTTGTGGTGGTATACTGTATATATCAAAGGTGTAATATATAAAGAGGAAATATTATGCATAAAGTATTTGGCGAAAAATTAAAGACAAACTATCGGGACAGGGCAGGGGCATACCTTATCTGCATAAACGAAAATAAGGTTGCGGTTGTAAAAACACCAAAGGGCTTTTTCTTTCTCGGCGGCGGCTTTGAAGGGGACGAAAGTGCACAGGAGTGCATTACCCGTGAATGTATTGAGGAAGTGGGCTACGAGGTAAAGGTAGGCGAAAAAATCTGTTCTGCCGAACATTATACATATCATAAAAGGGTGGGGTATTTCCATCCTGTGCAGACATATTACGCAGGCGAGCTTGTAAAACGCATAGACTGTCCTGTGGAAAAGGACCACACGCTTATGTGGCTTGGATACGACGAAATCAGGGGGAAAATGTTTTCTCCAATGCAGAACTGGGCACTGGATATGGCATGGAAAAAGCTGCACAGCTTTGACCTTTCACAATTTGTTATAGAAAACAAAGCACCAAAGGCAGAGGACTATAATCTTTTGCGTGTTGCCTCGGGCATAGGCGGTGCCAAGGATATTGAAAAGGCACGCACAGCAATGAACAACAGCCTTTTTGCAGTTTCTGTGTATGACGGCAAAAAGCTTATCGGTTCAGGCAGAATAATCGGTGACGGCGGTGTTTCCTATGCGGTTACCGATATTATGGTGGACAGGGAATATCAGAACCGCGGCATAGGCGAGGAGATAATGAACCGCATTGACCGCTGGTTTGATGCCAACACAGACGAAAATGCCTTTGTTATGCTTATCGCCAACAAGCCTGCGGACAATCTCTATTCACGCCACAGCTTTGATTATCTTGCAGACAACCGCCTTGGTATGCTGCGAAATCAGAAGAAAAAATAGCCGCAATACAAATCAAAAGCAACCCACACGGAACGGGTGCTGCTCATAAGACATTATACAGGCACAGCAGTCATAACTGCTGTGCCTGCTGTTGTATAATTGGACAAAGAGTGATAGTATTTAATCAGTTAAACAAACAAGAATTTGACGAGGTAAATATATGGATATACAGTTAGTTAGAGTTGATATTAACGAAGCCAATGATTTATGGGAGATGCAGGTTGCGTCTTTTCTTGATTTGTATGAGAAGTATCAAGATACGGATACTAGTCCTGCAACAG
>JAFSFT010000004.1 GCA_017435045.1 Oscillospiraceae bacterium
CCGCCGCTGAGGCAGGCAGCGGCCCCGCCTCCTTTTCACAGCCGCAAGGTCTTTGAACAAATAACTCGGATACACCAAAGCTTACGCTTTGCTCATCCTCAGACACATTTGTTCATTTTGCTTCGCAAAAACAGACTTGCTGATATGTGCAGGTATATATGTCATGCTCACTTTTAACTGGCCGCAGGTAAAAGACTTCTCTGCGTAAAGGTAGTGGATGAAGGGGAGGACAAAGCCTTGTACGTCCTGTAAACGAGACACTTAACAACAAAGCTGTTCACAATAACCGCCAATATTGCCTGCATATATAACCTCTGTTTCTGCACAAAAAAATCCGCACGGAAACCCGTGCGGACAGTCTGCATATATTAAACTTTTTTATCAGAACACCTCTGTTGTGTCAAACACAACATCACACTGTTCCTTTATCTTATATGTATCAAAATATTTCATTTCCAGCGGTATCCACTCTGTTTTGTAGCGTTCCAGCTTCTTTTCGCCGCTGCGGTCAAGAATTCTCTTTTCCTGCTTTTCAGGGGAAACATCAAGGTATATCTTATAGTCAAAATATCCGCTTAACTGCGGGTGCAGGGAATATACCCCCTCCACAACATTAAGCCTTTTGTGGAACACCTTGCCGCTTTCAAAGTAAGAAAGTGTGTGGCAGTCGTACACATCGAATGTAAAATTTTCGGGCTTGAGAATCTTTTTAATCAGCTCTGCCTCAACCCTTTCAAAGTCCACATTGCCGCCTGCCTGTGCCAGACGTTCCGCTGTCTTTTTTTCGGGCGGCAGGAAAAAGTCGTCCATATGGAAAACGTTGCACACAAAATTGTCGTTGAGAAAATTGCCAAAGCCGCTTTTGCCGCTGGCGCTTGGGCCGTCCACCGCAACCAGAATAACATCCTTGTGGCTGCTGTCCAGCAGATTGTTTATATCCTTTAAAATTTTACAATACATACAGTACCCTCTTTTAACCGCAAACTGAAAAAGATTATATCACAGCAAAATAAAATTGTCTATGTGCATAAATTACTAAAAAAGAGGAATATTAAGGACAAATAAATATACAAAAAGGAGTTACCAATGAAAAAAATTACCGAAAAAGAGCTGGGCGCCTACAACGAACTGCTGGTTCAGGAAAAGGCAACCATGGACAAGTTCAACTACTATGCACAGAACTGCAAGGACCCGCAGCTTAAAAAGCTGTGCAAAGAGGCAGCCGCAAGACATCAGGAACACTACAACATTATTTTTGCACAGATTCAGTAGGAGGGCTTTATGACAAACTACGACGACAAGACAATGATGACCGATATGCTGGCAAGCCAGAAGTTTATTGCACAGAACTACAACAACTACGCAGGGGAGTGTGCCTCCAAGCAGTCCAAGGCAAAGCTGATGAAAATCCTTGGGGAAGAACATGATATTCAGTTTAAGATTTTTGAACAGATGAATGCAAAAGGCTGGTATCCAACAACACCTGCACCTCAGGACAAAATCAATGAGGCGGTGCAGCAGCATATCAGCGGTGCAACAAACATAACAAAAACAGCGGCAAAGGCCAAAAAGTCCAACACAAAGCTGGAAAAGGCACCTGCCAAAAAAGCGGAAAAATCCACAGCCAAAAAGGCAAAATAAAACAAAGGGTATCGCCAAAAAAGCGATACCCGTTTTTGTGTATTGAATCAATGCAGTGCAGCCAAAAGCTATAAAAGCAGCGGCAAAAATATCTTTGCAAGGCCAAGGAACACCAGATATCCGCAGATATCTGTAGTTGCAGTGAGGAATATTGACGAGGCAAGGGCAGGGTCAACATTGAAAGCCTTGAGGATAAGAGGAATAAAGAAACCGCTTATGCCGGCAATAGTGATGTTGGCAATCATAGCGATAAGCATAATGATGCCAAGATAAATGCTGCCGTATCTCATTGCCAGAACTATGCCCGCAATAAAACCCATTATTGCGCCGTTGCAGAGAGCAAGGGCAATTTCTTTTGTAACCAGCTTCCAGTCTTCCTTGAGGCTCAGTTCACCAAGAGTGATGTTGCGAATAACAAGGGAAAGAGTTTGGTTGCCTGTATTGCCGCCTAATGCAGCAACGATAGGCATTGCTGCAGCAAGTGCTGTAACCTGTGCGATTGTACCCTCAAACACACTGATAACGGTGGAGGACAAAAATGCAGTAACAAGGTTTACCATAAGCCATGGCAGACGCATCTTTACAGATTTGAATACCGAGTTGTCAACATCTTCGTCAGTACCCACACCGGCCATTTTCAGGATATCTTCTGTCTGTTCTTCAAAGAGAACGTCGATGATGTCGTCGACAGTGATAATACCCAGAAGGCTGTTTTTGCGGTTTACAACAGGTACAACCTTCAAGTCATATTTGGAAACAATGTGGGAAACTTCTTCCTGGTCCATTTCGGCAGGTACGCTTACGATGTTGTCGTACATAATTTCTTCCAGCAGGGTGTTGTTGTCCTCCACCAGAATATCACGCAGGTCGGCAGTACCGATAAGCTCTTTTCTGCCGTTGAGAACAAAGATTGTTTCAATAACTTCTGTTTTAGGAGCAATTTCCTTGATTTTGTTAAGTGCCTTTTCAACGGTCCATTTGCCGTTAAGGGCTATATACTCGGTGGTCATAAGACCGCCGGCTGTGTCGTCTTCGTAAAGCAAAAGGTTTTCAATCTCAAGAATGTCCTTGCGTTTCATCATCTTGAGTATTCTCTTGCGCATATTGATAGGCAATTCGCCCAGAATGTCCGCAATGTCGTCCTTGGACATAAACTTGAACATTTTAAGCATATTGTCCACGCCGAAAAGCTCTGCCATGCGGAACTGCAGGTCCTCGTCGGCCTGTTCAAAAACCTGTGCCATACGCTCGGCGTCAATTCTCTCGGCAAAGGAGATAATTTCCTCGTCGGTAAACTCCTCCAGAGCGATAGCAACGTCGATGGCGTAGGCGGACTCGATAACGTCAACCAGTTCTTCCTGGTCACTGGTAAGCAAAGCTTCCTTTACGGCGTCATCCTGGTTTTCAATCTCCTCCTCGTCGGCGGTGATAATGTCGATAAGCTCAACATCCTCCTCGTCCTCCTCGTCGGCATACACAGCATCTTCTGTGCTTTCCTCCTCGTCCTCCTCGTCCAGTTCAGGCAAAGTGTCGGCAAGGATAAATACCTCTTTTTCCTCGTCTTCTTCGTTTTCTTCGCTGTCGGTATGTTCTGCCTTGTCAACACAGAGGGCAGAGGCTTCGTCCGCTTCTGTATCTGTAAGTTCTGCCTCATCATCGGAAGTGCAGAAATCTTCCTCATAGTCAAGGCCAAAAAGCTCCGCTTCGTCATGGGAAGTGTAAGCGGCTTCTTCAGCATCATCGGCAATGTAAGCGGCTTTTTCGCCGTCAGGGGCAAAAAGTTCTGCTTTGTCAGCAGCTTCGTCAGCAGCTTTGGCTGTTTCTGTATCAATAAATTCTGTTTTTTCAACAGGAGTGTCAATTATATCCTGGGTTTTATTCAATTTTTCCTTGTCCATTGCAATATCCCCCTTAAATATATTTGTGTAAAATAAAAAACCTTCTTTCGGACAACGCCCAAAAGAAGGTGTAGCTTTTTTACTGCACCATGCACAAGCGTTATCCGATTATCAAAATATAATTACTCCCGCAAGGGTCGCTTGTCACCTGGTACCACATCCTTTGATTATTTTTGTCGGGGACACACCTGTCCCCAACTTTAATTGTATTCCATTTTAAGCGGGTTTGTCAACAAAAAATAAACACAAACCCTGCAGTTTACTTATTTTTCAGGCCATGGCAGCAGGTCGTGCCCCTTTACCATATATGCCTTCTGCGAGATTTCCGCCAGAGGGGAATCGGAGAGGGAGTCGGAGTAAAAATCCTCAATCACGCCATCGGGAAAAACCTCGTAAAAGCGGCGTACCTTCTCTTTGCCGTGGCAGTTTATGCCGTCGTATCTGCCTGTAAATTTGTCCACGTTGCTTGCCATAAGGTGCTTTATGCCAAGCTCCTTTATAATGGGCTCAAGCAGAAAACAGGGGGAAGCGGAGATGATAACATCGTCCTCCCGCTGTGTCTCGTAATAAAAAGCCTTTATATTGTATTTATGTATATTCCAGAAATCCTCAACGGTTTTGTCAATGTCCTTTACACTGCGGAAAAATCTGTAAAATCTTTCCTTGAACTTTGTCTTTTCCATTATGCCCAGTGCAAAGGGAATGGCACACAGCCCCTGATAGGGCAGCCATTTCCAGGTGGAGGGCTGGGTTTTGAGACAGTACAGATAAAAATGTGCTGTACTGTCCCCGTGATATATAGTTTTGTCAAAATCGTAAACGTTCATACACTAATCCTTTTTCTCTGCGTTGTAAGGCACAGCATCGGCAATAAAGCCGCCGCCCACAACAATATCGTCCTTATAAATAACAACCGACTGTCCCTTTGCCGCCGCACGCACAGGTGCAGGGAAGTTCAGCACAATCTTTTCTTCGTCGCTTTCCTCTGTCACAGCCACATCGCCCCTTGCGGCACTGCGGATTTTAACAACAAATTCATCGCCTTTTTCAAAGCAGCGGTTTTGTGTGTAAACAGGCTGGCTCAGGACAACTTTGCTGAAAAATTCTTCCCCTGCATATCCAAGCAGAATATTGCCGTTTTCGCATATTTCCTTTACAAAGGCAGGCCTGCCAAGTGCAACGCCCAGCCCCTTGCGCTGGCCTATGGTATAGTTGTGTATGCCTTTGTGCTGTGCCAGCTTTCTGCCCTCGGGCGAGATAAAGAAGCCTTTTTTGATTTTGTAGCCTCTTGCCTCGATAAATGCACCGTGGTTGCCGTCGGGAATAAAGCATATTTCCTGACTGTCTGGCTTGTCGGCATTGAACAGCTCAAGCTGCTGTGCCATACTTCTTATTTCGGGCTTTTCATACTGTCCCAGCGGCAGCACAAGCCTTTTAAGGATGTCCTGCGGCAGACGGTACAGCATATAGCTCTGGTCCTTTGCATTGTTGGCAGCCTTTTTTACATAAAAGATGCCGTCCTGCTGCACAATCTGTGCATAGTGGCCTGTTGCAACGTAAAAAATGCCCATTTCGTCCGCCTTGTCGCAGAGGGATTTAAGCTTTACAAGGGGATTGCACACAACGCAGGGGTTTGGTGTTCTGCCGCTTATATAACTCTGGCAGAAGGGCTGCACAACGTTTTTTTCAAAGCTTTCCCTTGCGTCTATAACGCAGATGGGTATATCAAGATGGCTGCACACCTTATGTGCATCCTCTATGGCATTTTCGGAATGGCCGTTAAAGTTTATAACCGCACCAAAAACCTCAAAGCCCTGCTTTTTAAGCAGGTCAACGCATACCGAGGAGTCCACGCCGCCCGATACGCCCACAAGGATTTTTCTGTTTTCCAAATCTGTATCCTCCCAAAACACAGCACGGCATAGCTGCCGTAAACTGTATACACTGTATATATCTGATTATATATCTGCTGTAAAATACTGTCTGCTGTAAAATACTGTATGCTGTAAATGACTGTGCTGCTGTAAATGACTGTGCTGCCGCATACAGCCTTGCAGATTACACAAACTTTTCGCTTTCCTTTACCGCCTGTGCGTCACACCGTTCGTTTTCGGGGTGGCCTGCGTGCCCCTTTATCCACACATACTCCAGCTCGTGCTTTCGTATCTCCTCCAGCAGCTGCTGCCACAAATCCACGTTAAGTGCAGGCTTGCCGTCAGACTTTTTCCAGCCTTTTTTCTGCCAGCCGTACACCCACCCTTTGGAAAGAGAGTCCAGCACATACTTGGAGTCGCTCTGCAGGGTTATATGGCAAGGCTCTTTAAGTGCTTTAAGTGCAAACAGCACAGCGCTCAGCTCCATGCGGTTGTTGGTGGTTTCCTTTTCGCCGCCGCTTATCATCTTTTCCACGCCGTTATAACGCAGAATTGCACACCAGCCGCCCGGACCGGGGTTGCCCTTGCAGGCACCGTCTGTAAAAATTTCAATTCTTTTCATATCAAACCTTAACATTCTGTTAATTGTATTATTTACTGTTATATATTACAATATACTTAATAATTATATTATAAGGTATGGCAGATAAATTTCAAGAGTTTTGACAATCTGCAAAAAACTGCCTCGGTTGACAATGCCATACAAAAAATAGTATTATATAAGAGTATATTTGTCGTTTATATTATCCCTTTGCGGATAATACTTATTTTAAAAGTGTTCGTTAATAAAATAAAAAACACCTAAACACCTGTCAGAACAGTTGCCAGGTGTAAGATTGTTGTATAAAAGGAGAATTTATGCAGAAAAAAAGAGCAAGATACTACAAAAAAAGTGCTCCTGAAAAAGTTGAAGATATCCGCATTGTGCCCCTTGGCGGCCTTGGGGAAATAGGCAAGAATATGACCCTTTTTGAGTGCAGAGAGGATAAGTTTATAGTTGACTGCGGTCTTTCTTTCCCTGACAGCGAGATGTTCGGCGTGGACCTTGTTATCCCGGACTTTACCTATGTTGTGGAAAATAAGGACTCCATAAAGGGCATTGTAATCACCCACGGCCACGAGGACCACATAGGCTCTCTGCCTTATCTGCTGCGTGAGGTAAACTTTCCAATCTATGCCACACCCCTTACCAAGGGCCTTATAGAAAACAAGCTCAGTGAACATTCGCTGGAAAACAGCGTTACAATAAATATTATCAACCCGGGAGACAGACTGCAGTTCGGCTGTATGACCGTTGTGCCAATCCATGTAAACCACTCCATCCCCGATGCAGTTGGCTTGGCAATAGAATCTCCTGCAGGCACAGTTATCACCACAGGGGACTTCAAGATTGACTACACACCGCCGCAGGGCACAACCACCGACCTTGCAACCTTTGCGGAATACGGCAAAAAGGGTGTGCTTGCATTTATGGCAGACTCCACCAATGCCGAACGCCGCGGTTTTTCCGCAAGTGAAAAGACCGTTGCAAACAGCCTGCAGCCGCTTTTTGAAAGGGCAAGCAAAAAACGCATTGTAATTGCAACCTTTGCCTCCAACATCTACCGCCTGCAGACAATTCTGGACCTTGCCGTGCAGTACAAACGCAAGGTGGCAGTGTCGGGCAGAAGTATGGTAAAAAACATCCAGATGGCACTGGATTTGGGCTACCTCAAGGTGCCCGAGGGTGTTATCATCGAGGCTGAAATGGTAAATAAATACCAGCCCGAACAGATTGTCCTCATCACCACAGGCAGTCAGGGCGAGCCGCTTTCTGCCCTTGCAAGAATGGCAGGGGGCACACACCGCCAGTTTGCCATTGGCAGCGGAGACTTTATCATCATCTCCGCAACACCAATCCCGGGCAACGAAAAGATGGTTACAAAGGTTGTAAACGGCCTTATGAAGCTGGGTGCAGAGGTTATCTACGAATCCATGTACGAGGTGCACGTTTCGGGCCATGCCGCACAGGAAGAACTTAAGCTTATGCTCAACCTTGTAAAGCCAAAATATTTTATCCCTATCCACGGCGAATACAAGCATCTCAAAAAGCACGCAATGCTGGCACAGGGTGCAGGCCTTGACGAAAAGAATATAGTTATTGCCGACCTTGGCGGCGTTATCACTGTAAACAAAAACGAAATCAGGGTTGACCAGTCGGTACAGGCAGGCCAGATTTTTGTTGACGGCCTTGGCGTGGGCGACGTTGGCAGCGTGGTTCTGCGGGACCGCCGCCATCTGTCACAGGACGGTCTGGTTGTGGTGGTGTTCACCGTTGACCGTGCAAGCGGCGAGGTTTTAAGCGGTCCGGACATTGTTTCCCGCGGCTTTGTATATGTAAAGGAAAGCGAACAGCTTATAGGCGAGGCAAGACAGAAGGCCAGAAGCGTCCTTGAAAAATACAGGGATTACGAATACAAGGACTGGATGGTAATAAAATCCAAAATCCGCGAACAGGTTTCTCACGTTCTTTATCAGAGAACAAAACGCAGCCCTATGGTGCTTCCTATCGTTATGGAAATATAACCATCGGCTGAAAGGAATTTTACTATGAAAAACAAGTTTGTAAGCACAGACCTGCTTATACTCATACTTTCGGTTGTGGCAATAGCCTTTGGCGGCGCGCTGATATATATAAACCCCAATGCGGCAGGCATTGTCTGCCTTGCACTGGTTTTTGTAATGGCGGTTATATTCTTCAACGCACGCACAGCCAGAAAGTTTGTAAAAAGCATCTTTTACGGCTCGGGCAAACATTCCAATCTGCAGCAGTTGAGTTTTGAAAAGCTCAACGTGCCTGTTGCAATCATCAACAAGGACACAATTGTGTGGTACAACGACAGCTTCCGTCACAAGCTGCTTGGCGGCAACGACTCCTACCTTATCCAGCTGGAAAAGGTGCTGCCTGACTTTGACGTGGAAAAAAGCTGCGAAAAAGAAGGTCTGGACATTGTGGTGGACGGCAGGGAATACACCGTGCACTCCTCCATACCTACAGACGACACAAAGCTGTGGGTAAGCTATTTTGTGGACGACACCGAATACAAGACGGACCAGAGGGAATACCGCCTGTCCCGTCCTGTAATCATGGAGATTGCCGTTGACACCTACGACGACGTCCTCAAGGATTTAAAGGAAAGTACCCGTGCACAGATTATGGCACGTCTTGACCAGATGATAGAGGACCTTGTGTTAAGCAGCAAGGGCCTTGTAAACAAGTTCGGCACCTCAAGATACACCGTTGTGGTGGAGGAAAGATACTACAAAAACATCTACAACAACAAGTTTGCACTGCTGCGTCAGGCAAAGGAAATGGGCGGCGAGCACAACGTAACGCTGTCCATAGGTGTGGGCAAGGACGGTGCGGACTTTACCGAAAACCAGGAGCTTTCCCGTCAGGCACTGGACATGGCACTTGGACGCGGCGGTGACCAGGCGGTTGTAAAAACCGCAGAGGGCTACGAGTTCTTCGGCGGCAACAGCCGCAGCGTGGAAAAACGCAGCAAGGTGCGAAGCCGCATTGTTGCAAACGCACTCAAGGACGTTATCCTCCAGAGCGACAACGTGCTTATTATGGGCCATAAAATGAGCGACCTTGACAGCGTTGGCTCTGCAGTGGGTGTTGCAGCCATTGTAAAATGCTTTGAAAGACGTGCAAACATCGTTATCGAGGAAAACCGCACCCTTGCCAAAGGTCTTATAGACTGGGTAAAACAGGACGAAACATTGGGCTGCGTGTTTGTAACGCCCGAAAAGGCGGCAAACCTTGTGGAAAAAAACACCCTGCTTATAATTGTGGACACCCACACGGCAAAGATGGCAGAGGACACCTACCTTTGCGAGCAGTGCAGCAAAAAGGTTATTATCGACCACCACAGAAAGATGGTGGACTACATAGCCGACACCGTTGTAAGCTACCACGAACCTTATGCCTCCTCGGCAAGTGAGCTTGTAACCGAGCTTATACAGTACATTCTGCCAACCAACGCAAAGCTGTCGCCAATACAGGCGGGGGCACTGCTGTCCGGCATTATGCTGGACACACGCAACTTCTCGGAAAAGGCAGGTGTAAGAACCTACGAGGCTGCGGCATATCTGCGCCGTCAGTCTGTTGACCCTGCACAGATTATGCGTCTGTTTGCAGTGCCTAAAAACATCTACACCGCCAAGGCAGAGCTGGTTTCCCTTGCGGAAAACTACAAGAATGTGGCAATCACCCTTTCCGACAGGGAATATCCGCAGCTTGCAATTCCGCAGGCGGCAAACGACCTGCTTACCCTTGAGGATGTGGAGGCCTCCATCGTTGCGGTTAAAACAGGCGATACAATACGTCTCTCCGCACGCAGTATGGGCAAAATCAACGTTCAGGTGCTTATGGAATATCTGGGCGGCGGCGGCCATCTTACAATGGCGGGCGCACAGCTTACAGACATAACGCTGGAACAGGCAAGAGAACAAATTTGCGAAAGCATTGATAAATATAAAAGTAAACAGGAGACAAATTAAATGAAAGTAGTACTTTTGCAGGATGTTAAATCCATCGGTAAAAAAGACCAGATTGTAAACGTTTCTGACGGTTACGCAAGAAACTTCCTCTTTCCGAGAAAACTGGCAAAGGAAGCAACAGTGGGCGCAGTAAACGACGTTAAAATAAAGGAAAGTGCAAAGGCACACCACAAACAGGAAGAAATCAACACAGCAACAGAGGTTAAAAACAAAATCAACGACAAAATCATAACCCTCAAGGCAAAGGCAGGCAAAGAGGGCAAGCTGTTTGGTGCAGTTACCTCCAAGGACGTTGCAGCAGAACTGGAAAAACAGTTTGGCGTTAAAATCGACAAAAAGAAAATTGTTATGGACGACATCAAGCTGTTCGGCAGCTACATCTGCAATGTAAAGGTTTATCCTGAAATCACAGCAAAAATCACCGTAAAGGTTGAAGAATAACTGTAAAACCAAAGGACCGCTGTTGATATGCACCCAAAAGTAAGACACTTTTGGGGGGCATATCAGTTTGGCGGTCTTTTTTGCTGCCGTAAAGTAATGCAATGCTGTTCTGCTGCTGCCGCAAAGGACTTTAATGCGGTTATGATATTATCTCAAAGAGCCGTAATACTGTTTTGCCGCCGTAAAGCACCGATATACTGTTTTGCCGCCGCAAAGTGCTGTAATGCGGTTTTGGCACTGCCGCCGCTGCCACCCTTGACAAATAGTGCAGTTTCGTGATACTTTTTTGATACTTATTTGTTAATAGACAAAAAAAGTTACGGAAAAACAATCAAAATTTATCAAAAAGCGGATAAAACAACGCAATTTGTGGTATAATAACAGGTAATTCTTAAAGTCAGGAGTAGGTTTTTAATGGACAAGCAGCTGGATTTGACACTTAACAGCCTGGGCGTAAGCGAGCCTTACAGCATAGAGGCAGAGCAGGCTATACTGGGTGCGGCTATAATCAGCCCCGAAACCGTTTCGCTTATAATCGAGCAGGTAAGGGCAGAGTATTTCTATTCAAGGCAGAATCAGCGTATCTTCCTTGAAATACATAAGCTTTTCAATGCCAACATACCGTCAGACTTTATCACCGTGCTCAACAGCGTTATCGAAAACGGTGTATTTTCCGACGAGGCAGAGGCAAAGGTTTATCTTACACAGCTTGCAGACACAGTTCCAAGCCTTTCCAACATATCCTCCTATGCACAGATTATCCGCGACAAATACATTGTCCGTATGCTGCTCAACACCTCCACAGACATCATTCGTCAGACGCAGACAGCCTCTGACCCCGATGTGCTTATGGAATATGCCGAGCAGAAAATCTACGAGCTGCGTCAGGGCAGGGACACAACCGCCCTGCAGCACATAAGCAAATCTGCGGTGGAAAGCTTTGAGCGTTTAAGCAACCTTTCGGGCAAGGACAGAGAAAAATATCTTGGTGTGCCAACGGGCTTTTCTTACCTTGACAAAATGCTTACAGGTATGGGCAAAAGCGACCTTATCATCCTTGCGGCACGTCCTGGTATGGGTAAAACCTCCTTCGTGCTTAACATAGCCACAAACGTTGCACAGAGAAATATCCCTGTTGCAATATTCTCGCTGGAAATGACAAGGGAACAGCTTACCAGCCGTATGATTTCCGCCACAGCGCATATCGACAGCCAGATTATGCGTTCGGGCAACATCCGCATGGACGAATGGGACAACATCTCCCGTGCCGTGGGCGAAATTTCCGACCTGCCTATCTATCTTGACGACAGCTCCAACATTACCGTTTCTGACATAAAGGCAAAAATCCGCCGTCTTAACCAGAACCCCGAAAACGAGCCGATAGGCATGATAATCATCGACTACCTCCAGCTTATGAGCACCGGCAAACGCAACGAGTCCCGCGTGCAGGAAATAAGCGAAATTACCCGTAACCTCAAAATTATGGCAAAGGAACTCAACGTGCCGCTTATCTGTCTGTCACAGCTTTCCCGTAGTGCAGAAAAAGGTCAGGGCAGGGATGCACGTCCTGCACTCAGCGACCTGCGAGATTCCGGTTCTATCGAGCAGGATGCCGACGTTGTACTGTTCCTCTACCGCGAGGCTTACTATGCACAGGACGAGGAAACAGACCAGACAAAGGCGGAATGCATCGTTGCAAAAAACCGTCACGGCGAGGTAGGCAAGGTTTATCTTGGCTGGGACGGCGCACATACAAGATTCTACGACATTGATTTTGTACACGAAGATGACTGATTTGTTTTTGCAGACAATTGAAGAATACAGAATGATACAGCAAGGTGACACGGTTGCCGTATGTCTGTCCGGCGGGGCAGACAGCATGGCGCTGTTTCACCTTATGTGTGCTTATAAAGATACTTTGGGCATAAGCCTTTTTGCCATCCACATCAACCACGGCCTGCGTAAGGAAAGTGACGATGAGGAAGAATTTATAAAGGCGTACTGCGAAAAAAGGGGTGTGGAATGCATTGTCCGCCGCCTTAATATGAACAGTATGCAGAAGCCTCAGGGCTTTTCCACAGAACTGTGGGCAAGAAAGCTGCGGTACGAATTTTTTGAAGAAACCGCAAAACAGCGCGCCGCAAAGCTTGCCACCGCCCATACTTTAAGCGATAAGTGCGAGACGGTTATCTTTAACCTTGCCCGCGGCACAAACCTTAAGGGTATGTGCGGCATACCTGCGGTAAGGGGCAATATCATCCGCCCACTTATAAACTGTACCCGCAGGGACATCGAGGAATACTGCCGCAGAAACAGCGTGCCCTTTGTAACCGATATGTCCAATTTTTCCGATGAATATTCCCGCAACAAAATCCGCCTTAAGGTAATACCCGTGCTTAAAGAGGTAAATCAGGACAGCGAGCGGCTTATAGGCAGCTTTACAAAGGAAATGGAGCAGATATACACATTTCTGACTCAATTGAGTGATACACTTTTCAGAAACTCGGTAACTCTTAACGGCTTTGACATTGCCACCATAAAAAAACAGGACGATGTGGTTATAAAATTTTTCCTGCGCAATGTTCTGGACCGATACGGCTGCCTTTCAAGGGAGAATATAGAGGATATCCTTGAGGGCATAAAAAGGGAAAGCTTTTCCCGCCAGCTTTCAAAGGATATACTGTGCGAGGTTAAGGCAGGCTACCTCTCCTTTTACAGGCCAAAGGCTTACAAAAGGGAAAACGGGGGCGAAAAAGCCGCTGTCGCCTTTGATACAGAGATTTTCTTTATGGGCAAAACCTTTGTGGTGGAAAAAATATCCCTCGAACAGCTGGAAAAAAACAAAAAAATTGATAAAAACTATTTAAATAACTGCATAGATTGTGATACAATAACTGATAAGCTGTTTTTGCGTACAAGAAAAACAGGGGACACAATAACCCTCAACAAACGCAGGGTTACCAAAACTGTCAAAAAGCTGTTCACCGAGGACAAGGTGCCGCAGAGGACAAGGGACAACACGGTTATCCTGTCCGACAGTGCGGACAATGTCATCTGGCTGGAAAACTACGGCGTAAACAGACATTTTGCAGTAACCGGCAAAACAGCAAATATTGCAGTGATAAGACAAAGGTAAGGTGCAGATATGCGTAATGATATAAAGGAAATTCTGCTTACACAGCAGCAGATTGCGGAAATTACAGAAAATCTCGGCAAAAAGCTTACGGAGGACTATGCAGGCAAGGACGTTCTGCTGGTATCCATATTAAAGGGCGGCGTGGTGTTCCTCACGGATTTAATGCGCTGCATCGACCTTAAATGCGAAATCGACTTTATGGTTGTATCCTCCTACGGCTCGGGTGTAAAAACCAGCGGCAACGTAAAAATCATAAAGGACATCGATATCCCTCTGGAGGGCAGGGATGTAATCATCGTCGAGGACATTCTGGACTCGGGTGTTACACTCAACCATATAATCAATATGCTTAAGGAGAGAAATCCAAACAGCATTGAAATATGTACACTTCTGGATAAGCCTGCACGCAGACAAAGCGAGGTAAGGGCAAAGTACATCGGCGCACAGATACCGGACGCCTTTGTTGTGGGCTATGGTCTGGACTTTGACGAAAAGTACAGAAACCTGCCCTTTGTAGGCATTCTGCATCCTGACGTATACACAAAAATATAAAAAGTAAAAGGAGATATCCCTTGGTTAAGAAAAGAAATAATGGCGCATTTCCGTATGTTGCCATGCTTATCACAATGATTGTTATAGCCATCTTCCTCAACCAGCCAAGCAAACTCAGCGAGATGAAGATGAGCGAGGCCATAGACCTGTTCAAGGACAACAAGGTGGAATACTTTGACCTTAATCTGGGCAACGGCAATCTGGAAATTGATGTTAAGGGCGAAGAAGAAAACATTATCTACAAGGTGCCAAGCATCAACTATTTTGTGGAAAAAATCGACCCTTATGTGGAAAGCAATGATGTTCCGCACGACTTTATCCCTGCAACAACCTTCCCTGCATGGCTGTCGGTAATTCCATATGTGATTATGCTGGGCTTTCTGGGCTTTATGTTCTTCAATATGTACAACCAGGCAAACGGCGGCGGCAAAGGCATGAGCGTTGGCCGTGCAAGAACAAAGGACGCAGGCGATCTGTCCGAACGCAAGTATTTTAAAGACGTTGCAGGTGCAGACGAAGAAAAGGAAGAACTGGTGGAAATTGTAGAGTTCCTGCGTGAACCAAGCAAGTTCAACTCCCTCGGTGCAAGAATTCCAAAGGGTGTTCTGCTTGTAGGCCCTCCGGGTACAGGTAAAACCCTCCTTGCAAAGGCAACAGCAGGCGAGGCAGGCGTGCCGTTCTTCTCCATCTCAGGTTCCGACTTTGTGGAAATGTACGTTGGTGTTGGTGCATCCCGTGTAAGAGACCTTTTTGACAAGGCTAAAAAGGCTGCCCCATCCATCATCTTTATAGACGAAATCGACGCAGTTGGCCGTCAGCGCGGCGCAGGTCTTGGCGGCGGTCACGACGAAAGGGAACAGACCCTCAACCAGCTGCTGGTAGAAATGGACGGCTTTGGTGCAAACGAAGGCGTTATCATTATGGCGGCTACAAACCGTGCCGACATTCTGGACCGTGCACTGCTCCGTCCGGGCCGTTTTGACAGACAGATTTATGTAGGTGCTCCTGACATCAAAGGCCGCGAAGAAATTCTCAAGGTTCATCTGAGAAACAAGCCAATCGGTCCGGACGTGGAACCAAGGGCAATTGCACAGGCAACAGCAGGCTTTACAGGTGCAGACCTTGAAAACCTCTGTAACGAAGCTGCACTTATGGCAGCCAAAAAAGGCAAAAAAGCACTCACACAGGCAGATATCGATGCCGCAGTAATCAAGGTTATTGCAGGCCCGGAAAAGAAATCCCGTGTGGTTACACCAAAGGAAAAGAAACTGATTTCCTACCACGAGGCAGGCCACGCAGTTGCAACCTATGTATGCGAAACTTCCAGCCCTGTAAAGGAAATTTCCATCATTCCACGCGGCATGGCAGGCGGCTACACACTGTCCATTCCGGAGGAAGACTCCAACTACCGCACAAAGAAAGAAATGAAGGACGAAATCGTTACTCTCCTTGGCGGCCGCTGTGCAGAACAGCTTATTCTGGAGGACATCTCCACTGGTGCATCCAACGACCTTGAACGCACAACAGCCATTGCAAAAGCTATGGTTATGCGCTACGGCTTCTCCGACAAGCTGGGCAACGTTGTATACGGTCACGACCCACAGCAGACCTTCCTTGGCAGAGACTACGGTCAGGGTCAGGGTTACTCCGATGCAGTTGCAAACGAAATCGACAACGAAATCCGCCGTCTTGTGGACGAGGGCTACAGCCGCTGTATGCAGATTCTCAAAGACAACATCGAAAAACTGCACATCGTTGCAAAAATCCTTATGAAGCAGGAAAAAATCACAGGCGAGGAATTTGCAAAGATTATGTCCGAAGACTATGTTTATGTGGAAGAAGCAGAACTGCCTGCAGCTGAAACAGAAGCTGTAACAGCAGAAATTGCAGAAACAGTTGCTGAAACTGCAGAAAACACAGAAACAGTGGAAGAAATTGTAAAAACAGCAAATGCAGAAATTGCAGAAACTGCCGAAACAGTAATTGAACCTGTTGTAAGCGAAAGCACAGCAGAGGCAGAAGCTGAACATAAAACAGAAGAATAAAATATTTTAAAGGCAGCCATTGGGCTGCCTTTAATTTTTATATAATGAGAAAATTGGACTTTCAAAGTATAATATGATATACTTTGAAAATAAAATAATTATATGCGGGGCTGTTATTATGGCTGATATATCTTTGATAAAAATCAATAAAAAAATAGATACTAAAATACAAAATCTGATATTTTTAATGGTTATGCTGGCTGTTGCGATATTTGTAATATGGCGCTGCCAGTTTGGTTTTGCACAGTCGGACGAATTTCTGCATCTGTCCATCCCGTACCGTATGCTTCAGGGCGATGCACTTATTGCGGAAGAATGGCATCAGACACAGCTGGCAGGGTTTGTTTACTATCCCGTTACAAAGCTTATTTTTTCTTTGCTTGGGTCTGTGGACGGCCTTGTTTTTTGGTCAAGGGTTGCCTGTGTTGTTATGGAGCTTGCCGTTGCGGTTTTCATATATCTGCGTCTTAAAAGCTTAAGCTGGGTTGGTGCTCTGGTGGCAGCTGTATCCTTTGCACTGTACACACCTGTTGCACTGACATCCATTTATTATTATTCCGTGGGTATTATGACCATGGTCATAGCAACAGTGCTCATAGCTACAGCACAGCATCACATCCGCAGGGATTATTTTATTGCGGGAATATCAATGGCGGCTTCTGTAATGTGTTTTCCTCACGCTGCATTTATGTATTTTATCTATGCGGCAGTTGTGCTTGCAGCATGGCTTAAGCACAGGTCGGCAAAAACAGCAGCTTACGGCAGATACGAGTTTCTTTCTCCAAAGATGTTCGGCTTTTTCACCTTGGGCGTTGCAGTGCTCACGGCTGTTTTTGCGGTATATCTTGTGCTGTATGTGCCTTTGGATAAGCTTTTTGCGTCTATAGAGCCTATAATGACAGACGAGCATCACAACATCACATTCCTGTACAAGCTGGCTGTATATTTCGGCAGTGTTGTACTGTATAACTCAAAAATTGCAGGCGTGCTTATGGCACTTCTGCTGGCAGAACTGGTTTTCCGCAGAAAGTTAAGAAATTCAACATATTTTATCGCAGCAGCAGTGCTTACAGTTGTGCTGCAGATACATATAATGGCTGTAAATCATCAGATTGACTATCTGATGTTTGCTCCAACCTGTTTTGGCCTGTTCTGTGCGTTGCTGTCGGAAAACGAAAAGGTAAAAAGACTGTTCCACACCTTGTATATTCCCGGGGTGGTGTATACATTTTTTCTCAACCTTTCATCCAATCAGGGCTTTGTTGCAGTTTCCGCTGCAGCAACAGTGTCAACCATTGCATCCATTGTGATGGCGGCTATGTATCTGAAAGAGCTTACTGCACAGATTTCCACAGTAAAAATCAGAAAATTATGTATTGCGGCACTTTGCTGTCTGTTTATTGTTCAGATTGCATTTCAGGGCTGCTCCAGATATGTAAGCGTTTACGGTGCAGGTAAAATTGAAAACCAGAACATAAAGCTGGACCATGGTGTTATGAAAGGTCTTGTCGTGGACGAAACCCACGCAGAAGATTACGAAATGTACTGTGACATAGCAAAAACAGCACAGCAGAACTATAATTACGAAAAGGTTCTTGCTGCTACACAGCGAAGCTGGATGAATTTTATGTTCGGAAAGGAAATCAGCGGCTTCAGTGCTTATCTCAACTATGTTGACGAGGAGTTTATGACAAAGCAGGCAAGGTATTTTGAGATTAACCCGCACAAACTGCCCGATATAGTATATGCACAGGATACCGATGTGGAATTTACAGACTGGTTCCTTGCAAACTACAGCGGATACAGTATGGATAAATACGACTTCGGCTATATTATCTACAGAGACGGGTGTAAAAAAGAATAATCGGTATAACGGCGGCAGAGCATCACAGCCTGGCCGCCTTTTTTTAACGCACAGCCACCCCGCTGTTCTGCCTTGGGTTAAATGGCGGCTGTATGTCTGCTGTTTTGTTTAACCACAATATATGGTGATATATAAAAGTTATACAATAATGGATATTGTGTGCCTGCCTTGACAAAAATTTTCACAGCAGTTAAAATTATATAGTTACTGAAATTTAGTATATAAGGAAAAATATACCTTTTTGATATAGGAGAAAACAATGGCAAAAAAGTCAGCAGTTTACGGCAACGAAAGTATCAGCAGTCTCAAAGGCGCCGACAGGGTACGCAAACGCCCTGCGGTTATCTTTGGTTCGGACGGTATTGAGGGCTGTCAGCACTCTGTGTTTGAAATTCTGTCCAACAGTATTGACGAGGCAAGGGAAGGCCACGGCAACAAAATCATTATGACAAGATATGCCGACGGTGCAATAGAAGTGGAAGACTTTGGCCGCGGCATCCCTGTGGACTACAACAAAAACGAGGACCGCTTCAACTGGGAGCTTCTGTTCTGCGAGATGTATGCAGGCGGCAAATACAACAACAATTCGGGCGACAACTACGAATTTTCCCTCGGCTTAAACGGCCTTGGTCTGTGTGCCACACAGTATGCCTCTGAATATATGACCGTTGACATTGTGCGTGACGGCTTTGCCTACCACCTTGACTTTGCAAAGGGCGAAAATGTGGGCGGTCTGCAGAAAACCGAAACAAACAGACGTCAGACAGGCTCCAAGATAAAATGGAAGCCCGACAATACTGTTTTCAGCGATATAAACATCCCCCAAAGCTATTTCGAGGAGGTTCTCAGACGTCAGGCGGTTGTAAACCCAAATGTTCTGTTTATCTTTAAAAATCAGCAGGACAAGGGCTTTGAAACAAAGGAATACTTTTACGAAAAGGGCATAGTGGACTATGTGGAGGAAATCTGTAACGGCGAAAACCTTACCAGAATTGTCTCCAACAGCTACGAAACAAGCGGTAAGGACCGTGACGATATGCCCGAATACAAGGTAAAGATGAACGCTGCCTTTGCATTTTCCAACAAGGTGCAGAAGATTGAATACTACCACAACTCCAGTTTTCTGGAATACGGCGGCAGCCCTGAAAAAGCGGTAAAAAATGCCTTTGTATATCAGATAGATGCCTTTGCAAAGCAGAAAAACCTTTACAAAAAGAACGAAAGCAAAATTACCTTTCAGGATATAGAGGACTGCCTTGTCTTTGTTTCAAGCTGCTTCTCCACCATGACAAGCTACGAAAACCAGACCAAAAAGGCAATCACAAACAAGTTTATTGCCCAGGCAATGACAGAGTTTTTAAAGCGTACACTGGAAGTTTTCTTTATCGAAAATCCTGACGAAGCCCTTAAGGTTGTACAGCAGGTAATTGTAAACAAGCAGTCCCGCGAACAGGCGGAAAAAACACGCATAAACCTCAAAAAATCCATCAGCGAAAAAATCGACCTTGCAAACCGCGTGCAGAAGTTTGTGGACTGCCGCAGCAAGGACGTTTCCAAACGCGAGGTATACATTGTGGAAGGCGACTCTGCCCTCGGCGCATGTAAGCAAAGCCGTGACGCAGACTTTCAGGCACTTATGCCTGTAAGGGGCAAAATCCTCAACTGCCTTAAGTGCGACTACGACCGCATCTTCAAAAGCGATATCATCACAGACCTTATCAAGGTGCTGGGCTGCGGTGTGGAAAGCCCTGCAAAATACCAGAAGGCAGGCATTGCAACCTTCAGTCTGGAAAACCTGCGCTGGAACAAGGTGGTTATCTGTACCGATGCCGACGTGGACGGCTTCCAGATAAGAACACTTATCCTCACAATGCTTTACCGCCTCTGTCCGCAGCTTATCGACAACGGCTATGTGTACATTGCCGAAAGCCCGCTGTACGAAATAAACACAAAGGACAGAACATACTTTGCATACACCGAGGAAGAAAAGAAAAATATTATGGGCCGTATTGAAAAACAGAAGTTTACAATACAGCGTTCCAAAGGTCTTGGTGAAAACGAGCCTGAAATGATGTGGATTACCACCATGAACCCCGAAACACGCCGTCTTATCAAGGTGTGCAAGGAGGATGTTGTGCGTACACAGGAAATGTTCGAGCTGCTGCTGGGGGACAACCTTGCAGGCAGAAAACAGTACATTCAGGATTTCGGTGCCGACTATCTTGACCAGCTTGACTTATCATAAAAGAAAGGACAGTCTTTAAAATGGCAAGAAAAACAAAAAAAGAACCAAATGTTCCAAAAAGCCAGGGACTGCCTGACAATGTGGAAATTCTCTCCGCAGGCGAGGTGCTGGAAAACCCCATAACCGACACCCTGCGGGAAAACTATATGCCCTATGCAATGAGCGTTATCGTATCCCGTGCACTGCCCGAGATTGACGGCTTAAAGCCAAGCCACCGCAAGCTGCTTTACACAATGTACGACATGGGTCTGCTCAAGGGTGCAAAGACAAAATCCGCAAACATTGTGGGCCAGACAATGCGTCTTAACCCACACGGCGATGCGGCAATTTACGAAACAATGGTGCGTCTTGCCCGCGGCAACGAAAGCCTGCTGGTGCCTTTTGTGGACAGCAAGGGTAACTTTGGCAAGGCGTATTCAAGGGATATGGCACCTGCTGCCGCCCGTTACACCGAGGCAAAGCTGGAACAGGTGTGCGAGGAGTTTTTCCGCGATATCGACAGCGACACTGTGGACTTTGTGGACAACTACGACTCCACAAGAAAAGAGCCTGTGCTGCTGCCTACAACCTTTCCAAACATTCTCACCAACAACACCCTTGGCATTGCCGTTGGTATGGCGTCCTCCATCTGCTCCTTCAATCTGGAGGAGGTGTGCCGCACCACCATCGCATTTATCAAGGATAAAAAGCACAATATAAAGGACACCCTTCTTGCACCTGACTTTTCGGGCGGCGGCATCGTTCTCTATGACCAGAGCGATATCGACCAGATATACGAAAGCGGCCGCGGCAGCATCCGTGTACGCAGCAGATGGCAGGCGGTAAAGGCGGATGGCGGCACAATCATCGAGATTACCGAAATTCCGTCCACCACCACTGTGGAAGCAATCATCGACAAAATTGCCGACCTGTGGAAGCAGGGCAAGATAAAGGAGATAAGCGGCATCCGTGACGAAACCGACCTTAAAGGCCTTAAAATTGCCATTGATGTAAAACGCGGTACCGACTGCGAAAAGCTTATGCAGAAGCTGTTTAAGCTTACACCGCTGGAAGACACCTTCAGTGCAAACTTCAACGTGCTTATTGCAGGTGCTCCAAGGGTTATGGGCGTGGGCGAAATCATCGAGGAATGGGTGGCTTTCCGCACCGACTGTGTAAAACGCCGCACCTACCACAACCTGGGCATCAAAAAGGACCGTCTGCATCTTGTGCAGGGTCTGGAATACATTCTTCTTGATATCGACAGGGCAATTGAGATTGTCCGCAATACCGAGGACGAAAAAGAGGTTGTGCCAAACCTTATGATTGGCTTTGGCATAGACGAAATTCAGGCAGAATACGTTGCCGAAATCCGTCTGCGTCAGCTCAACCGCAACTATATCCTCAAGCGTATCGAAGAAAAGGACAGCCTTATCAAAGAGATTGCCGAGCTGGAGGATATCCTCAAAAACGACAAAAAGGTCAAGAAGATTATCATCTCCGAGCTGGAAAATGTAATCAAAAAGTACGCAAAGCCACGCAGAAGCCAGATTATGTACGAATCTGTTATGGAAATTGAGGAAGAAGAGGAAGAAGCAATTCCGTCCTATCCTGTAAACATCTTTGTAACACAGCAGGGCTATGTTAAAAAGATTACACCGCAGTCTCTGCGTATGAGCGGCGAGCACAAGCTTAAAGCCGAGGACTACATTACACAGCACATCGAAACCACAAACGATATGGAGCTGCTGTTCTTTACAAGCAGACAGCAGGTTTACAAGTGCCGTGCCGCAGCCTTTGACGACACTAAGACAAGTGTGCTGGGCGAGTTTGTCCCTGCAAAGCTTGGTATGGACGAGGGCGAGGAGGTAGTAAAGGTGGTGCACACCAGGGACTACAAAGGCTTTGTGCTGTTCTGCTTTGACAACGGCAAGGCTACAAAGGTGCCCCTTTCCGCCTACGAAACCAAGACCAACCGCAAAAAGCTTATCAATGCATATTCCGACAAGGCAAAGCTTGTGGAAATTATGGCCTGCACCGAAAACGAGGACATTGCATTTATCTCCTCTGTAAACCGTGCCCTTGTGGTAAACACCAGCCAGATAAGCGAAAAGACAACCAAAAACTCTGCAGGCATACAGGTGCAGACACTCAAGAAAAACCAGTATGTAAAAGCGGTAAAAACCGCCGCAGAGGCACAGTTTGCAAATGTAAACAAATACAAGACAAAAAATATCCCTGCGGCAGGCAGCTTCCTCAAAGAGGAGGACATTGCCCAGCAGCTTACACTTTAAAGCACAAAGGGCTGACAATTCGTGTATAAACACAGGAATAATCAGCCTTTTAAAAGAAAACAGCTTAAAAAATCAGCCAAAAAGCGTGCATATTATCAAAATTTGTTCTTGCATAATTCTGGTTAATATGTTATAGTAATATGGTGATATACACAAAGGACGGAGGTCGTGTCAGATGGGCATTTTGGAAATTATTGCAGGCGTGTTGCTTATTGCATGCTGCGTTGTTATTATAATGTTGGTTATGGCTCAGGAAGCTAAAACAAGCGGTATGACAGCTATGACAGGCGGCAGCGATGTTTACGGCGATATGCAGTCCAGAACAGCAGATGCAAAAATTGCTAAAGTTACAAAACTTGCAGGTATTGTATTTTTTGTACTTGTAGTTGCAGTAAGTGCTATCGCAGCATTAGCATAATAATTTAAAAGCACTCAGAACTCGCCAGTCAAACGGCGAGTTTTTTGTTATATAAAGGTTATAATAATACACACACCAACCCCGAAAGGATTTATATGCCGATTAAAGAAAGAATTATAAAAGAGCTCCAGAGCGGGCCAAAAAAATACAAGGCACTCAAAACAAAGTTCAAGGCAACCAAAAAGTTTTTTGCCGCTATGGAAGAATTGTATCAGCAGGGCGTAATTGACGAGGTAAACGGCCTTATCATCCTGCTTAAAGGCAAAAAGGAAGAAAAGAAACAGCGTCCAAAGGATGTTTTTGAGGGCACAGTTGTAAAGCTTACCGAGAACTACGGCTTTGTCCGTGTTGAGGAGTTTGACAAGGACGTTTTTGTTGCAGGCAAATTTATGATGGGCACAGTTGTGGGCGACAGGGTGGAACTGCGTAAAATTCCGTCAAAACGCCACCAGTACGAGGGCGAAATCACCGAAATTCTCGAGGAAAAGACAAACCTTGTGGCAACTGTGGAAAAGGAGCACGGCAATCTGTACGCTGTCCTGCGTGACTGCCCTGTACTTTATCTGCCAATAGAAAACCGCCGCAGAGACCTTAAACGCGGCGACGTGATTGTGGTGGATATTTACGGCAGAGGCCGCAGCCACCGTGCACTCACAGCAAAAATCATAGAAAATCTGGGTCAGGTGGATTGCAGCACCAAGGCAATCGAACTGCTGCTTATGGAAAAACAGATTACCGCCGATTTTGAGGACAAGGTGCTCACCGAGGTAAACCAGGTGGTAAACCGCATTGATATGGCAACCGAGTACAAATTCCGCGAGGATCTGACAGGGGAATGCATCTTTACCATCGACTCTGCATCCACAAAGGACATCGACGATGCCATCTCCATCAGCAGAACAGCGGACGGCTATGCACTTTCCGTCCACATTGCGGACGTAAGCCATTTTGTAAAGCCTGCCAGCTTTGTAAATCAGGCGGCATACACCCGCGGCACATCCATCTATTTTGGCGACAGCGTTATCCCTATGCTGCCAAAGGCACTTTCCAACGGAGCCTGCTCCCTTAACGAGGGCGAGGAACGCCTTGCCTTTACCTGTGCAATGCAGCTTGATAAGGACGGCACCGTAAAAAGCTACAGATTCTTTAAATCTGTAATAAAATCCCGTCTCAAGGGTGTCTACAGCGAAATAAATGATATTATTTTTGAAGATATTGTAAAGCCGAAGATTAAGGCAAAATACAGTCTGGAAGCTCCTGCAGGCGAACAGCCAAAGGTTTCTGCACAGATAAGAGAAAAATACAGCGAAGTTTACGACAGCATTATGGTGGCAATGGAGCTGTACAGCAAGCTTAACAAAAAGCGTGTTCAGCGCGGTGCCATGGATATCGAAAGCGACGAGGCATACATTGTTTTTGATGAGCATAAGCACGTTGCGGACATCAAAAAACGGGAACGCGGCGAAAGCGAAAAGATGATTGAAGAATTTATGCTGCTGGCAAACGGCTGCAGTGCAAACCTTGCAAGAAAGATGGACCTGCCGTTTGTTTACCGCGTGCACGAAGAACCCGAGGCAGAAAAGATGTTTACCTTTAAGGAAAATCTCCGCAGATTCGGCCTCAAGCTGGAGAAAAAGCAGGGCGACAGTCTGCAGATGGCATTTTCACGCCTGCTGGACAACACCCGCGGCACAAAGCTGCAGCGTTTTGTACATTCGGGCGTACTGCGTGCACAGAGCAAGGCAAAATATCTGGAAATTCCACAGGGACATTTTGGCCTGTCTCTGGAGGACTACGCACACTTTACCAGTCCTATCCGCCGCTATCCCGACCTTGCAATCCACCGCATACTCACCGATGTGGTAAACGGTGTGCCAAAGGACAAAATCAAAAAGAAATACGAAAAATTTGCAAAATCTGCGGCAAAGCAGTCCTCCGACACAGAGCTTAACGCAATGCAGATTGAGCGTGACGCAACCGATATCTATATTGCGGAATATATGTCCGACCATACAGGCGAAGAATTTACAGGCACTGTAAGCAGTGTTATGAGCTTTGGCGTATATGTGGAGCTGGACAACACCGCCGAAGGTCTTGTGCACGTTTCCCTTACCGATATGGTAAACCCCATACTGCAGGAGGGCTTTTGCCTCTATTGCCCTGTAACAGGCAAGAAATATACCATAGGCGATACCGTAAAGGTAAAGGTTATCGGCACAGATATCCTCAAGGGCAATATAGACTTTGAGTTTGTGGAATAATATATACTGAATATTAAACAGCAGAGTAAAACCATGTTTTCTTATGTGGAACACCTTTTACTCTGCTGTTATTTTTTGTATAAAACTGAATATACATATAGAAACTGCCAAAACTGACAATACAACGAAAGGGTGATTGTTATGTTTAAATTTCTTACCAGAAGCAAGCCAACAGAGATGGAAACCGAGATTGCAAACCTTAAAAAAGAACTGGAAAACTGCAGGTTTCTTATAAACCGCAACGATACCATGTTCAATATGTCAACCGACGAAAATCTTATCGCCTCGCAGATATACGAAAGGGAATCGCTGCGCTGGCAGTACTGTTATCTGCTTGGGCAGCTTAAGGCAAAGGAAGACGAAAAAGCAAAGGCAGAAGTGACAGCGGCAGCCGCAAATTCAAAAGCGGAAGCTGCAAACGCAAATCTCAATACAAAAGCTGTAAAGGTGGGGGAATATTAATGGCCACAAAAATACTGGCGGCAATACTCGCTTTGTCGGGGATAGCGGTAATATATTCTTTTACAAAGGCAAAAAGACCGGTGCTTACAGCCCTTAAAAGTGCCGTAAGCGGCATATCGGCAATGCTGCTGGTAAACCTTGTCTCGGCGGCAACGGGCTGTTACATAGCGGTAAACTTTTTTACGGTTTTCATCGCCACGGTGCTGTCTCTGCCCGGGGTGGTGGGACTTTTGCTGCTTAATGTGGTTTTTATATAACCGCAGCCAAAATCGCATTGTAACTTGTGTGATATTTTGATATACTATATAAAAGCTCAACTGTGCTGTGCCCAAAAAGCGGTGCTGTGCCCCAAAAGTGGTGCTGTGCCCCAAAAGTGGTGCGGTGCTCCAAAAGCGGTGCTGTGCCCAAAAAGCGGTGCGGTGCCCAAAAAGCGGTGCGGTGCCCAAAAAGCGGTGCGGTGCCCAAAAAGCGGTGCGGTGCACAGTGTATGCTCTGCACAGGTGTGACAAAATACATCGGAATATACAAGGTGATTATATATGAAAAAAGTACATTGGCCCGGGGCAACCCTTATGATGCCTGTTCCGCCCGTTCTGGTTTCCTGCGGAACAAAGGAAAAACCAAACTGCATAACAATCGGCTGGACGGGTATCATCAACAGTCAGCCGCCAAAAACCTACATAAGCATCCGTCCCGAACGCTATTCCTACAATATCATAAAGGAAACAGGGGAGTTTATCATCAATATGCCAACTGCAAAGCTGGTAAAGGAGATTGACTGGTGCGGTGTACGCAGCGGTGCAAAGGAAGACAAGTTCAAGGCTATGAATTTTACTCCGTACGAGGTGGAGGGCTTTGACTGCCCTGCAATTGCCGAACTGCCCATAGCACTTACCTGCAAGGTGTTTGACATTGTGCCCCTTGGCTGCCACGATATGTTTATGGCGGACATTACAGGCGTTATCGTAAACGAAAACCTGCTGGACGAAAACGGACGTCTGGAAATTGAAAAGGCAGGCCTTATGGCATACGCCCACGGGCAGTATTTTGAGCTTGGCAAAAAAATCGGCAGCTTTGGCTTCAGCGTTAAAAAGCCTGAAAAGAAAAGAAAAAAGCCCACAGCCGCAAAACCCATTGTCAAGAAAAAAACAGCAAAAAAATAAAGTTTGTAAATTAAGGACTACAAGTAGTCCTTAATTTTGTTTATTGTGCCAAAAATCAAATCGTTACAAATATTTCGTTGAAAACCACAACATCTTGTGTTAAACTTATAAATACCTATTCAAAATATAGTAGATTGTTTATATATAAGATTAAAAAAGGAGAAAAAGATGTACGTAGTTATCAAAAGAGACGGCAGACAGGTACAGTTTGATGCCTCCAAAATAGAAATAGCAATCCTCAAGGCAATGCGTTACGGCAGCGGCATTGTAAATGAAGAGCTTGCAAAAAAAATCGGCGAAGATTTTTCCACCGACAAGATGATTGTTACAATCAAAGAGATTGAAGACTATGTTTATAAAGCACTGGTAGAAAGCGGCGATATGCTCACCGCAAAATGCTACGAGGCTTACCGTGCCGTGCGTGAATATCAGCGTCAGCGCAACACCATAGACAACAAGGTGCTTGGCCTTATCAACGGCGAAAACAAGGAAAGCCTTATGGAAAACTCCAACAAGCAGGAAAACCTTATCTCCACACAGCGAGACCTTGTTGCAGAGGAGGTTTCCAAGGACGTTGCAAAACGTATGATGCTGCCTCCGCACATTGCACAGGCACACGACAACGGCCTTATCCATATCCACGACCTTGGCCACTATCTCAACCCGTCCTTCAACTGCTGCCTTATCAACCTTAAGGATATGCTGGAAAACGGCACAGTTATCAACGGCAAGATGATAGAAAAGCCAAAAACCTTCCGCACAGCCTGCACAATTGCAACACAGATTATCGCACAGGTTGCATCGGGCCAGTTTGGCGGCCAGACAATGAGCCTTGCACACCTGTCTCCCTTTGTGCGTATAAGCGAGGAAAAAATCCGCCGCGACCTTGTTATCGAATGGAACGAAAACGGCTTTATGTACAACGAGGCACAGCTGGAAAAAATTGTACAGCGCCGTCTTAAAGAGGAAGTAAAGGGCGGTATCCAGACAATCCAGTATCAGATAAACACCCTGCAGACCTCCAATGGCCAGAGCCCGTTCCTCAGCGTGTTTATGTATATCAGCGAATATCCCGAATACGAAAAGGAAACCGTTATGCTTATCGAGGAGGTTCTCCGCCAGCGTATTCAGGGCATCAAAAACGAGGTTGGCGCATGGATTACTCCTGCATTCCCAAAACTTCTCTATGTAACTGACGAAAACAACATCCGCGAGGACAGCAAATATTACTACCTTACACAGCTTGCATCCGTTTGTGTTTCCAAGCGTATGATGCCGGACTTTATATCCGCAAAGCATATGCGTGCAAACTACGAGGGCAACGTGTTTGGCTGTATGGGCTGCCGTGCATGGCTTTCCCCATACAAAGGACCAATCAACAACACCGAGGGCGAATACAAGTGGTACGGCCGCTTCAACATGGGTCTTACCTCCCTTAACCTTGCAGACGTTGGCCTTTCCGCACAGGGCGACCTTGACAAATTCTGGAAAATTCTGGAAGACCGTCTGGAACTCTGCCGCGAAAGCCTTATGCTCCGCTACGAAAAGCTTAAAAATGTTACAAGTGACGTTTCTCCAATCCACTGGCAGCACGGTGCAATTGCACGCCTTAAACCGCACCAGCCAATATACCCATTGCTTCAGAACGGCTATGCAACCATCACACTGGGCTACATCGGCCTTTATGAATGTGTAATGGCACTTATCGGCAAAAGCCACACAACACCCGAGGGTGAAAAGCTGGGCGTTGAAATTATGAAAAACCTCAAGGCACACATCCTTAAATGGAAAGAGGAAACAGGTCTTGGCTTTGCACTTTACGGCACACCAAGCGAATCCCTTACAGAACGCTTTGCAAAATGCCTCCAGCGCCGCTTTGGCAGAATTCCGGGCATTACAGACCGCAACTACCTTACAAACAGCTACCACGTATTTGTAGGCGAGGAGATTGACGCCTTTGAAAAACTGCGTTTTGAAAGCCAGTTCCACCCAATTTCCTCAGGCGGTGCAATCAGCTATGTAGAGCTGCCAAACCTTGCACAGAATCCGGAGGTTATCCTTACCCTTATCAAGTATATGTACGAAAACGTGCAGTACGCCGAGATGAACACAAAGCTGGACTTCTGTATGGAATGCGGCTACGAGGGCGAAATCCTCTGCGACGACAACCTTGAATGGTACTGTCCAAACTGCGGCAACCGGGACAAATCCCGTATGAACGTTGTACGCCGTACCTGCGGCTACCTTGGCGAAAACTACTGGAACGAGGGCAGAACACAGGAAATCAAGGAAAGAGTAATGCATTTATAAAAGCCATATAAAAAGGCAAAAACCACCGCATTACGGTGGTTTTTTGCTGTGTAAAACCTTGCCTTTTTAATTGAATTTAAGGCATATAAATGGTATACTCTTAATATCAGCAAAGAAAAGGCGGTATGTATGAACTACGCACAGATAAGAAAATACGATGTGGCAAACGGCGAGGGCATACGCACCACGCTGTTTGTGTCGGGCTGTCATTTCAACTGCCCGGGATGTTTTAACAGGGAATATCAGGATTTTGCCTTTGGCAGTGAGTTACCGACGAAGAAATGCAAAAGTTTATCGACCTTGGCAAAAATCCAAGCGTAAGCGGTTTTTCCTTTCTCGGCGGCGAGCCGCTGGACCAGCTTTACGACGACACCTTGCTCAGAACGGTAAAAGCCATAAAGGCACAGACGGGCAAGTCCATCTGGATGTGGACAGGCTATGTGTTTGAAAATCTCAGCGACAGGCAGAAAGAGATTGTAAAGCACATCGACGTCCTTGTGGACGGCCCATTTATCGAGGCACAAAAGGATATGCGCCTGCTGTTCCGCGGCAGTGCCAACCAGCGGATAATAGACGTGCAGAAAACTCTGGCACAGGACAAAATAGTTTTATGGGAGAAATAACAATGACAAGAGGCTTTGAGGTTGTAACAGATGCAAAACGCAAACACCCCGACAGGGAGATTACACTGCCAACACGCGGCAGCCGCTATGCAATTGCATACGATATCTATTCACCGGTTGACGCTGTGATAAAACCAATGGAAAAACAGCTTATCTGGACAGATGTAAAAGCATATTTCGGCAATGACGAAGCACTGCTTATCAATGTGCGCTCCTCAATGGGCAAACAGCCTGTTATGATGGCAAACAGCCAGGGCTGGGTGGAATGTGACTATTACGGCAACCCTGACAACGACGGCAACCTTGGCGTAAACCTTATGAACCTTGGCACAACCGACTATGTTATCAAGGCAGGGGACCGCATTGCACAGTGTATGTTTATAAAATATCTTGTGGCAGACAGCGGCAACACCGACGCACAGCGTATGGGCGGCTTTGGTTCCACAAACAAATAATTGCGGTTAAAGGGCGGACATAAGTCCGCCCCACTTTTTTTATACATAATTTTGTGGTATTATTATCTAAAATAAAACTTACAGGCGGAAAATATGAAAATTGTACTGGCAGCCATAAATTCAAAATACATCCATTCATCCCTCGGTGTGTGGTATCTGCACTCTGCGGCAAAGGCGGCAGGCACAGACCACACTGTGCAGGTGTACGAAAGCACCATAAACAACCACGTTGATGACATTGTTGCGGATATATATAACCTTTCTCCCGATGTGGTGGGCTTTTCCTGCTATATCTGGAATATTGAGTATGTAAAAAAGATTGCCGAATGTCTCAAAAAGATAAATCCGCAGCTTAAAATCTTTTTCGGCGGCCCCGAGGCAAGCTTTGACGCACAGCACCTGCTGCAAACTGCGGCTGTGGACTGCATCATAAAGGGCGAGGGGGAACAGGCCTTTATCAATCTGCTCAAAAGCGGTTTCACAGCGGCAGAAAAGGCGATTTCTGCACCTGTAACCGAATATTTCAATCCGTATTCAGAAGAATACTTTGCCGCATTAAAGGGCAGAATTGTCTATCTGGAAACCAGCCGCGGCTGTCCGTTCCACTGTGCGTTCTGTCTGTCTGGCAGGGATGAAAATGTGCGGTTTTTCGATATGGATATTTCAAAGCAGAATATCTTAAAGCTGGCAAACTGCGGCACGCAGACGGTAAAGTTTGTGGACCGCACCTTTAACTGCAACGACAGAAGGGCAAGGGAAATATTTGAGTTTATATATACCCAAAGACAGCTTGGCAATATCCCCGAGGATGTGGTTTTCCACTGCGAGGTAGAGGCAGACCTGTTTACACAGGAAACACTGGACTATCTCAAAACAATGCCAAAGGGGCTGTTCCAGTTCGAGGCTGGCTTGCAGTCCTTTAATCCCGAAACTCTCAAAGCGGTTGACCGCCGCCATAACATTGACCGCCTTGTGCACAACCTTAAAGAGATTGCACAGATGAAGAATATCCATCTGCACATCGACCTTATTGCAGGCCTGCCTTACGAGGATTATGCAAGCTTTGCAAAGGGTTTTGACCTTGCCTTTGAAATTGGTGCCGAGGTTATTCAGCTTGGTTTTTTAAAGCTGCTTAACGGCTCGCCCCTTGCATCAGAAAAGGAAAAACACGGCTATAAGCACTGGTCATACGCACCTTATCAGGTTATCAGCAACAGCTATATTGCCTATGCCGACCTGCTTAAACTTAAGCTTGCCGAGGATGCTGTGGAACGCATTTACAACTCCAACCGTTTCCCAAATACACTAAAATATGTTCTTGGTACAACAAAGATGTCTCCGTATAGCCTTTTTTACGGCATGGGGGAATACTGCGGCAAAACCGGTCTGCAGTCTCCGTCGCTGGACAGCTACACCGCTGCAATGCTGGAATATTTTGGCACACTGCAGGGTGTGGACAAAGCAAAGCTCCGTGACCGGATGGCAAAAGACAGAATTGTTACCGACCGCACAGGCAAGCTGTACCACTGCCTGCACATTGCCGATGAAAGAATGAAGTATATCCGCATAGCTCTGAACAATGTGGATATGGGTATTTTTGAAAATCAGCGCGAAAAGGCAAAGCAGGGCAAAATAGGCTTTGCAATTCTGTACACAGACGGGGCAGAACAGGTTGTCCTTGCCGACTACACAAAGATTGACAAGGTAACCGCACAGTATCCGCACAGAATAATGCCTTTGGAAATGTTTATGCCAAAGGCGGAGGAGTAAGAATATGAAAACACGCCATAAAAGAAAAATTACCTATTGGATAACAGCAGCTTTATGGCTGATTATAGCAGTTGTGTGGTTTTTGATAGCTGTGTATTCCGCAGACGGAATGAATGTGGTAAGATATCTTATTTCCGCAGGCGGAACAGCAGTTGCTGTATTGGAAATGTATTGCTATCACAGAGACAAGGATAAACCGGAAAGATAAGCTTAAAAATAAGTACAGAACGGAAAGATAAGTTTAAAAATAAGTACAGAACGGAAAGATAAAAAAATCCGACTCAGCAGAGTCGGATTTTTATTTTGCAGTAATTTATTTGATAAGCGATTTGCCTGTCATTTCCTTTGGCTGTTCCAAACCGAGAATCTGCAGCATTGTAGGTGCAATGTCTGCAAGTACGCCATCTTCGTGGAGTGCACATTCATAGCCGCAAACGGTAAAAGGTACAGGGTTTGTAGTGTGTGCTGTAAACACATTTCCGTCTTCGTCCAGCAGTTTGTCTGCGTTGCCGTGGTCGGCTGTCAGCAGGAACACGCCGCCCATTTCCAGTGTTTTGTCCAGCACCTTGCCAACGCACTCGTCAACTGTCTGCACAGCAGTTACCGCTGCCTCAAACACGCCTGTGTGACCAACCATATCGCAGTTTGCAAAGTTGAGGATAACAACGTCATATTTACCGCTGTCAAGACGGGAGAGCATTTCTTCGGTAACCTCATAAGCGCTCATTTCAGGCTTAAGGTCGTAGGTTGCAACCTTAGGGCTGTTGATAAGTGCTCTGTCTTCGCCATCGCTTACAGCCTCAACGCCGCCGTTAAAGAAGAATGTAACGTGTGCGTATTTTTCTGTCTCGGCAATTCTAAGCTGTGTTTTGCCGTTTTTTGCAAGATATTCGCCAAGGGTGTTGTCAAGGCTTTGTGGTCTGAATGCAACATCAACATTAGGCATTGTTGCGTCGTACTGTGTAAAGCACACATAGTTAAGTAGCAGGTTTGTATCCTTTCTTGCAAAGCCGTCAAAGTCTGTGTCCACAAGGCTGCGTGTAATTTCTCTTGCTCTGTCAGGGCGGAAGTTAAAGAAGATTACGCTGTCGCCCTGTTTGATGTTGCTGTCAGGTGTAACCACAAAAGGCACTGTAAATTCGTCTGTAACCTCGTTTTTGTAGTTTTCTTCCAGCTTTGCAGCAGCGTCAGGGCAAACTTCGCCCTCGCCGTATACAAGTGTTTTGTATGCTGTTTCCACTCTGTCCCAGCGTTTGTCACGGTCCATAATATAAAATCTGCCGTGCACTGTGCCTATTTTGCCAACGCCGATTTCAGCCATTTCCTTATTGAGCTTACGCAGAAAATCCGCACCGCTTGTTGGGCTTACGTCACGTCCGTCCATAAATGCGTGTACAAATACCTTTTCCACACCCATTCTCTTGCACATTTCCACAACAGCAAGGCAGTGTTCAATGTGGCTGTGTACGCCGCCGTCACTCATAAGGCCCATAATGTGTACAGCCTTGTCGCTTTCTTTGGCTTTGTTTATAGCCTTTGTCATGGCTTCGTTGCCAAAGAAATCGCCGTCCTTTATGGCTTTTGTAATTCTTGTAAGTTCCTGATAAACAATGCGGCCTGCACCTATATTTGTGTGGCCAACCTCGCTGTTGCCCATCTGTCCGTCAGGCAAACCAACGCTCATGCCGCTTGCACCCAATGTTACAGTAGGGTATTTGGCAAAAATTTCGTCAAGTCTTGGTGTTTTTGCCGCATAGATTGCGTTGCCCTCTGTTCTGTCGGTGAAGGCATAACCGTCCATAATACAAAGTACCAATGGTTTTTTCATTTATATTACCTCTTATTTTGCACTTTCAACAATTGTGCTGAAGTCTGCTGCTTTAAGGGATGCACCGCCGATAAGGCCGCCGTCAATATTTGGCATGGAGAGCAGTTCTTTTGCATTGCCTGCGTTCATGCTGCCGCCGTACTGGATTGTAACCTTCTGTGCGCACACAGGGCAGAAAAGTTCGCCCAGCAGTTCACGGATGTAGCCGCAAACTTCTTCGGCCTGCTGTGCAGTTGCTGTTTTGCCTGTGCCGATTGCCCATACAGGTTCGTAGGCGATAATTGTGTTGTGCAGCTGCTGTTTTGTAAAGCCTGCAAGACCTTCTGTAATCTGTGTTTTGATAACATCCTTTGTGATGTCGTTTTCTCTTTCGCTGAGGTTTTCGCCCACGCAGATAATTGGTGTAATGCCGTTTTTGTGGCAGGCGAGGGCACGCATATTTACAGTTTTGTCGGTTTCGCCAAAGTACTGTCTTCTTTCGCTGTGGCCGATGATAGCGTATTTAATGCCGAAAGATTTAAGCATATCTGCGCTGATTTCGCCTGTAAAAGCACCGCTTTCTGCCCAGTGGCAGTTCTGTGCGCCAATTTCGATAACGCTGCCTTCTGCAGCTTCAACTGCAGAAGCAATGTTGATTGCAGGCACGCAAAGCAGCACCTTGCAGTCTGCATCTTTGATAACTTCCTTCATTTCGCCGATAAGTGCTTTTGTCTCTGCGGCATTTTTGTTCATTTTCCAGTTGCCTGCAATAACAACCTGTCTTTTGGATTTGTCCATAATATACTCCTAACCTTTGCTCAATTTAAGCAAACAATAGCGGCAGTAAAGAATTTTCTGTTTCTGCCGCTATCAATATTTTTAAATTATAATTTCAGATAATGCTGTGTGCACACTCTGTTATTTGTCGTTGAGTGCTGCAATGCCAGGAAGTTCAAGACCTTCCAGGAATTCAAGGGAAGCACCGCCGCCTGTGGAGATGTGTGTCATCTTGTCTGCATAGCCAAGCAGTTCAACTGCTGCGGCACTGTCGCCGCCGCCGATAATGGAGATTGCGCCGCTTTCTGCAACAGCCTTTGCAACAGCCTTTGTGCCAACTGCAAATGCTTCAAATTCAAATACGCCCATAGGACCGTTCCATACAACTGTTTCTGCGTTTTTGATTGCATCGCTGAAAAGTTCCACAGATTTTGGACCGATGTCAAGACCCTGCCAGCCGTCAGGAATTTCGCTGGAATCAACTGTCATATGTTCTGTATCTTCCTTGAATTCCTTGCCAACAACTGTGTCTACAGGCAGCAGCATTTTAACGCCTTTAGCTTCTGCTTTTGCCATAAGTTCTTTTGCAAGTTCCACTTTGTCATCTTCGCAGATGGAGTCGCCAACTGTCCAGCCTTTTGCTTTGAAGAATGTGTAAGCCATACCGCCGCCGATAACAAGGCTGTCAACTTTATCGATAAGGTTTTCAATAACGCCGATTTTGTCGCTTACTTTAGCACCGCCGAGGATAGCAACAAATGGTCTTGCAGGGTCGTTGAGGGCTTTGCCCATAACGTCAATTTCTTTCTGGATAAGGTAGCCGCAAACTGCAGGGAGGTAGTCTGCAATACCTGCTGTGGAAGCGTGTGCACGGTGTGCTGTGCCGAATGCGTCGTTTACATAGATTTCTGCAAAGTCAGCCAGTGCTTTTGCAAATTCAGGCACGTTCTTTTCTTCTTCCTTGTGGAAACGCAGGTTTTCAAGCAGCATGATATCGCCATCTTTAAGTGCAGCAGCCTTTGCCTTTGCATCTTCGCCGATAACGTCTGTTGCCATAGCAACAGGGCAACCCATAAGTTCGCTTATTCTTTCTGCAACAGGTGCGAGAGAATATTTCATATTAAATTCGCCCTTTGGTCTGCCCATGTGGCTGCAAAGGATGATTTTTGCGCCGTTTTCTTTAAGGTATTTAACTGTTTTAAGTGCTTCGCGGATACGTTTGTCGTCTGTGATAACGCCGTCGTTTACAGGAACGTTAAAGTCGCAGCGGACAATACATTTTTTGCCTTTTACATTGATGTCTTCTACTGTTTTTTTGCCTAAACCAGCCATAGTAAAAACTCCTTTGAACTTTATAATAAATTTATATTAATATTTAATATATATTCCTGATTATCATTATATCAAATAACATTTTATTTTCAACAGTATCGTGTTTTTTGCAACAAATTTACAAAAGTGTTATTTTTTTAACAAATCGCGGAAATCCGCAGAATACACTGTATATCCGCTGTTTGTTTTATACTCCGCAGGCTACAGATTACTACACCGCGGTTACACATTTCTACATATATGCACTGTCTTGCCTGTCGCACAGTATCCTGCGGCAAAGGTACACAGCCTTCCTTTTTTACATATACTGTTAAAAAGAGAGGAGACAGCTATGGCAAAAATATTTGTTTACGATACAGTGCAGAACACGCTGCAGACCTTTTACAGGCAGGAAAGCGAGTTTATGCCCTACAACACAAACGGCACAATGCGTGTGCGGGAGTTCCGCGGTTCCTCCAACTCCAGCGTGCTGTGGACAACACGGCAGGCTATGGAGGCGTGGAACAGAACAAGGGCAAGCTACGGCAGCCCCATACCTTTCCGCTATGCTTTCAAACGCATATGGGAGGGCGGCCACGGCCTTATGAGCCAGCACTATGCAGGCACAAGCTTTGACGTGGGTCAGGCACTTACGGCAACCCAGCGCCGCAACATCTACAATGTGGCAAGAAATTCGGGACTGTGGGGATATGTGGAGCCGCTTTCGCTTACACCTACATGGGTACATTTTGACCGCCGCTACGGACGGCCTGCCTGCTCCACAGGCTACAATACCCTGCGGCTTAATTCCCGCGGGTGCTATGTACTTATCCTGCAGGACTGCCTTAACACCCTTGGCTATTCCACAGCAGGTCTGGACGGACGCTTTGGCCCTGCAACATACCGTGCCGTGCAGAATTTTCAGGGCGATTACAACCTTACAAGGGACGGCATTGTGGGCTGTTCCACCTGGGAAAAGCTGTGCAGCCGCGTAAAGGGCAACGGATCCAGCTCCACCACTGTTGACCCGTAGCGGCAAAGCTGCTGCAAAAGCTGTGGGGCAGCAGGGAAAACACCATACGGATATACACCGCTGTGTGCCTGGCAAAGGTAAGGCTTTATTATGTATGCAGAACAGTTTTTCAAAACCAGTACACACTTTGCGGCAAAAGGCAGTTTTCCAAAACTGATGCAGACTTTGCGGCAAAAGACAGTTTTCCACAAATACCATATACTTTGCGGCAAAAAGGCATTCATACACCCGAAAAAAGCACCCGATTTATCGTTCGGGTGCTCTTTTCCTTTTGGATTAGTCGTGTTCAATTGCACTTACAGGGCACTGCTGCTGTGCTTCTTCGGCACAGGCCGCTGTACTGCCGGACACATCGCAGTCGCAGGCTTTTGCAACGCCCTCATCTGTCATGGAGAAAACCTCGGGACATACAGAGGGGCAAAGACCGCAGCCGATGCAGTCGCTGTTTACAAAAAATTTCATAACTGCCTCCATAGTTGTAGTATCATTGTTCGCATATATTATGCGGCTTTTGGGGCGGATTATGCACAGGGGGGATATAAAGGTATACAGAAAGTGCTTTCCAGATAAGAAAACAGCATTTCTGCATTACACCTTCTGTGGGGAAATTGTTCAGAAAAGCTAACTCCATGCAAGAAAACAGCGTTTGAATATTCACCGTCCTGTACACAGATAACCGCACTGCGTTATTGATTTATCGTTATTGGTTTATCTCTGCCGAATACCGATTGTAAAAGCAGTCCAGCACACCGCTGTAGTTTTCTTTCCACGGCTTGTTTCTGCCGCAGTAATGTATAATGGCACTGTTCTGCTGCACCCAGTCAAAATCTATATTCCGCCTTATACTTTTTGGGGAAAGCAGCATCCGTTCGGTCATATTATAGAGATAAGGGTCAATGGCAATTATCCTGCTGGAGTATATTGCACTTATAACATCCTGGTCGGGCAGAAAAAGCAGATTTTTATTCTTTTCTATATATCTGAAAACCTCTCCCAAATCCTGTTCCTTACGCAGCAGGGCAATATTCATAAGCATAACGCCGGAGTTGATGTACGGCCCGTCACAATCCATCTGCAGCCTTATGCCGTTTATCTTCCGCAGCGGTTTTCCCACATGGCTTGCGGCGGCAAAATAGCTGCTGCCAAGGTCGGTGGCGTACAGCTTTTCAAGGCTTTTAACCACCACTAAATCGGGGTCAAGGTAGAGTATTCTGTCCACGCTGTCGGGCAGAAATTTTGCCGCAAATATGCGGTAGTACATCTCGTGGGGATATCTGTCGGTCACGGGGGCATCCTGCAGCATACCGTCCTCCACCTTTATGTCGTGAAAAGTCAGCCTTTTGCAGCAAAGCCTGCTTTCAAGATATCCGTACTCCTCTTTGCCGAAAACCCTGTTCATAACATATACGTCAAAATGCACGTCGGGATTTGTCTGCACAAGGGAGTGCAGCATAACGCACAGCGGCTTTAAATAGCCTTTGTCCAGAGTAACAAGTATGTTCAACAGAAAACACTCCTTTCGCATTTTTCACAATGATACATCCGCCCTTGTGAAAAAACAGTGTACTGTGGCTTATTGTGGGATAATTTTCATAAATAAATCAGATATGTGAAATTTTTATGGCAGAAATGTGTGAATGAGGGGTAATAAAATATTGATATTTTAAAAGGTATATAATATAATAAAATGTAGTATTTCCGTTGAAAAATGGGAAAATATTGATAACAGGAGACAGCCATGGCACTGAACTTGCAGGACTACTGCTACTGCAGATACCCTGTGGACATAAAGGGCGAGCAGACAATAAATTACGAATACAGCGGAATAAATGTTTTTCTTGTGTCCTCTGCAAGATGCATTGTCCACTGGGACGACAAGAGCATAACCGTAAACACAGGCGAAATTGTGTACGCCACAGGTCCTGTTTCCATTGATATTATCAGCGAGGGCCACGTTATCGGCATTAATGTGGACGGCAGCATTGCACAGAGGTTCTGCAGGGAATATTCGGGTGCTTTTGTTACCAGCGGTGTGTTTGCACCATTCCTGCCGCAGCAGATACTGCAGATTGTCTCCAACTATAGCTTTGTGTCGGAAAGCTATCTGTGCAACGTAGCCTTTGAGATTATCAACACCCTCAACAGCAGCGACAAAAAGAGCGTGGTTGCATCCAAAATTGTGGCACAGGCGGTTTCCCTTATCAAGCAGAACTACTCCAGAGTTTACGGCGTGGAAGAGCTTGCGGAAAACCTCAGCGTATCCAAAAGCCATCTGGTGCGTGAATTTTACAAGTATACAGGCATCACCCCGGGCAAATATCTGTCCAACGTAAGGATAGAGGCGGTAAAACAGCTGCTTGTGGAGACAAATATGTCCCTTAACGCCATTGCAATCCGCACAGGCTTTTCGGGCGATAACTATCTGTGTAAAGCATTCAAAAAAGCCACGGGGGAAACACCTATGGCATACAAGACAAAGATACTCAACAGCCAGTATCTGCCAAACCAGATAAGCCTTAAGATAGACCCCGAGCTCTACTATTAAGCTTTGTACAGCTTTTAACAGGACGTGACGGAAACTTTATACCGGCAGGGCATTCTTAAAATAAGATACAAATATGGCCGCAGGCATTATGTATGCCTGCGGCTGTTTTTTTGCCTGTTCTGCCTAAAACGCACAGCACTGTCCTAAAATACACAGCATTGTCCTGAAACACACAGCACTGTCCCAAAACACACAGCACTGTTCCGAAACACACAGCACTGTCCCAAAACACACAGTACAGTCTTAAAATACACAGCACTGTCCTGTGCAGTGCAGACGGTGCTGACAGGGCAGCCTTTTTGTATTAAAATCAGGGGTGCATCTTTCGGTACGGAAGCGGAAGACAGCCTTTTTGTGCTGAAAACGGGGGATATATTTCCCCATGCGGAGGCTGCATACAGCGTTTTTGTGTTGAAAATCGGGTTGTGTTTTTCCGTACGGAGGCTGTAAGCCGCATTTTTGAATACAGTTACAGTGCCGATACTATAGTGTGCGGAAAATAGTGGTTAAGTATCTCCTCAAAGCTTTTTCCGTCCTCTGCCATGCAGTTTGCACCAAACTGGGACAAGCCAACTCCGTGGCCGTAGCCCTTGGTGGCAATTGAAAATTTGTCATCCTCAAAAAATACCATAAAGCAGCCCGAGGGAAGCTGGAAATACTTGCGGAAATCCCTGCCTCTTATCTTGCTGTCATAAATTTCCACAGTGTCTACATATCCCGACTGATTGTAGTTTATATCTCCAATCCACTCATCGGGGTTTTCCATATCCAGCTCTAATCCTGCAAAGTTAAGCATAAAGCGGTCGTACATCTCCTGCACGGTGTAGACTGTCACTTTAAGGTAGCTGTCGCTCAGTGCGTCACTGCCGCTTTCCACAGGCACAAGGTAATCAAGGGCGGTGCCCCATTCCTTTTCGCTGGACTGTGTCATACCGCAGGATACTGCGTAGTAGGGGGTAAGGGCAACATCGCCCTTATATTTCACCACAAGGCTCTGCACTTCGTTTGCACAGCGCAGAAACTTTTCGTAATATTCATCAAAGCTGCTGCCCCAGAACTCCTTAAGCCGTTTTTTGGAGGCGTATTTCTGCATATGGCTCTCATCATAGCTTAAATTAAGGTCATCGTCGGGCAGGCCGTTTTCACGGCAGTACAGATAGTAGCTGTGGCAGGCTATCATCTGTGCCTTTATTGCCTCGTCTTCATAGGAGGCAGGCATCTCGCAGGCGGCACTGCCCACAAGAAAGGATATAAGGTCAAACCTGTCCATCTCCTGTGTTTCAAGGTTGTACAGATAATACTGTGTGTCGGTGCTGCTTTGCATCTGGGCAAACGGGTCCCCATCGGGATTTGGGGTGGCCGCAGGGGAAAGTATACTGTGGGTGCCGTTATATACCTGATAGTATATGGCAGGCACAAATATATTTACAGACAGCAGCAGGGCAAAAACACAGATAAAGCTTTTCATAACAGTCCTCACTTTTACAGCGGCAGGTCAGCACAGGCGGTTTTATACGGTAACGGCCTGCGGCAGACATTGCCTTTTTCTTTTTTTTGGTATACAATACATACTATGAATTCAGAATCAGTATTATGATATGCAAAGGAATACAATATGTCGCTTGGTTTATCAGTTTTAATCTGTCTGCTGTCGGTTGGACTTATGGCGGGCAGAATATATGAAATACTTGCCATTACAGACCCGCAGACAGGGCTTTTGTACACACAGGGCATAGCACTTAACCCGCTGCTGCTTGTGCTGTTTGTGGCAATAACAGTATGCTGCGGTGTTATCATCTTTGGTGCAGAGAAAAAGGCAGAGCCGTTTTTTTCAAAGAGTTCCTGCCTGCTTGCAGATGCCGCAGGTATTGCCTTTGTGGCATACGGCATAATGCTTGTGCCCCAGTCAAGGGCAGCAGTGCTTATGATTGTTGGGGGTGTGGCGTGGTTTCTCATCGGTACAACAGGCATAGGCAGCAAGCCAAAGGATGCTGTAATAACAGTTCTGCTTACACTTTTTTCGGCAGGGCTTTGTATGGATGCCATTATTATTGATGTATATTCGGTGCACTATCCTGCATTTCTGCACAAGGTGCTTGCCTATGTAAGCATTATGGTGCTTACAGTTGCGGTTTTAAGGAATGTATATCTGCCAAAAAGGCTGTCCCGTATGTTTTTGTATATAAGCGGCTTTGTGTGCTTTGCCTTCTGCACAATGCTCGGCATTGCCGAGTTAATCTGCCTTATTGCATCGGGCACAGGCTTTGGTGCAGATACAGTAAAATACATTGCCTTTGTGCTTACAGGCATATACGGTCTGGACAATGCACTGTCGGTGCTGCCTAAAGCGGAAAAAAGAAAGTCCGTTTACAGATACGGCAAGGCACAGAAAGCAGGGGAAACTGCGGACATATATGCAGAGCTGTATTCAGATGAAAAAACAGGGGAAAGCGAGCCTGTAACAGAGGAAAAGGTATGGGTAAAAACAGAGGATAGTTTTTCTGCGGCAAAAATTCCGTTTACTGCCGAAACCCCGTCTGTGCATACAGCCGAACCCCCGTCTGCACATACAACCGAAACCCCGTCTGCACATACAGCCGAAACCCCGTCTGTGCATACTGCCGAAACCCCGTCTGCACAGCAGGCTTATGCAGATAATACAGAACCTGCAGCTTCCGCAGCAGAGGAAAAACCATTTTTAACAGCGGCGGAAAATTTCTTTGCACAGACAGCGGAAAATCCGTATACACAGACAGCCCGGGCGCCGCAAAAGAGAAAAACGGCGGACAGAAAGGAATTTTCGGGCAAAAAAGTTGTCTTTAAAAACACAGGGGACACCCCGCAGAAAAGCGGAAAAATAGTCTACCGCAGACCAAAGGATTAGCCGTTAATCCGCATATTGTTTTACAGAAAATTACACCTGAAAGGTTATGTAGCATCCTTTCAGGTGTTTTTGTATTTTTCTGTATTTTTTTGAAAGGTATTTGTAGAATTTAATATGTAAAATAATAAAAAAGTATGGCTTTGGCGGTGCTATTGAAACACAATATTATTAGCAGTTTAAATATTGTTATAGGTAATAAAATCCGATAATAAAATGTTATAGACAACTTAAATTATATATATTGTACAATTTCCGCAAAAGTTATATAATGTATGTTAAGGTAGTATGAATAAAAGTGTTTATATGCTTTTTATCGTAAAAATCTTAAAAAAACAAATTTAAACAGGAGGCAGAAAAATGAGAGAAATAAATGCACAGGATATCACTGCTGTTGTTAAGAAGCTTTGCATGGAAGCAAACTACTTCTTGCCAGAGGATATCCAGGATAAAATCTGCAAGGCATGCGACGCAGAACCATGGCCACTTGCACAGAGCATTTTAGGTGTTATCAAAGAAAACTATGAAATCTCTCTCGACAATGCAGTTCCAATCTGTCAGGATACAGGCATGGCTTGTGTGTTCCTTGACATTGGTCAGGAAGTTCATGTAAACGGCAACATTGCAGATGCTGTTAACGAGGGTGTAAGACAGGGCTACGTAGAAGGTTGCCTTAGAAAATCAGTGGTTAAAGACCCACTGGACCGTGTTAACACAAAAGACAACACACCTGCTATGATTTACTATAACATCGTACCTGGTGATACATTCGATATCATGGTTGCACCAAAAGGCTTCGGCAGCGAAAATATGAGCCAGATTAAAATGCTCAAACCATCCGACGGTCTGCAGGGCGTAAAAGACTTTGTTATCAAATGCGTTGAAGATGCAGGTCCAAACCCATGTCCGCCAATCGTTGTTGGCGTTGGCATCGGCGGCACATTCGACAAAGCAGCATATCTTGCTAAAAAAGCTTTGATGAGAAGCACAGACGAAAGAAATGCAAACCCATTCTATGCAGATCTGGAAAAAGAACTTCTCGAAAAAATCAATGCACTGGGCCTTGGCCCACAGGGTGTTGGCGGTCTTACAACAGCATTGTGCGTAAACATCGAAACACTCCCAACACATATTGCTGGCCTGCCTGTAGCAGTTAACATCAACTGCCACGTAACACGCCACAAACACGCAAGCTTATAAGGAGGAGACAAATTATGGTAAAGCACATTACAACTCCGCTTACTTATGAAAAAGTAAAAGACCTTAAATGCGGCGACAATGTTATGATTTCCGGTGTTATCTACACATCCCGTGACGCAGCTCACAAACGCCTTGTAGAAGCACACGAAAGAGGAGAAGAACTTCCATACGACGTAAAAGACACAATCGTTTACTACGTTGGTCCTGCACCTGCACAGCCAGGCCAGGTTATCGGTTCTGCAGGTCCTACAACTTCCTACAGAATGGATGCTTACTCCCCAACAATGATTCGTCTTGGCCAGCGCGGTATGCTTGGCAAAGGCAAACGCAGCCCTGAAGTTATCGCAGCTATGAAAGAAGTTGGCGCTGTATACTTTGGTGCTATCGGCGGTGCAGGTGCACTGCTCAGCAAATGTATCAAAAAAGCAGAAGTTATCGCTTATGATGACCTTGGTGCAGAAGCTCTCCGCCGTCTCGAGGTTGAAAACCTCCCAGCTTTCGTTATCATCGACAGCGAAGGCAACAATCTTTACGAAATTGGTCGCAAAGAATATCTTGAATTTGCGAACAAATAAATTCAGTATTTTAACATTAAGTTAAATATTAAAGTGAGGTAGAAAAATGGAAAAGAAAAAATTGGTTATCGGCGTTATCGGCGCTGATGTACACGCAGTAGGTAATACAATTTTGAACAACGCTTTCAAACAGGCTGGCTTCGAAGTTATCAACCTCGGCGTTATGGTTTCTCAGGAAGAATACATCCAGGCTGCAATCGAATCCGGCGCAGACGCAATCTGCGTATCTTCTCTCTACGGCCACGGCGAACTTGACTGTGCAGGCCTCAGAGAAAAATGTGACGAAGCTGGCCTCAAAGGCATTCTTCTCTATGTTGGCGGCAACATCGTTGTTGGTAAACAGGACTTCAACGAAGTTGAAAAACGCTTTAAAGCAATGGGCTTTGACAGAGCATATCCTCCAGGAACATCTGCAGAAACAACAATTGCAGACCTTAAAGCAGACCTCGGTTGCTAATTGATTAAACGGTAAAGAAAGGCTTTATAAATGAAAGCTGTATTATTGATTGACTTTGGCAGTACCTATACAAAGGTTACTGCGGTTGATTTGGACACAGAAGAAATTATCGGTACTTCCCAGAGCTTTACAACAATCGAGACCGACATCAACGACGGCCTCAACAATGCTGTAAAGCTTCTCAGAGAAAAAATCGGTGATATCGAATTCAGCGAACAGTACGCATGTTCCTCTGCTGCAGGCGGTCTTAAAATGGTTGCAATCGGTCTTGTACCGGAACTTACAGCAAAGGCTGCAAAGATGGCTTCTCTCGGTGCAGGTGCAAAGGTTATGAAAACCTACTCCTACCAGCTTACAGAGGCTGACCTTGAAGAAATTGACGAAATCAACCCTGATATCGCACTTCTCACAGGCGGCATTGACGGCGGCAACAAGGAAGTTATCGTTTACAACGCAGAAATGCTTGCAAAATCTGCAAAACATTTTCCAATTGTGTACGCAGGCAACAGAAACTGTGCTGCTACCTGTAAGGAAATTCTTGTAAATGCAGGCAAGGACTGCTACGTTTGCGAAAACGTAATGCCAAAGCTGGAACAGCCGAATATTGAACCTGCACAGAAACAGATAAGAGAAATCTTCCTGCAGGAAATCGTAAAGGCAAAAGGTCTTTCCGATGCAGAAGAACTCATCGGCGACATTCTTATGCCAACACCTTCCGCAATGCTTACAGCCATGAAACTTCTGGCAAAAGGCACAAAACACGAGGAAGGCATAGGCGACCTTGTAGGTGTTGACCTTGGCGGTGCAACAACTGACATTTACTCTATGTGTCAGGGCTTGCCAAGCCAGTCCGGCACTGTGCTTAAAGGCCTCAGGGAAACATACGCAAAACGTACAGTAGAAGGCGATATCGGTATGCGTTACAGCATCAAGGGTATCGTTGAAGCAACAGATATCGACCGCGTATGCGAAATTTCCGGTCTGGACGAAGCAAGGGCCGAAGAACTTATCGATTATCTCTCTGTACACACAGACGTTGTTCCAAACGGCGACGAAGAACTGATTATGCTGGACAAAGCACTGGCTTCTCTGGCAATCGAAACTGCTGTGGCACGCCATGCAGGTCATTTAGAGCAGATTTTTACACCGATGGGCATTACCTATATGCAGTTAGGTAAAGACTTAACCCAGGTTAAAAAGGTTGTTGTGACAGGCGGTGCACTTATCCACACAGAAAAAACTGCGGAAATTGCATCCTACGCACTGTACAGCGATATGCAGGCAATGTCACTCAGACCTAAAAAAGCAGATGTTTTAGTAGACAGAAAATATATTCTTGCAGCAATGGGCTTGTTAAGCACAAATTATCCCGAAGCTGCTCTCAGAATTATGAAAAAGGAGTTAATAAAAGATGGAAATAATGAATAAAAAATGGTCCGACGAACATTTTTACAAAGTTCGTGAAGAAGTTCTCAACCAGTGGCCAACAGGCGCAGGCCTCAAAATCGAAGATGGCGTAGAATACCAGAAAGCTATTCCAGACCACAAAAACTTTACAAAGAAACTCAACGCAGCTAAAGAAGCAGGCGTTACACTTATCCAGCCACGTGCAGGTGTTGCTCTTGTTGATGAACACATCGAACTTCTGAAACACCTTCAGGACGAAGGCGGCGCAGACCTCCTTCCATCCACAATCGACAGCTACACACGTCAGAACAGATTTAAAGAAGCACAGCACGGTATCGAAGAATCCATCAAAGAAGGCCGTTCCATGCTCAACGGCTTCCCAGCTGTTAACCACGGTGTTGCAAACTGCCGTAGAGTAGTTGAAGCTCTCGAAACACCACTTCAGGTTCGTCATGGTACACCAGACGCTCGTCTCCTTGCTGAAATCACATATGCTGGCGGTTTCACATCCTACGAAGGCGGCGGTATCTCCTACAACATCCCATACACAAAAGATGTTCCAATGGAAAAAACAATCTATGACTGGCAGTATGTAGACCGTCTTACAGGTATCTACGAAGAAGCTGGCATCAAAATCAACCGTGAACCATACGGCCCACTTACAGGTACATTGGTTCCAGCATGTGTATCCCATGCTGTAGCTATCATCGAAGCTCTTCTTGCTGCAGAACAGGGTGTTAAAAACGTTACAGTAGGTTACGGCCAGTGCGGTAACTTGGTACAGGACGTTGCAGCTATCCGTTCCCTCGAAGAACTCACAGAAGAATACCTTGCTAAATACGGTTACAACGATGTTAAAGTTACAACAGTTCTCCACCAGTGGATGGGTGGCTTCCCAGCTGACGAAGCTCGCGCATTCGGCGTTATCGCTTGGGGTTCTGCAGTAGCAGCTCTTTCCAAAGCTACAAAAGTTATCGTAAAAACACCACACGAAGCAGCTGGCGTTCCAACAAAAGAAGCTAACGCAGAAGGCCTCAGATGTACAAAACAGGTTATCTCCATGCTTGCTGAACAGCAGCTTAACCCAATGAGCATCAAAGATGAAAAAGAAATCATCATGGCTGAAACAAGATGCATCGTTGACAAAACATTCGAACTCGGCAACGGTGACCTCGCTCTCGGTACAATCGCAGCAGTTAAAGCTGGTGTTATCGACATCCCATTTGGTCCATCCCGTCACAACATGGGTCTTATGCTCCCAGCACGTGACAACGACGGCGCTATCAGAATTCTTGAAATGGGCAACCTCCCATTCACAAAAGAACTCAAAGACTTCCACGCTGGCAAACTTGCAGCAAGAAGTGCAACAGAAGGCAGACCAGTTTCCTTCAACATGCTTGTTGATGACGTTTACTCCATCAGCCGTGGCCGCCTTGTTGGCAGACCAGAATAATTTAAACGCTGTTTAAATTAACAAGTTATTTTAAGTTTATAAGCGGGTGGGGAATACACCCCACCTGCACAAATAAAAGATTTTTTTAAATGAAAAGAGGAATTTATCATGAAAATCGTAAATGTTGTTTGTGCTAAAGGCCGTACAGGTTTCTTCTTCGACGACCAGAGAGCTATCAAAAAAGGTGCAGTATCCGACGGTGCAGCTTACATCGGCGATACAGTAACACCAGGTTTTAAAACAGTTCGTCAGGCTGGCGAAGCTATCTCCGTTATGATCGTTCTCGAAGACGGTCAGGTTGCATACGGCGACTGTGCAGCTGTACAGTACTCCGGTGCAGGCGGACGTGACCCACTCTTCCTTGCTGAAGACTTTATCCCAGTTATCGACCAGTACATCAAACCATTCCTCGTAGGCAAAGAAGCAGACAGCTTCAGAAACCTCTCCAGAGATGTTGAAGCAATCGAAGTTGAAGGCAAAAGACTTCACACAGCTATCCGTTACGGCGTAACACAGGCTATCCTCGACGCAGTAGCAAAATCCAAAAAAATGATGATGTGCGAAGTTGTTGCTGAAGAATACGGCACAGAAGTTTCCACAGAACCAGTGCCAATCTTCACACAGTCCGGCGACAACAGATATGAAAACTCTGACAAAATGATCCTTAAAGGTGCAGCAGTTCTTCCACACGCTCTTATCAACCACGTTGAAACAAAGCTTGGTAAAAACGGCGAAATCCTTAAAGAATACGTTGCATGGCTCCGTGACCGTGTAAAACACCTCGGCGGCGAAGAATACATGCCAACATTCCACATCGACGTATACGGCACAATCGGTGCTGCATTCGGCGTTGACAACTTCACAGCTATGGCTGACTACATCCAGGATCTCGAAGAAACAGCTAAACCATTCAAACTCAGAATCGAAGGCCCAATGGACGCTGAAGAAAGAGAAAAACAGATGCTCTGCCTTAAAGGTCTTACAGCAGAACTCGACAAACGTGGTTCTACAGTAGAACTCGTTGCTGACGAATGGTGCAACACTCTCGAAGATATCAAATACTTCGCAGACAACAAAGCTGGCCACATGATCCAGATCAAAACTCCTGACCTTGGCGGTATCAACAACACATGTGAAGCTGTTCTCTACTGCAAAGAAAAAGGCATCGGCGCATACCAGGGTGGTACATGTAATGAAACAGACAGATCCGCTCAGATCTGCGTAAACTGCGCAATGGCTACAAAACCAACACAGATCCTTGCTAAACCAGGTATGGGTGTTGACGAAGGCTTCATGATCGTTTACAACGAAATGCAGAGAATCATCGCTCTCAGAGCAGCTAAATAATTTAATTATTTAGAAATTTTAAAAGAAGATTACTTTAGCACAAACGGTAATTGAAAAACAACAAAAGCACGCTGATTTCAGCGTGCTTTTTTGTTTGTAAAATTTATTGGTATTGGGTATAGATTTAATCATCAGGCATAAAACACCTTATGCTACCTGTAAAGTTTTGAAACTTTACATATGTAAGTACGGCTGTTAAAGGAATTTTCCCAGCTTTTCGGTTATATCATCACTGCCTTTTATGCCTGTCATCGGTATGGATAAGCCTCTTTTGGTAATTTCTTCCCACAATGCAGCTATAAAAACGCCTTTTCCGCATATTTCAGCATCGTTGTCGCTGGTGGTTTCCACACCGCAGTTAGGCGAGCGGTTTGCGCCTATAATGCCTTTAATTTCAAAGCCGTGCTTTGTATACTCATCAATCTGCAGCATTGTGTAATCCACAAGTGCTTTCAGCTTCTGCTGTGTTTCGCTTTTTTCCATCTCTCTGCGGATACGGGTGTTTTCCACCGTTACCTCGCTGTCTGCACCGTAAACATTGCCGCGGTCAAGACCAAGACAGCAAAGTTCGGGGCAGGGCAGCTGAACAATACCGATATCGTTATCCATAAAAAGATTGATTATATCCTTAAAGGCGGCAGGGTATACCGCTGTGCCGTCGGATATGGAGTTCTGGTTCAATAAACAATGTGCAATAAATACAACCTTTTTGCTTCGTCCGTCTGTAAACATAATATGTCTCCTTGATTTAAATGATTATTTCCGAATCAATCCTTGAAGAAATCATATACTTTTTTATTGAAATCTTTTGCCTCTTCATAGGCTGCATGACCAAGATTGTCGTAAATATATAATTCGCATTCTGCTTTTTCTGAAATTTCCAGACTGGCCTTTTCACCGACTATTTTATCTTTGCCGCCACCTATTACCAATAGAGGACACTTGATTTTATCAAGCTTTTCGTAGGTGTTGCAGGTTAAACAGGCTTTGCACAAGGCAATAAACCGCTGTTTATCCTTGGGTTTCTGAAACACGGTCAGCAAAGGCAGAAATGGTCTGTAACGTTGCAGATATTTTTCCGAATACATCTTCTCAGCCATATCAGTTACAAGGGATTTGTAATCTTTTTTCTCTGTAAGTTCAATCCAGTTGTTTATAACAGAAGTAACAGTTTTATTGTTTCGGGAAAGGGTAACAGCGATTACCATTTTATGTACAAGGTCCGGTCTTCTGATGGCAAGATACTGTGCAATCATACCTCCCATGGATACCCCCAGGATATCAGCATTTTTTATTCTGAGTTCATCCATTGCCGCAGCAATATCAGCTGCCAGTTCTTCTGTAGTTATATCATGAGAAATATCGGCTCTGCGGTCAAAAAGATATACTTTATAATTCTTTGCAAAAATACGGTACATAAAGGCAAGGGAAGTACCGGCACCTTTTATGCCGTTTGTATTAAGCCCCTGAATCATAATCAGTGGTTTTGTTCCATATCCGAATGTGATATAATCCATATGGATATCTGGCAGATTCAATGTGTTTTCCTTAACGTTATATAACATAGTTGATGGTATTCCTCACGCATAATTATATTATTGTATTCAGTATACAATATAGCAGCACTATTTGCAAAAATAAAACCGTTTTAAAAGGGTATGCGGAAAATTAAAAATATGTTATACTTTTATATTATAAGTAAAGGAACTATATCTATGGCAAACTTCATCTGTCCTGTGTGCTCACAGCCGCTTAATGTAAAAGAAAAATCATATATCTGCAAAAACCGCCACAGCTTTGATATATCTGCAAAAGGCTATGTCAACCTGTTGCCTGCAAATAAAAAGCATTCCGCAGCCCCGGGGGATGACAAGCTTATGGTGGTGGCCAGAAACAATTTCTTGTCACTTGGTTATTACAGTCATCTTAAAGAAACACTGGAAAATCTTTGTGATAAATATTCAGATAAAGAAACTTCTGTTCTGGACTGCGGCTGCGGCGAGGGCTATTACACCCAGGGCGTATACGAAAAACTTACCCAGCAGGGCAAAAAGGTGCAGATTAAGGGCATTGATATCTCCAGGGATGCTGTAGCAATTGCGGCAAAAAGGCTTAAAGAGGGGCAGTTTGCCGTGGCATCGTCCTTTCATCTGCCTGTGGAAAGCAACAGCACAGATGTGCTTATAAACTGCTTTTCGCCCCTTTGTCTCAAGGAGTTCAGCCGCGTTTTAAAGGGTAAAGGTGTATTCCTTTATGTTGTGCCTGCGCCAAAGCATCTGTGGCAGCTTAAGGAGGCTTTGTACGAAAAACCTTACGAAAACCCTCTTAAGGAGGAACAGTACGAGGGCTTTGAGCTGATTGAGACGGTAAAGGCGGAAAAAGAGATTTTTATAGACAACAATACCGATATAAACAACCTTTTCAAAATGACACCGTATGTTTACCGCAGCCCCAAAGCGGCACAGGAGGTTCTGCTTAAGGCAGAAAGCCTTGCAGTCAATGCACATTTTATCGTTTATGTTTACCGCAAAATATAACAGATAAAAAATAACCCTGCAGAGTAATTCTGCAGGGATTTTTGTATACAGATGGGTTATATTGTCAGGTGATGCATTCCGTCTGACAATTTGTCATATCAGAGTTAATATCAGACTGAATGCCGGACTGAATTTTGGGTTAAAAAACAATTAATACTCTCTGGAAAATTCTGTCTTTACATCTCTTTCAAACAGTGCACCCATAGCATCCAATGGTTTAACATCGTTGTATATTACATCGTAAACCAGCTTGGAGATTGGCATTTCCACATTGTATTCCTCGCTCAGCTTCATAAGTGCCTTAACTGTTGCGGCACCCTCGGCAAGCTTTGTGTATTCTTCCTTTTTGATAAAGCTTTCGCCAAATTTTCTGTTCTGGCTGTGGAGGGAGAACAGTGTTGCCTCGTAGTCGCCAAGGTGGCACAGCCCATAAGCGGAAAGCTCGTTGCCGCCCATAGCGTGGATAAGTCTTGCAACCTCTCTGGCACCGCGTGCCATAAGCGCACCCTTAAGGCTGCCAAGGCCTGCACCGTCCAGCATACCTGCGGCAATGCCGACCACGTTCTTTGCTGCAGCACCTATCTCTGTGCCGATGATGTCATCGCCGATGTAAAGGCGGATAAGGTCGCTGGAGAACTTTGTAACAACGTCATTGATAACTGCCTTGTCTTCACTGTCAACAACCATACAGTTTGGCACGCCACGCATAAAGTCCTGCACATGGCCAGGGCCAACCCATACACATACGTTGATGTCCTGGGTGATATTTTCCTTTACAATAGTGGTCAGACGTTTGCCTGTTTCGGACTCGATACCCTTCATGCAAAGGATAAAGGTTTTGCCGCTTACATCATAGCCGTTGATACGCTGGCAAAAGTTACGCAGCTGCTGTGCACTGATGGAAATTACAATGTAATCTGCGTGGTTAAGTGCTTTTTCAAGGTCAGGTTCAAGCTGAAGATTATCAGGCAGTTCAAGATATGCGTTTTTTCTTGTTGCCATAAGCTCCTGAAAATCAGGTGCTTCGCTTAAGCCCCACAGTTTAACGTTGTTTCTGCGGGAATGATAAACTGCCAGAAATGTGCCCCATCTGCCGGATCCTAATACTGTTACGTTCATATTTATAATTCCTTTCTGTTTAAAAAGGGTTTACTGTAATCTTAACTGATTATATTATACTGATGATTTGTGACATAATCAAGTAAAACTCTGTAGCCGCTGCCATTGAGATGTATGCCGTCAGAGGAAAAATATCCGCTGTCGGCATAGCCTGTGGCACTGTCCTTGAACACCTCGCTGTAGTTCAGAAAGCCGTATCCGTTTGTGCGGCACAGCTCTGCCAGAGATATGTTAAAGCTGTCAATCACATCCTGCCGTATGTTGTAGTTGCCCCGCTTTTCGCATACGGGCAGCACGGCAGCCACCACAATCTGCGTGTTGGGGCAGTACAGCTTTATCTGCGACAGCACATTGGCGTAAAGGTAGACAAAATAGTCGCTGTCGGCATTTTTGCCTGCGTTGTTTGTGCCGAAGTTTATGATAATCCTTTTCGGCTGTATGTTTGCCAGCACCTGCAGCATGGTTATATACTGGCTTTCGTCCTCCTCGGTTTCGGGGTTGTCCTCGCATACAAGCTGATAGCCGTCTGTTAAAAACTCCTGTATGGGCATGGAGTGCCTGGCTATAACATTGCTCCACGCAAGATGCTCAAAAAGGGCAAGTCCTTCGGTGTTGGAGTCTCCCACAAACACAGTTTCGGCAAGGTAAGAGGGATTGCTGCTGTCGTAAGGCAGAATAACATCGGCATAGTTTGCAATTTGGCCGTCATACCAGCTTTTGTCGTAGTATATCACCTCTGCCTGCACAGTCTGTTCGCTTTCTGCAGGGGACGGGGAGGGGACAGCTTCCGCTATTTCACTGTCCGATGAAGGCGGCACAGGCTGTTTTGTCTGTGCCCAAAGCAGATATATACCCGTAAAGGCAAGGATAACCACAAGGGCAAGGGACAGAATTATATATATTAATTTTTTGTTTTTAAACAATTTATCACACCTTGAGAATTTCTGTAATTTCGGATATGTCGTCAATCAGAGCAATGTGAGGATACTGCACAAGTTCCTCCGCTGCGGCAAATCCGTATGTAACGCCAATGGCATCAAGCCCCATCTTTTCGGCACCAATCAGGTCAAAGCGGGTGTCGCCAACCATAACCACATCCCTTTTGTCAGCATTAAGCCGGCCGAGAACAAGCTCGATAACCTGCTCTTTTTCGCCAATCTTTCCGTCAAGGGTAGCACCGCCAATAACGGTAAAATACTGTGCAATGTCAAAATGCTGCAGTATCTTTTCCACATAAACCTGCGGCTTGCTGCTGGCTGTGCACAGAACATACCCCTTGTCTTTTAACAGGGCAAGGGTGTTTTTTACATTTGGGTATATCTCGTTTTCGTACAGACCAATGGTGGAAAATCTTTCGCGGTATTTTACAATAGCGTCCTTTGCATTTTCCTCGCCTACAAGCTCTGCAAAGGATTTAAGCAGAGGCGGTCCGATGTACTTTGTAAGCTGGCTGTGCGGCTTTTGCACGCCGTAAAAGGAGGCGGCATAGTTAATGCAGTTGCATATGCCTTCCTGTGGGTCGGTAAGTGTGCCGTCAAGGTCAAAAAGAACAAATTTATACTTCATAAAACTCCTTAAAAACTGACCTTATCAAAAAACAAAGTCTTTGAAAGCTAATCTGTCAGAATAAACTCTTAAAAGCTGACATGTAAAACAAAACTCTTTAAAAGCAAGATTCATCAGAACAAAACTCTTTAAAAGCATGGCTTATTAAAATCAAACTTCCCAAAATTTAACTGTATAAAACCAAATTTTTTAAAGGTCAGCCTTATCAAAATCAAATTCGGTGTAATTGTTTATGTACTGGTGGCATATTTCCTGCATCTGCTGGATTTTGTGCTCGGTTACATCGTATATGCCAACGGTGTAAAAGCCTGCCTTGCGGGCGGTATCTGCAGCATAAAAGGCGTCCTCAAACACGCATACTTCGTCTGGAGAAGCTGCACCCAGCTTTTCCATACAGTGCAAAAAGATGCTGCTGTCATTTTTTTCCTTGCCAAACTCGTTGCAGTGGCAGGTAAACTGAAAAAATCCCGAAAGTCCAAGTCTGTATATGGCAGGCTGCATCATATCACGGTGGGTGGAGGAGCATATGCACATTTTTACTCCATTATTGTACAGCGTTTCGAGAAAATTATAAGCGGTATCCTTTAATGGAATGTGCAGGGAATACTGTTCCTTTACATATTCTGAAAACCAGCCGAAAAAATATTCGTAGGTTATGTTAAGTCCAAGCTGGCTGTTTACCGCCGCAAGAAAATCCTGCTCCCAGGTGTCGTTGCTGGACTGTTTTGTAAATTTTAACTGTGGATAGCCGTGCTGCTGCAGAAAGGTTTTGCCCACACTGCGCCACATAACCATGGAATCCACAAGAGTGCCGTCAAAATCGAATATAGCGTATTTCATAAAAACTCCCTGATATTCTGAATTTATAATTAATTATTATACCATAATACAGGTATATTATCAAATCTGTGATTTTTAAAGTTTGTGGTTTTAATGACAATCTTATGTTGAAAACAATTAAATTTAATGGTATAATTAATTTATAAAATAAGCTGTTATAGCTGAACAAACTATGCATGCTATAACAACATACCGTTTGTAATACATTTTTGCGTATAAAAAAGGTATTATGTGCGGGAAAAGGAGAATTTTGATATGGAAAAGAACTACGATGCCCTAAAACTGGAAAATCAGATAAGCTTTCCTCTTTATGCCTGTGCAAAGGAGGTTGTAAAGATTTACAGAGATTATCTTGAAACCCTTAACCTTACATACACACAGTACATCACCATGCTTGTGCTGTGGGAGGTGGAGAAAATCAATGTAAAAGAACTGGGCGAGAGACTTTACCTTGATTCAGGCACTCTTACTCCCGTGCTTAAAAGTCTGGAAGCAAAAGGCTTTGTAAAACGTTACCGCAACGACAAGGACGAAAGGGTGCTGTTTGTGGAAGCAACCGAAGCAGGTCAGGTTTTGCGTGAGGTTGCGGCAGAATTTCCGCACAGTCTGGATCGCTGTGTAAACCTGGAAGACGGAGAGGCACAGAGTTTTCAGGAAACTCTGCAGAAAATTCTGCGTCATATAAAAGGCGAGGGGTAACAGCCTGTCCTGCGGCATAATATAACTGCAGTAAACTTAAATAAATAAAAATCAGATACCATAATCGGTATACTGACAAAAAAATATAAATATCCACCAAATCACTTGCTGTGTTTTGGTGGATATATTTTTGCCTTGTTTTGTGCGGAATAACTTTTGAGAACAGGGGCTGTGTTTTCTTCTCCGCAGGCCGCTGTCAGTACCTGAATAATTTTTGCTAATCTATTCTGAATATGGTTGGCTGTGCGTTTTCGTCAAGGGCTTTAAAGACATAGCCTTCCTCCAAAAGGTCGGGTATTATGCGTTTTAAAGCTGCAACGGTTTCCTTTTTTGCCGCAGAGTCGTGCAGCAGCACAACCGAATGGCTTCTGCCTTTGCAGCCCATTACAACATTGTTGTATATGCTTTCCTCGCTGTAGCTTTTTGTGGCGTCCTCACCGCTTACATTCCAGTCAAAATAGGTAAAGCCACGGCGTACAAGCTCCTGTGCAATATCCTTGCGTACCGCCTTGTTATAGCTGTTTACGCTGCCGCCGGGAAAACGGAAGATGCTTGGAATATCGCCCGTTATATCCTTAATGTATTCAAAGCAGGTTTCAAAATCGCTTAAAAAGCTGTCCACACTTTTGTAAATCTCCTTGTAGGAGTGGCTGGTGCTGTGCACGCCTATGGTGTGTCCGCTTTCGTAGGTGCGGCTGATAATTTCCTTTGCCTTGTCGCTGTCGTTGTAAACGATAAAAAAGGTTGCCTTTATATCGTATTCATCCAGAATATCCAGTATCTCCTCGGTTCTGGCACTGGGGCCGTCGTCAAAGGTAAGATACACGGTTTTTTCTGCATTGCTGCTGTCGGTGTTTGTTTCCTTTACGGCAGCATTGTCTGCCATACAGTATATGTTTTCAAAATCAAGCTGATATTTAAGCTTTGAAATGCTTTTTTCATAATCGGAGGGTGCCTGTTCAATAATAAAATAGCCGCCGAAAAGATAAACTGCCGCCAAAGCCGTAAAAAGGTATATAAACCCTATAATTTTCTTTTTATGCATTGTATCACCACCTGATATAAATAATATTCGCACAGGCAGGATAAAATGTTAAAAAAGAAATATCAGGCAACACCTGCAGGTATCGCCTGATATACAATTTTTCGCAAAATCTCTGAAAGGATATAATCTCTCAGCGCAGCTTAATCTGTAATCTCTCTTATTACATTTTCGCCTGCACGGGTAATTATGCGTTTGCTGTTTTTGGCTTTCTGCATTGCGTTTTCTGCGGCAGCCTTGTTTTCCTTTATATACATGGCACCTGCGGCGGTTATTGCTGTGCCCACAGCCATACCAATCATTGCACTGCGTACCATATTCATAGCCTTGTTTTTCATATTTCCTGTACTCCTTTAAATAAACTTATATTTGATAGTTTGCGCAGTATATGGTAATATATACGTGATATTTTGTTTGTGCAAAGGAGCATACTATGGGTGCAAAAAGAGCATTGTGTATTCACGATATGTCGGGTGTGGGCAGGTGCAGCCTTACCATAATATCGCCTGTTTTAAGCGTAAAGGGCATACAGTGTGTACCTCTGCCCACAATGGTGCTGTCCAGCCATTACGGCGGTTTTGGTGCAGTTGCACGGCAGGAGCTTACCGGTTTCTGCTTTGACAGCTTACAGCATTACAGCCGCATAGGTGTAAAGTTTGACTGCGTGTATGCAGGCTTTCTTGCAGACCAAAGTCAGATAAAGCTGGTGCAGCAGGCGTTTGGCGATAACCCATCGGCACTTAAAATCTGCGACCCCGTTATGGGCGACAACGGCAAAATATATTCCTCCGTTACAGCGGATATAATGGCAGGATTTAAAACGCTGTGCCATAGCAGCGATATTATTACCCCAAACACCACCGAGGCCTTTGCGCTGCTGGACAAAAACATAGAAAAGCAGATTTTCACCCTGCAGGAGGCACAGCAGCTTGTACAGGAACTTAAGGATAAATACGGCTGTGCTGTTGTAATTACGGGCATAAAGCTGGAAAACGGCAATGTAATCTGCTGCGGTACGGAAAAAACAGCGGATACGCCTTTTACGGTGCAGTGCAACTATATTCCTGTGCATTTCCCGGGTACGGGGGATTTGTTCTGTGCGGTTATGACAGCCGAAATTCTTGGCGGTGCTGTGCTTGAGGCTGCAGTGGAAAAGGCGGCACGCTTTGTGGAAAAATGCGTTGCCAACACCTATACAGACAAAGATGTGGACACCCGTTTTGGCGTGGAGATAGAACAGAACCTTAAATATCTGATATGACAAAATCCATATATCGGCAGGATTTTTTGCTTTGTCGGTATATGGATGTTTTTTTATAAAATATCCGTACGGGATGATATGATGCCGATGTTTTGAAACATAAAAACAAGGTGCCTCTTTACATATTTTTTGATTTGAGTTATACTTTACATTGTATATCATTTAACAGAAAGATGAATATTTATGAATACTGTAAATATAGTGCTGCTGCAGCCGCAGATACCCCAGAACACAGGAAATATAGCAAGAACCTGTGCGGCAACGGGGGCAAAGCTGCACCTTGTGGGGCCTATGGGCTTTGTGGTAAGCGACAAGCACCTTAAGCGTGCAGGGCTGGATTACTGGGACAAGCTGGACATAACCTACTACGACAGCACAGAAGATTTTTTTGAAAAAAATAAAAACGGAAAATTTTATTATTTCACCACAAAAGCACAAAAAAAATACACAGATATATGTTACACTGATAATGTATATATTGTATTCGGCAGGGAAGACAGAGGTATAGACGAGGAGATACTTTACCACAACCCTGACACCTGCGTAAGAATGCCAATGCTGTCCAATATCCGCAGCCTCAATCTGTCCAACACAGTGGCAATTGCAACCTACGAGATATTGAGACAATGGGATTTCGAGGGGTTTGAAACACAGGGAAATCTGACAAAATATAATTGGGAGTGATATTTTTGACAATTAAGATTGTAACAGACTCAGCATGCGACATACCAATGTCAGCACAACTGAACAATGTTGAAATCATGAATTTCCATATCAATATAAACGGCAGAGACTGCGAGGAACGCAAGGACTACACAATGGAACAGTTCTATGAAGAACTGGAAAAATGCGATAAAATCCCTACAACTGCCCACATTACAATGATTGATTTTTACGAAAAATACTGTCAGCTTGCATCACAGGGTGTTACAGACATTATCCATGTGACAATCAACAAAACTGCAAGTGCAACACACGATGCCGCAGTTATGGCAAGACAGATGTATTATGACGAAAATCCAAACAGCCATCTCAACATTACAGTGCTGGACAGCCGCTGCTACTCTGTAGGCTACGGTTATCCTATTATGTGTGCAGACGGCATGATTAGTAACGGTGCATCTGCAGCGGAAATTATAGAATATCTGGAAGAACGTTTTGACAAAACCGAAATTCTTCTTGGCACATATTCCCTTAAGTTTATGAAGAAATCGGGCAGAATTTCCGCAGCGGCAGCCTTTGCAGGAGAACTTATGGGTCTGCGTCCCGTAATTCTTATGAAGCACGGCAAAACTGAAGTTCTGCTTAAGGCAAGAGGGGACAAACTGCTTATTCCGGGGCTTGTTGCAAAGCTGCGTGAACGCAATTCTGACCCTGCAGACTACGTTGTGGGCTACACAGCAGATGTCGATGCAGGCGAAGAACTTGTTGCAGCCTGCACAGAGGCTATGGGCTATCCTCCAAAGCTGGTATGCCATCTTGGCAGTGCGGTTTCCATCAATGCGGGACCTCACAGCATTGGTATGATGTACCTTGGCAGATAGCCAAAATTGTACTTGATTTTATAAATCCGATATGTTACTATTGTTTTTGTTCAAATATCAGTAACCTGCGGGAGCCTTCCAAGCTTTTCTCCCGTCAGTATATAAAGCTTTTAACTAAACAGACAAAGGTACGGTTAAACGCTTGACCGTACCTTTTAATTTTGTTTATAAAAGCTCCTGAGCAAATTTCATTTATAGGAGTAAAATTATGAAAAACACAAAAAAGCTGGCAAATCAGGCTATGATTGCCGCAATCTACACAGTTTTAAGCGTATGCCTTTCCGCAATCAGCTACGGTCCTGTAAATATAAGAATTAGCGAAGCACTTACTCTTTTGCCCGTTTTTGCATTTGGCAATGTATGGGGCGTTACAATTGGCTGTTTTCTCACCAATGTCATCGGTCTTTTCAGCGGTGCAAACATACTGGGTGCACTGGACATAGTTTTTGGCACCTTTGCCACATTTTCCGCCGCAGTGCTCACATATCTGCTGCGTAATGCAAAGGTTAAAAATCTGCCCGTATTTTCGGTGCTGCCGCCTGTTGTTTTAAATGCACTTATCGTAGGCTGGGAGCTTTGCATCTTTGTAAACAACGGCGTTTTCAATCCGCTTATATTCTGGGCACAGGCCGCAAGCGTTGCCCTGGGCGAGCTGCTCAGCTGCGGTGTAATAGGCCTTGCAATGGTAAAGGTTATCGGTAAAAACGATACATTAAAACGTCTGGTAAGCTGACTCTGCCGCAATTTTGCATACCATATCTGCTTTTAAACTGTTTGGCAACCTGAAGTTGCGTGATAGTTGGTGGAAGCAAATTGAGTTTCCGGTTATGATATGGTTATCAAAATGTAAAGGAGACAGAGAAGTTATATGGCAAAGGCGTCTGTTGCAACAATTTTAATATTAATTATAGTGGTTATACCATCAGCATATCTGTTTGTACTGACAGTTAAAGCATTAAAAAAATTTATAAGTTCCACCGATATCCGCAGAGAAAAATCGGATATAAAAAAGACACTTGGAGAAACCCTGCGTGAACACAGAATAAAATGTAATATGACACAGGAGTTTGTTGCCGAAAGCCTTGGGGTAAGCCGTCAGGCTGTATCCAAATGGGAGAACGGAACGTCTGACCCCAGCACATCAAACCTTATAGCTGCTGCAAAGCTGTACGGAACAACAGTTGAGGAACTTATCAGAAATATCTGACAAGGGCAGGGGAAAGCCGCAATCTGATATGCCGTAAAGATAATTGATTTTCTCAATATGCAATTGATAAGGCTGTATTAAGTTAAACATCACAGCATATATAAAACAAAAAAGCCCCGGAATTCCGGGGCTTTAATTATTGTGTAATGTAAATTACTGTGCGTCAACTTCTGCCATGTGTTTGATAAGTTCAAGAACTTTGCAGG
>JAFSFT010000041.1 GCA_017435045.1 Oscillospiraceae bacterium
TGCAACACAGGGCGCTCAGATTCTCGGCAGCCTTGCACTTGTTCTTCTCTGTGCTTACATTGGCTACATTGTACACGCAGTTATTGTTTACTCCCTGTCCGCAAAAGTTTTTGCAGGCATGAGCCCGGTTGCATTCTTTAAAGGCGCATTTGCGGCTATGATGTTTGCTTTCACATCCACATCCAGCGCAGCTACACTGCCTGTTTCCAAAGACTGTGCTGAAAAACTTGGTGCAGACAAAGACATCTCTGCATTCGTTCTTCCACTTGGTGCAACAGTTAATATGGACGGTACAGCAATCTATCAGTGCGTTGCCACAGTATTCCTTGCATCCCTTGCAGGTGTTGAACTTGGCATTGCTGAAATGGTAACAATCGTTGTAACAGCAACACTTGCATCCATCGGTACAGCTGGCGTTTCCGGCGCAGGTATGATTATGCTGGCAATGGTTCTCACAGCAATGGGCATCGACGTAAATATGATTATGATTATCTACGGTGTAGACCGTCTTTTCGATATGGGTCGTACATGTCTCAACGTTACAGGCGACATCGCTTGCTCCGTTTGTGTTACTAAATGGGAAGAAGATAAAGCAAAACAGTAATTTACTGGTAGCATTTTCTTGAACCAATAGAAGTAAAAAACGATGTAATATTGTTTTTGTAAAAAAAGCCCCGGGTCAACAGATCCGGGGTTTTTGCTTTGTGAATACTGTATATGATATAATAAATTCAGGGCAGAATATATGTGACACCATATGGAGGTGTGTGATGTATGAAAAATAAAGTATTTGCAGCAGTTGGATATGCAAGAAGCCTTAAAAAGCAATATGATGACAGCAACATTGCAATATATTCTGCACAGGCAGCATTTTTTATGCTGCTTTCTGCTGTTCCGTTACTTATGTTTTCTGTTATTCTGCTTGGTGCGCTTGCACCTTTCGATGTCATAGGGGTGCATCAGATAATGACTGAGATATTTACTGAAAATATTACAGGACGGCTGGCAGAATTTGTAGCAGAAGTGAAAAAACATTCTACGGTACCGCTGGCATCGGTAACGATGGTTTTTCTTGTATGGGCGGCAACCAAGGGTATACGCAGCTTATCTGCAGGTATAGATGCAATTTACGCCTATGGTGAGGAATATAATTTTATACAGCTTGCAATACGCTCTGTGGGGTACGCTTTTGCAATGATACTTGTATTTATCATCGCATTTGGAATACTTGTCCTGGCAGCACCACTGGAAAATCTGCTGCACAATTTTCTTGGTCAGTGGGCAGATATGATTCTTGGACTGATAAATGCCGGAAATGTAATTTTTTACGGTGCACTGACAGTACTGTTTGCTGCAGCTTATAAAAGCCTTGCCAAAAGTAATCTTAACTTTAAACAGCAGCTGCCGGGGGCGGCGTTTGCGGCAGCCGGATGGATAATTTATTCTGTGGGTTACTCCATATATATCAGATATTTTTCCTCTTATTCCGCTATTTATGGCTCCTTTGGCGCCATTATGCTGTTTATGCTGTGGCTGTATATGTGCATGAATATACTGTTATGCGGTGCACTGCTTAACAAGCTTATTGCACAAAAAGGTAAATGTGACTAAGTCATAGATAAAAACAGCGTAATCCTGTAGGATAGAATCAGAAAAATGGGAACGCGGCACTGTATTGTTCTTGCATTGATTTTAATAAAATATAATCTTGGACAAGAATAAACCTGTTATATGCGGGGTGTTCGGTAAGAGAAGAAATGTTACAGCAAAAGAAAGGAATGTATATGAAATTTATATCGTGGAACGTAAACGGCTTCCGTGCCTGCCTTGAGAAAGGTTTTGCGGAAGTTTTTGATAAACTTGACGCAGATTTCTTTGCAATCCAGGAAAGCAAAATGCAGCCGGGGCAGGCGGATTTTGCTCCTGAGGGTTACCATCAGTACTGGTACTCTGCCGAGAAAAAGGGCTATTCGGGCACAGCGATATTTGCGAGAAAAGAGCCGCTGAGCGTGCAGTATGGCATAGGTGTGGAGGAACATGACCACGAGGGCAGGGCAATCACTCTGGAGTATGAGAACTTCTGGCTGCTTAATGTGTATACACCAAATGCCCAGCGGGAACTTGCACGTCTGGACTATCGTATGGACTGGGAAGAGGCATTGCTGGCATATATCAAAAAGCTGGATGCAGTTAAGCCTGTTATATATTGTGGTGACCTTAACTGCGCACATGAAGAGATAGATATTAAAAACCCGAAAACCAACCGACGCAGTGCGGGCTTCTCTGATGAGGAGAGAGCAAAATTTACCCAGCTTTTAAACAATGGATTTGTGGATACATTCCGTTATCAGCATCCCGATACTGTGGCATACTCCTGGTGGAGTTATATGCGGCAGGCGAGAGAAAAGAACATTGGCTGGCGTATAGACTATTTTGTAATCAGCGACAGAATAAAGGATAAAATTGATGATACATATATTCTTTCCGACATTATGGGCAGTGACCACTGCCCAGTGGGACTGGAGATCAGTCTGTAAAATGAGATGAATTTATCGCTGAAACATTTATAAAGATAACGTATTATCTTTGGCACATTATTCAGTCTGAACGTTAAATTCTGAAGCTATGGAGAGGGAATATGATGCGGTGTTCAGCATAAGCGAGACAGTGCGATAATATTTATTTACAAACCGCACACCGATTTTTCACAGATGTGTAATGTAATATAGCTGACAGAAAAAATACAGCAGTCATTGGCTGCAGCAATTATACAGCAATATAAAGGGAGGAAAGACTATGAAGTATGAAATTCAGGGCGATACATTGCCTGTTGTAATCTGCTACCTTGAAAATGGAGAAACTATGGTAACCGAAGGCGGTGCCATGAGCTGGATGAGCCCCAACATTAAGATGGAAACTACCACAGGCGGCGGTCTGGGCAAAGCATTCGGCAGAATGTTTGCAGGAGAAAATATGTTCCAGAACCGATATACTGCCCAGGGTGACGGTATGATAGCCTTTGCCTCCAGTTTTCCCGGCAAAATCAAAGCTTTTGATATTGTTCCCGGTAAGGACTACATATTCCAGAAAAAGGCATTTCTGGCAGGGGAAAGCGGCGTGAACATCTCTGTGCACTTTCAGAAAAAAATCGCATCGGGTCTTTTTAGCGGCGAAGGATTTATCCTGCAGAGAATTTCGGGCAAAGGTACAGTGTTTGCTGAGTTTGACGGACACGTTGTGGAATACGACCTTGCAGCGGGACAGAAAATTGTTGTGGATTCCGGCTTTCTTGCAGCCATGGAAGCTACCTGCACTATGGAGATACAGACTGTGCCGGGCATAAAAAATGCACTGCTTGGCGGCGAAGGACTGTTCAACACTGTTGTAACAGGTCCGGGCCGTATATGGCTGCAGACAATGCCAATAAGCAGTGTTGCAGGGGTTATAAGACCATATATTCCAACAGGTAACTAAAATATAAATTGTTTGCGGTATCACGCATGGAACACCTTGAAACACAATGGATTTTTGACCATCGGTGACTGATTGCAACTGTAAAAATTATTATGAAAAAAGACAGATTTCACAATGAAATCTGTCTTTTTTATATGCATTTATAAATTGTGTTTATCCAATATAATATGGACTGCCGGGGATATAAGGATTATCCTTGTCGTGCACTGTATGTGTCATCAGATACTGTACCCACTGTGTGTAGGCTGCAGGCTTAAGGTGGATACCGTCGCCAAGATTGGCCTCGTATTCAGGTTTAAGATAACCATCGTCACCTGCCAGCACTTCGTGCAGATTGATGTAGTGCATACCCTTTTCGCTGGCCATTTTTGCCACCTGATTGTTAACTGTGTACAGACGGTCATAAGCAAAAATAGGTCTGCGTGCGGCAGCGGCCTGTGTGGTAGGTGTAAGGCTGCATACATAGAACAATGCGTCAGGCAGTTCTTCCTGCAGCTGTGTCAGCATCTGGTCATAGTAGTATAAAAACTGCTCGTCAGTCATAAATGTCATGGCATTTGTGCCAAGGGTGATATAGAGGATATCAGGATCTTCTTCAACAATTGCCTCTATGCCGTTCTGGGTTTTTCTGCCCCAGTCAAAAGGGATAACACCCTCGATAAAGCTTTTTGGAGTCAGGTTTTTGTTACATACAAACTTTGCAATATTCGCAACCGAGTTTTCAATGCTGGTGTAGATTCTTAAACCGTCAGTAAGGCTGTCCCCAACAAAACAGGCATCCTCAAAATAGCTTAAATCCACACTGCCGTTTTCCGGCAGCTGCAGCATGCGGTGGTCAGGTGATACAATTTCAAAATCGTTGATGGTCTGTTTTACAGGCCCTACATGCTCGCTCCATACACCTTCGCTTTCCAGCGAATCGTTGGAATGCTGGTCGGTTGCAGGAGTTGGATTGATAACAAGGTCAAGCGGAGTGTCTTCACCGGGAGAAAACAGCTCAATCACGGATACGATGCCCCAGCTTACCACCAGCACAAAAGCAGCAAGGCAGGCAAACATTGCCATACGTCTCATTCTGCGGCGCTGTGTACGTTTTTTCTTAGCTTCAGGAGATAAATACTTTGCCAATTCTGTAGCCCCTTTCCTTTTACTTTTAATCTATAATAAATCCAGTATAATTCATATAACTATTTTAAACAGTTTTGTCCGCAATAAACACATATGCGGACACACTATGCAAGTTTATTCTACTACAAAAATCTGTCCTTTTCAAGAACTGTATCTCCAAATGACAAAATTTCACTCATTTTTTAAATTTATATTTTACAATATACATATTAAAGGTGACAAAGCTGTTAAATATATTTTCACAGTTGTTACCAAGTTGTAAAATTTTATATAGAATGCAGATATTCACCCTGCGTTTGCACCAAAAGATATTGCTGCAGTTGAAATTGTAAGCGGTATATTGTAATATAATGACAGCAGAGATGCTGCCTGCAGGTTTTATATTTCTGATTGGTTAAAAGGAGGGGTATATTTATGTTTGGAATACCGATATTTTACATATGGCTTGTACTTACGGTTGTGCTGGTCATAATTGAGGTGGCAACCACCGACATTGCAACCATATGGTTTGCAGCAGGTGCGTTTGTATCCACCATTATAGCATGGATTATGCCTGATGCCATAATGGTGCAGGCTGTGGTTTTTGCGGTGGTAACGGTGGTGACAATGTACTTCACAAAGCCCATACTTACAAAATACCTGACTAAAAAAACACCTACAAATATGGATATGTACATAGGTAAAAGTGCCTGTGCAATATCCGACATTTCACCTGATAATCCGGGCAGAGCACAGATTGGCGGCCTTACATGGCAGGCCAAGAGCGATATGCTTATAAAAAAGGGAGAAATGTGCAGAATATTAAAAATTGAGGGTGCATCCCTTGTTGTAGAAAAAATCACAGTAAATCAATAGTTCTGAAAGGAGACACTTTATGCTGCCTTACATTTTAATTATTCTTGTTATCCTTATTATTGCCCGCAACATCTGCATTGTGCCGCAGGCATCCGCATATGTTGTGGAACGTTTTGGCATTTTTGATGCTGTGTGGGATGCAGGTTTCCACTTTAAAGTGCCAATTATCAGCCGCATTGCAAAAAAAGTTTCTCTCAAGGAACAGGTGGTGGACTTTCCTCCGCAGCCTGTTATTACCCGGGACAACGTTACAATGCAGATTGACACTGTTGTATTCTTCCAGGTAACCGATCCTAAACTTTATGCATACGGCGTGGAAAGACCAATTTCCGCTATCGAAAATCTTACAGCAACAACATTGCGTAATATTATCGGCGATATGGAACTTGACCATACTCTTACCAGCCGTGATACTATCAACAGCCAGATTACATCTCTCCTTGACGAAGCTACAGACCGCTGGGGCATCAAGGTAAACCGTGTGGAACTTAAAAATATTATTCCTCCTGCAGAAATTCAGGATGCAATGGAAAAACAGATGAAAGCTGAACGCCAGCGCCGTGAAAGCATTCTCCGTGCAGAAGGCGAAAAACGCAGTCAGGTGCTGGTTGCCGAAGGTGAAAAGGAATCTGCAATCCTTCGTGCACAGGCAGAAAAAGAGTCCGCAATTCTTCGTGCAGATGCTGTTAAAGAACAGAAAATCCGCGAGGCAGAAGGTGAGGCACAGGCTATTATGACAGTGCAGAAAGCCCTTGCAGACAGTATCGTGCTGCTTAACGAGGCAAGCCCTAACAATCAGGTGCTTACTCTCAAGAGTCTTGAAGCACTGCAGAAGGTTGCCGATGGTCAGGCAACAAAGATTATTGTGCCAAGCGAAATACAGAACCTTGCAGGCCTTATAACCAGCGTAAAGGAACTGGCAGAGAAATAATTTGATAATGGCATTTGCAGTCCCGACATATATGTGTCGGGACTGTTTTTTAATAAAAGCAGAAAATTTAAAGCCGCGGTAAAAATACTTACAGCCGGGCACATGCAAACAGACAAATTATTATGAGGAAACAAAAGATATAAAGCCGGTCGTGTAATATAGAGCCTGCGTTACTTAGCTAACCTTTCTTGCACAGATAAAGACAATGTTATATAATAAAGAGACAGATTAAAAAACTATAATATTTAAATAGAGAAAAGGGGGCAGAACTATGCTCACACTTGAAAAATCAAAAGAACTTATCTCCCGCACCACTACCGAACCTCACCTTATCGTCCACGCAACAGCAGTTATGGCGGCTATGGGAGGCATGGCGGCTCATTTTGGCGAAAACGTGGAGCATTGGCAGGCAATAGGATATCTGCACGACTATGACTACGAGCAGTATCCTGAAGAACATCTGCAGCATACAGCAGAGCCTCTTGCCGCAGAGGGCGTAAGCGAAGAAGAAATACGAGCTATTTTAAGCCATGGTTACGGACACTGCACTCAGGTTGAACCGATTACGGATATGGAAAAAAGCCTCTACACTGTGGATGAGCTGACAGGTATCATCCATGCCGCTGCACGCATGCGTCCCCTTGGCATTACCGACCTTGAAGTTTCCAGCTTTATGAAAAAATTCAAGGACAAGAAGTTTGCCGCAAAATGTGACCGTGAGCTTATCAAAAAAGGCTGCGAGCTGCTGGGCATGGAGGTAAAGCAGGTGGCAGACATCTGCATACAGGCTATGAAACCATTTGCCGCAGAACTTGGCGTAGGACCAAAGGAATAGAATACTGCTCTGAATATGCAGAACAAAACATTTTCAAGGAAATAAACTATGAACAATAAAAGCATAGCTTCCCGTTTTTTTACATCTATAAGTGTGCTGATAATGGTAAGCATCAGCCTGCTGGGTGCAACCTTTATGGCTTTTGCCAACCGATATTTCGAGAGTGACCGTCTGAATATCCTTAACCTCTGTGTTGAAAGCGTGGAGGATAACCTTGCTGCCAACTATGACAGCGATATCAGCAGCATAGATGATGTGGCACCGGTGACCGAGAATTTAAAGCTTATCAGCGATACCACCCAGTCTACAGTTATGATTGCCGACCTTTACGGCAAGGTGATCACCTGCACCGACAATGATGACTGCACCACCGAGATTCCGCAGGCAGCCATAATTCTTGCCAATGCATCGGATGAGGTTATCAGGGTCAGCGATACATTTACAAAACATTTCCAGACTGAATATTACGCTGTGGGCAAGGCGGTCCGTGACAGCGTAGGCAATGTAACGGGTTATATATTTGTAGCCAGCAGCATAGGCACTATCCGCATATTCACCAATGCACTGCTCAGTATGTTTCTTGTAAGTGCCTGCGTGATGATTCTTGTATCCAGCATTGTTTCCCTTGCGGTTACCAGCAAGCTGATTACACCGCTGAGAAATATCTCTGATGCGGCAAAACGCTTCAGTCAGGGCGACCTTTCTGCCAGAGCAAAGGTGGAGGGTGAGGACGAGGTGGCACACCTTGCCTATACCTTTAACAATATGGCAGCCTTTGCCGAAAACAACGAGACCAGCCGTTCAAACTTTGTTGCCAACATTGCTCACGAACTGCGTACACCAATGACCAGTATCAAGGGCTTTGTGGACGGCATAATCGACGGAACAATTCCGCCTGAAAAACAGGGGGATTATCTGTCCATCGTCAGCACCGAAATCGGCCGTCTGGCAAGACTTACCAACAGTATGCTGGATATGTCCAAGCTGGAAAGCGGCGAATTTATAATGAATGTGGCAAACTATAATATATGGGATACAATATCTGCTGTTGCCTTTGCCTTTGAAAGCCGTATCGAAAATGCCGATATTCAGGTGCGGGGTTTTGAGCCAAGCCGCATCCGCGTGGCTGCCGACCAGGATATAATCCATCAGGTTGTATATAATATTGTGGATAATGCCCTCAAATTTACACCCCGTGGCGGATATATTGCCTTTAACGTAACCGAGGACAAACAGTCCAATATGGTAACGGTAAAGGTACGCAACTCAGGTGCAGGCATACCACAGGAAGACCTGCCATATCTTTTTGATCGTTTTTACAAGGCCGATTCCAGCCGTTCTGTTCATACAAAGGGGGCGGGCATAGGGCTGTATATCGCAAAAACTCTTGTAACCCGCTCGGGAGGCGATATCCATGTGGAATCGGAATTGGGTGAGTATACCGAGTTTATCTTTACTGTGCCTGCAGCGGCAAACGAAAAGCCTGCACAAAAGGCAAAAAATGACGGTAAAAACAGCAAGGCAAAGCCTGACAAGGCAGACAAGCCAAAGGGCAGACATTTAAAGCCTCACAAATAAAGTGCTTGGAAAAGCCCTGACAGCATATACTGTTAAAAGTGAAAGAAATGAGAAAAAATTATATTGTGACAAATAATTTTCACAATTGAAAACTACTATATAACCAGAAAGAAAGGGAATAAAGCTCAGAATATTTTTGAGGAGATATAGTTATGAAAAAGAAAAGTAAACTGCCAATAATAAGCCTTGTGGCACTCTTGCTGGTGGCAAGCCTTGGCGGAGGATTTTTTGCAGGCAGAGCATTTAATGACGGTGACACAATCGCAAATATAATGCAGCAGTTCGGTTTGGGTGAATATGCAGAAAGACACGAGCCGCAGTCTGAAGTACAGACATGGGATAATGTAATTGAAATACAGCCGGGTCCCGAAGTTACCGACGGCGGTTATGAAACCACATATATATACGAAAAAGTTAACCCGTCTGTTGTAAGCATCACAGTGTACGGAAATCAGTCAATAGCAGCTTTAGGTTCGGGCACAGGCATTGTTATGAGCGAGGATGGGTATATCATTACCAATGCTCACGTTGTGGACGGCGGTACCAATGTAAATGTTACATTTTCTGACGACACAAATGCCAACGGCACAATTGTCGGCATGGATGTAACTACCGACCTTGCTATTGTAAAGGTGGATAAAGACGGCCTTACACCTGCCGAGTTCGGCGATTCCTCTGCACTTAAAGTTGGCGAAAGAATTGTTGCAATAGGCAATGCAGGCGGACTTTCCAGTACAATGACACAGGGCATCGTTTCGGGCCTTGACCGAGACCTTGGCGAAGGGGCACGCAGTCTTAAGCTTATTCAGGTTGATGCAGCAATCAACCCGGGCAACTCCGGCGGCCCGCTTATCAACCGCAAGGGTCAGGTTGTGGGCATAAACAGCTCTAAAATTGCAGATGTTGATTACGAAGGCATAGGCTTTTCCATCCCTATAAACGAGGCAAAACCAATCCTTGAAAGTATCATTACCCACGGTTATGTAACAGGCCGTGCGGTGCTGGGTGTTTCTGTTGTGGAGCTCAACAGTTCCAACGGGCCAATCAACGGGCTGCCAAGCGAGGGTGTATGCATTATGGAATTTACTCCTGACAGCGACCTGCCGGGGCAGGGTGTGCAGCTGAGGGACGTAATTATACAGGCAAACGGTGTTGATATCGTTACAACCGACGACCTGCTTACCGAACTGGATAAGTATTCACCTGGTGATACCTTTAATCTGGTTATCTACCGTGCAAGCACAAGACGCACATTCTCGGTGGATGTAAAACTGATTGAGTCTGTGGGATAAGTACAGACAAAACTGCAAAAGCAAGGCACTGCATACCTGTGGGTATGCGGTGCCTTTTATGTATGTACACGGCAGGGCAGGGCGGTGTACGTGGTATTGGATTATAATAGAAAAGGAGCGGATTTGTCGTGTATCCGTAAAACAGTAAAAGCCAGACTGCTTTTTGCAGTCTGGCTTTTATCGCTGTTTGCACCGCATAGCAGGACGCTATATATATAAGTGTCCCGTATGACGGAAAGGTGAATTTGGATTTATCGTAATATTTTATTTAGGAATTTTTCTGCTTGCATACGATTTGAAAATATATAAATATCTTTGTGAGAATATCTTTTCAATAGTTCCATTACTTCTGGTCTGCTGTGTGAATTGTAGTTTTTTATAAACTCAATAAATTCTGCATCATCTTCATCGCCCTCTATCCAAGGCATATCACTTCTTGGTTTTCCTTTTCTATCCTTAATGCCGTTAAGGCAAACATCTGGTGGATAGTCAAGAAAAATAACTGTATCACACTTTTGCATTCTCAATTCCATTGTGGAACTGTAGTTGCCATCAATTATCCACTCACTGTTTTCGATTATTTTTAATAGTCTGTCAATAAAAACGGATTTTTCAACGGTTGTTTTATCCTCGTTCCAAAACAACATATCTAAATGATACAATGGGATTTTTGTGATATTGTGTAATGATTTGGAAAAGGTACTCTTGCCACTTCCGGGACATCCGATTACAATAATTTTTTTCATATCTCACTTACCAACAAATTTAAATCTACCGGTCTGTTTGTTTACATACTACCACCCACAAACAGATTATGCAATAACAGGCACAGCAGACCGGTCTGCTGTGCCTGTTAACTGTGTTATGAACTTTCTCTTTTGCTGTTCCTTTTAATTGTGAACAGTTATTTTGCAGGGAAGATAGCTTCCATTCTTCTGCAGGCTTCAACAACGCTGTCGTATGGACAGGCCACGTTGATACGCAGGTGTGTAGGGCCCTGGAAAGGTCTGCCGTCGTTCACGATAACGCCAACCTTTTTAAGTTCATCGATAACTGTGTCCACATCTTTGCCGCATTCTGCAATATCAACCCACAAAAGGTATGTACCCTGTGGCAGATATGCATCTATGCCCTTGCGGCTGTTGAAAAAGTTTACCATATATTCCTGATTTTTACGCAGGTATGGCATAAGTTCATCAACATATTCTCCGCCGCCTTCATATGCACCTGTGCAGGCTGTAAGGGACAGCACGTTTGCGTTGTTGTAGTGTGTGCTTTCGCCCTGACGCTTGATGCGTGCGTTGATAACAGGGTTGTAGCAGATTGTGTAGGAACCGATAAGACCTGCAAGGTTAAAGGTTTTGCTTGGTGCATATGCAGCAATACTGATTTCCTTTGCTCTTTCGCTTACACTCTGTGTAGGGATATGTTTTGATGCAGGGTCTGTCATAAAGTCTGCCCAGATTTCGTCACTGAACAGGAAAACATTGTGCTTGTCGCAGATTTCAACAACCTTTTCAATTTCCCATTTTTCCCATACACGGCCTGTAGGGTTGTGTGGGGAACAGAAAATCATCATAGGGATGCATTTTTCCACAATCTGTTTTTCCATATCTTCAAAGTCCATACGGTAGATGCCGTTTTCGTCCTTGGTCAGAGGGGAGAAAGCAACCTTTCTGCCAAGGTTGTTGATGGAACCCTGAAAACCTATATATGTTGCCTGACCTGTCAGAATCCAGTCGCCAGGCTGTGTGTAAACGCTGATAGCACTGCACAGTCCGCCAAGAACAGAGTTCTGATAAAGGATGTGTTCTTCTTTGATGCCTTCTGTGCCGTAGTGGTCTTTCTGCCATGCAGCGATAGCATTGACATATCTTTCGTTAAGCACGGAATAACCGAGGATAGGGTGTTCAATTCTTTCCTTCAGTGCTTCGATAACGCTTGGTGCAGTTTCAAAATCCATGTCTGCAACCCACATAGGAATAACATCTTCCTTTGGTACGTCGGTGTACTGCGGTGAACCCGGAATTTTTGTCATTGCCCATTTGGTTGCACCTGTTGCCCAGCGGTCAATCTTTTTGTCAAAACGGCTTGCCATAATTTTTCTCCTTTGGGTATATATAAATTCAGTTTATAAACAGATTAAACTTTATTTAATATATTATCACATTTGTGTTTAAAATTAAATGTATTTATGGTACAATAATTCTATTGATTATTATATAAAATACATATACTTTTTTAAGGAGAATTACACTATGCAGTGGACAGATATAAAAATTATATGCGATAAAAAATTTGAAGACGTTTTTGACTACGTTTCTGCAGAGGTGTGCCCTATGGGTGTACAGATTGAAGACTATTCCAATCTGGAAAGCGACGTGCTGGAAATTGCCCACATCGACCTTATCGAGCAGGACCTGCTGGAAAAAGACCGCACAAAAATTATTGTTCATCACTACATTTCACCGGAACTTGACGCACAGGAAAGCCTGCTTGTGCTGCAGACCCGCCTTTCTGAAGAAGGCGTTGAGTTTACAACCGAAATTGAATATGTAAATCAGGAAGACTGGGAAACAGGCTGGAAAGCATATTACCACGCACTGCCAATCGGCGAAAACCTTATGGTATGTCCAAGCTGGGAAGATTGCGAAACCGACCGTAAAATCCTTAAACTTGACCCGGGTATGGCTTTTGGCACAGGTACACACGAAACCACAAACCTCTGTCTTGAAGTGCTTGACCGCACAATAAAAGGCGGCGAAAGAATCCTTGACGTTGGCACAGGCAGCGGCATCCTCGGCATAGCAAGCTGCATCCTCGGTGCAAGAGAAGCCGAAGGTGTGGATATTGACCCTACAGCGGTTAAGGTTGCAAACGAAAATGCCCAGCTTAACGGCGTAAGCGATAAGTTTACAATCAAGGTTGGCGACCTGGCAGAACAGGCAAGCGGCAAATACGACATTGTTGTGGCAAATATCGTGGCAAATGCAATTATGATGCTGTCCAAAAACGTGCCTGCATTCCTTAAAGAAGGCGGCCTCTATATAACAAGTGGCATTATCATTGACAGAAAAGAAGAAGTTCTTGCCTGTCTTGAAAATCTTGGCTTTAAAATTCTCAAGGTACACACAAAGAACAACTGGGTTTGCATTGAAGCAACAATTTAAGCTATGGAATATACAGTCGAAACGCTGGCACACGGCACAAAGGTGTGCATAAACAAAACCCACCGCTTTGGCACCGACGCATTCCTCCTCAGCAATTTTGCCGAGGTAAAATATGCCCAGAAGGTGCTGGATATGGGCACTGGCTGTGGCATTATACCCCTCCGCTGGAAGGATATGGGCCATAAGGGCGAGGCTTTTGGTCTGGAAATTGACCCTCAGGGAACAGAGCTTTTAAAGGAAAGCATTGCTCTCAACGGGTGCGAAAACCTCACAGCCATATGCGGTGACGTGCGTGAATTTAAAACTGAAAAGGCAGACTTTGACGTTATCACCTGCAATCCGCCGTATTTCACAGCGGGAAAACCCAAGGATGACGAAAAAAAGGCATCTTTCCGCCATCAGCTTACCCTGACCGATGAGGATGTTGCGGCAGCGGCATACCGCCTTCTGCGTGACAATGGAAAGCTGTGCATCTGCCAGCGCCCCGACCAGCTGGCACAGGTTATATATGCCATGAAGAATAACCGTATAGAACCAAAGGTTATCCGTTTTGTCCGTCAGCGTAAAAATTCACCTCATCCGTGGCTTGTTCTTGTGGACGGCAGAAAAAACGGGGGAAAATCCCTCACTGTCATGCCCGATTTGTTTATGGAGGACGATAACGGCGGACCATCTGTTGAACTGCAGAAAATTTACGGAAAGATTGAATAGCAGAAAATTTGCCGCTAAACAGAACAGCAAATCATAAAGCCGCTCCCGCAGAAATGCGAGGGTGGCTTTTCAGATTATCCGGGTGGACCATATAGCGTTTGATTGCAGTTTTTGTTGCTAAAAATTGTGATAAGTGTTATGCTTTAAAAGTAATTTGAAATATGGAGAATGTTATGAAAAAACTTATCTACAACCTTATTCTTCCTCTCGGCTTTCTTGCGATATTTATGTGGAGCGTTATAGGCGTAAGCCAGAACCGCTCGTTCTACGATAAACAGTATCAGAACAACGGCACAGCAGAACATATAGGCATACGCCATCAGGATCTTATGAGCGTTACTGACAATCTTCTTTCATATATGGTAAAGCAGCGTCCTGACCTCGAGATGCAGTATGGAGTAAAAGGCGAAATCCGTGAGATTTTTGACGAACGTGAAAAGCTGCATATGATAGATGTGCTTAACCTTTATATGGGTGTAATTTATGTTGCATCGGCAATCACACTTGCCATTGCGGCAGGATTGTTTTATGTGATAAAAAAGGACGGCTGGCACACTGCACGCAGTATTCTCAACAAAAAATATCTCGGTGCAGCAGTGGGGCTGGGTATATTCTGCCTTGTTTTCGGCATACTTATTGTCACAAACTTCCAGTGGTTCTGGACACACTTCCACTATGTGTTCTTTACAAACGATCTGTGGATGCTGGACCCAAGGGTAAGCATTATGATTAATATGTTCCCGCTCAATTTCTTCTACGCAATGGTAACACAGATACTGGTGGTGTTTGTAATTGGCTGCGGTGCTGTAAAACTTATGTTTATGGATTTCCATCGCGAGCCCAAAGCTACAGGCAGAATGCCAAAGGGCATGATATAGCGGGGGATAATATGGAAAACACAATTCTGAATATAGCGGGCTTTAACAAAAATTCCATTACAGACGGTCCTGGCTTCCGTTTTGTAATCTTTGCACAGGGCTGTATACACAACTGCAAGGGCTGCCATAATCCCGAAACCCATTCTTTTGGCACAGGCACTGACTATGCAGCAGCAGATATAATTGCCATGATAAAGAAAAACCCAATGATAAAGGGGGTAACTTTTTCGGGCGGCGACCCGTTCTGTCAGCCTGCAGCTTTTGCGGCACTTGCTGCAGAACTGAAAAAACAGGGATACGAAATCTGTGCCTTTACGGGATATCTTTTTGAAAAACTGACTGAAGATAAAAACGATGATAAATATAAGCTGCTGCAAAATGTGGATATTCTTATCGACGGTCCTTTTATCGAAAGCGAAAAAAGTATGGACCTTAGGTTCAAGGGCAGCCGCAATCAGCGTACCATTGATGTGGCAAAGTCTCTTGCAGAGGGGAAAGCGGTATTGTCCGACAGTCCAAGATGGACATAAACCATTTTATGTACAAAAAGGCATATGCATTGTCAGAAGTTTTCTCGCACCAAGCAAAGCGGCATGACAAAGTTATTTTCTGCAGGAGAATTTTCTGTGTAAAAATTATGCCGTGAAATATGGAGAATATCTGATAAATAATATTTACAAACAAAAAAGCGACCTTGTTTAAGGTCGCTTTTAGTATGCGTAAAATTATTTCAGCAATTTTTCAACTTCTGCAAAGCAGTTATCCATATAATCGCCCTCGAACAGTTCGATAACGCCCTGGTCACAGTTTTTAGCAAGCTGTGGGTCGATTGGAATTTCTGCAAGCAGTGGCAGGTTGTATTTTTCTGCTGTAGCCTTAACCTTGCTTTCGCCGAAGATGTTAATCTTCTTGCCGCAGTCAGGACATTTTACATAGCTCATATTTTCAACGATACCAAGGATTGGCACGTTCATCATATTTGCCATTTTAACAGCCTTTTCAACAATCATACCAACCAGTTCCTGTGGGGAAGCAACGATAATAATGCCGTCAACAGGGATGGACTGATAAACTGTCAGCGGAACATCGCCTGTTCCAGGAGGCATATCGATAAACATAAAGTCTACCTCGTTCCATACAACGTCGCTCCAGAACTGTTTGATAACGCCTGCAATAACAGGACCACGCCATACAACAGGGTCTGTTTCTTCTTTAAGCATAAAGTTTGCACTCATAAGCTGAATGCCTGTTTTACTGATGTTTGGCAGAATGCCAACATCGTTGCCCAGCACTTTTTTGTGTACGCCAAAGGTCTGGCCGATGGATGGACCTGTAACGTCAGCGTCCAGAACAGCTGTATTGTAGCCGTTTCTCTGGCTGAGTACAGCAAGCATACTGGTTACAAGGCTTTTGCCAACGCCGCCCTTACCGCTGATAACGCCGATAACTTTTTTAACGCTGGACAGCTGGTTAAGCGGATCTTTCTGGATTTCTGTTCTTGAGGAACAGTCTGCACCGCAGGTGCTGCAGTTATGTGTACATTCACTCATATATCTATATCTCCTTAATTATATTATCCGTAAGGTATAAATACCTTTACTTATTATATACCTTTTAAAATAATTTTCAACAGCCTTATGTTGAAATGGGCAAATAATGCATATTTTTCCTGCATTAAAAAGCACAAAAACAGTTTTTTAAAAAGGCTTGATTACTGTTTGTAAAGTTTTTAACACGGTTTTCCACAGATTGTTGAAAACTTTTTTAGCAGCTTTTCTTTACAATTGGGACAAAAATTGAATTTTGTAAAAAAATGGAAGTTGAAAAGCAAAAAAACAGTTTACAAAAAGTAATATCGGCTTTATCTGCACAACTTTTCAACATTATCAACAAAGTTTTCAACAAAAAGGCGGGTTTTAAACATTTTAAACCGATTTTAACTGTTAAATGTTGAAAACTCGGTTGAAATTGTGGATAACTTTTGAATTTGTCAACAAAAAGTTGCAATTTCATATATTTAGCCAAAATTTTCCTCAAAAAAGTATATATTTTTGCTCTTGATTTGTGTATTATAGTAGATAAGATTATAGGAAAAGGGGGTAAAAAGCTGTGAAAAAAGTGCTGGAAAGCTTTGATTTGGCGGATTTTTCCTTTGTAAGTTTTCAACATTTAAACATTTTTGATGTGCGTTCCAAAGCCAGAATTCCACAAAATGCAAAGACTGCAATAGCTATAATTTTTCCATATTATAACAAAAGTGCATTTTGCGGCAACGTAAGTGCATACTGTGCTGTAGCAGACTATCACATAGTGGTAATGGAGCAACTAAAATCCATAATCTGTGCATTGCAGCAGAAATATCCGCAGAACAGTTTTGTACCTTTTGTGGATTCCTCCCCTGTTGACGAGGTGGATATGGCTGTAAAATGCGGCTTGGGGGTAAAAGGGCAGAACAGCCTGCTTATAACTGAAAAATGGGGTAGTTTTGTTTTTATAGGCGAGATAATCACCGACCTTGAAACTGACACGGTGCTGTGCGATTATACATACTGTATGGGCTGTGGCCTTTGCGGCAAAAAATGCCCGGGCAGTGCAATTGAACAGGTGGCAGCAGATGGCGGCACTGCGGCGGACAGATACCGCATAAACTGTGAAAACTGTGCTTCTTTTATCAGTCAGAAAAAGCAGGAACTTACACAGCAGCAGACCCGGATTCTGAAAAATGCGGCAACGGTTTTCGGCTGCGATATCTGCCAGAAGGTATGTCCCCACAATGTAAGGCTGTTCGGAGCAGCTATGGGTACGGCATCCGATGATGTTGCAGCAGAACAGGAAGCAGAAGCGGTAAAACCAAATCTGTTCAGCTATGATATATTCAACACCGTTACAATGGAAAATGTGACAGGGGTATACAAAGCGCGCCCGTTCGGATTCCGGGGGCTTAAAGTACTGGAGAGAAATCTGGCAATATACAATACGGATAACGATTAAAGAGGGATTTTTGTCCCTCTTTTTTATTTGTGAAACTTTTTATGCCAAAATGTAAAATTTTATTCGTAAAACTGTTAAACCTTTCCTATTTAATTGATTTTTATCCCTTTTATATGTATAATAAAATATTATATTATGGGCATTTGTGCCCAACGGGCAGAAAAAGGCAGACAATTGCTGTTAAATCGGTCTGAAAGCATAAAAATGCACAGCCTGCAGCTGAACAATGTAAGACAGTATGGCGGAATGCTATGCCCCAAGAATTATGAACAATCGGCATATAACACTATTATAAAGAGAGGTACAGAAAAATGACTAAAGTTTCACCATCAATTCTTTCCGCAGACTTTGCAAATCTTGAAAGAGACTGCAAAATGGTTATGGATATGGGTGCAGATATGCTGCACATCGACGTTATGGACGGCGTTTTTGTGCCGAACATCTCCATCGGTCTGCCTGTGGTAAAATCCCTGCGTAAAAAATCAGATGCATTTTTCGATGTTCACCTTATGATTATCAAGCCTCATCTTTATGCAGAGCAGTTCTGCAAGCAGGGTGCAGACCTTGTTTCTTTCCACATCGAAAGCGAAAGCGATGTAAACGAAACAATTGATATCATTAAAAACTGCGGCAAAAAGGTTGGTCTTGTTATCAAACCTGCAACTCCTGCCGAAGCAGTTTTCCCTTACCTTGACAAGCTTGACCTTGTTCTTGTTATGAGCGTTGAACCTGGCTTTGGCGGTCAGAGCTTTATGGAAAGCGCACTGCCAAAACTTAAAGCTATCAGCGAAGAAGCTGCAAAACGTGGTCTTACAGACCTCTACATAGAGGTTGACGGCGGCATTAACGAAACAACAGGCAGACTTTGTGCTCAGGCAGGAGCAAATCTGCTGGTTGCAGGCAGCTATGTTTTCGGAGCAAAGGATGTAAAATCTGCTATCGAAAGCATAAAAATCTAAGTTGATTTCCGCAGAAAATTCTCACTGCGGACAAAGTGCAGCGGATGGCAGCAGAACAGCCGTGCAAGATGTACTGCAAAAAGTAAAAGGAAAATAAAATCTAAAAAAAGAGAGAATTATATGACAAGTTTACAGAGAAAAAAACACGACAAATCAATGCTGTGGGCAATTTTTGCCCTTGTGCTTTGCGGCAGTGTGCTGCATGGGGCAAGGGTGTGGCTGCTGTGCCTTATTGCAGTGGTTACAGCAAAGGCTGTGGACGTGCTGGTTTCGATGATAAGAAGATGTGACTACGATTCTACCGACCATTCCAGCGAAGTGGCAGCACTTATTTTTACCCTTATGCTGCCTGTAAACATCCCGATATATATAATCGTAGTCAGCGTAGGTCTGGCTATTGCGGTTGGCAAGCATATGTTCGGCGGCAAGGATGTGTATCCGTTTAACCTTGCGGCACTTACAATGTGCTGTGCAGCAGTGAACTGGCCAGGTCAGGTGTTCAGTGCAGTTACTCCTTTTGCAAAGGTGGACCTGCTCAGCGGTTATACAACGCAGGCTACATTGTCAAATGCAAGTCTCATCAAGGATGGCGGTGTGCCGCCATATGGCGTTGTGGATATGCTTATGGGCAACTATCCCGGCGTTATGGGTGCAGACTTTGTAATTGTTATTGTGGCAATCGGTATTATTATGATACTGCGCAGAAAAATCACATGGCATATTCCGGTAACTTTTCTTGTAACCTGTTCAGCTATTGCATTTGCATTTCCAAGAGTTTATGGTTTCTCCAGACTGGAAAGTGTGCAGTTTGAGATGCTTAACGGCTCTGTGTTCTTTGTAGCACTGTTTATGCTGGCAGACCCTGTTACAACACCTAAAACACCAAAAGCCAAGATTGTATTTGGTTTTATAACCGCAGTTCTGGGTATGGTGTTCCGCTATGTAGGCAGCTTTGACATCGGCACCTGCTTTGCACTGCTGCTGGTAAATACCATGGACGGCTATATTGAACGTATGGTTGGCGGCAAAAAAATCAAGGTTAAGCAGATTGAAGATGCCGAAGAAAAAACAGAGGATAAAAAATCCTCACAGCGCAGAATTTATACTGCGGACAAGACAGAAACTCCGAAACCTCATCGCGAACGAATCCGTGGTGCTTCTGATGCTATGGACCTTATCAGCGAGACAGAGGACAATATCGACAACGTTATCTATTCAACAAGAACCATCAGTATAGATGAAATTTTAAAGGCAGAGGCAGAACAGAAAAAGAAAAGGGGAGGAAAAAAGTAAATGAAACATAAAGACTATTCCTACCTTTACGCAAACTGGGATGACGAGGTAAGACGCCGTAAGGTTACGCTGTCCAATCCGGTGTTTATCAAAGGTCTTGCCCTTGCACCTATTGTGGTTGCAGGTACAAGCCTTGCCAACGGCATTCTGCTGTGTATTGCAGTTTTCTTTCTGCTTACACCAACAAGAATTATCACCAGTCTTATCACACGCCGTATGAGCGTGCCTTTCAAAACATTTTTCTACCCGTTTGTGTCTGCAATCGTGTTTGCTGTTGTATATTACTATATGTATCAGTATCTTGGTGCAAGGGTGCTTTTGCTGGGGGTTTATCTGCCGATACTGGTTATTGACCCGCTTATAGTTAAAAACTTTGAAAAAACCCGTAAAGAATCGGTGCTGTATTCCTTTATCAACGGTATGCGAAACACAATGGGCTTTGCGGTTGCCTGCCTGCTTGTATGTGTAATCAGAGAGCTGCTGGCTTTCGGCACAGTGGGCGGAATACAGATTATGGGCTATGGTCTGTTGCCTATGGCACAGTACAGCTTTGGCGGCTTTCTTATAGTTGCCCTTGTAGCAGGCGCGTGGTCAGCCGTTGTAAAAGACTACAGATACAGAGTGGAAGTGGAGGCTATGCACGATGAACGACATCCTTAAAATGCTGATGGAATTCTTTGGATATTCCTTGATAGCAATCGGTGCACAGAACGCCATTTTTACACGTGCGTTGGGACTTTCCAGCGGTATACGAATGCTCAATGACCCACGAAAGAATACACTGTATTTCTGTGGTGCACTGACAGTATTTCAGCTTATGACCAGCATTATAGTATATTATGTAATGCCGCTTATCTCGGCAGCGGGTTTTGCGCATCTGCGCCGCTTTGTGCTGCCAACGGTTATCGTTATGGCATGTACAGTAAGTTATGTTATAGTAATTGTACTGTTAAGCCTTATCGTTTCCAAGAAAAGATTCAAGGAGCTGCTGCAGTCGGTAACCAGTGCAAGTATTACAGGTACAATTGTGGGTACAGTTCTGCTTACAAACTATCAGGGACTTACCCTGCTGCAGAGTGTGGGCTTTGGCCTGGGCAGCAGTGTGGGCTATCTGCTGGCAATGCTGCTTATCACAGAGGGTGACAGAAAAATAGCTCACGACAAGGTGCCTGAATCATTGAGAGGTCTGCCTATCACTCTGGTGTACATCTCGGTGCTGGCACTGGCAATTTATGGTCTTACAGGCCATGCGATTGCTCTTTAGCAAGGTACAAAAGTAAAAGGAAATTTATAAATCTGATATATCGGATAAACCATAAAATTCTGCGGCAGGATATTCTACAATACAGCTGCTGCGGAAAAGGAGAATTTTTATGGCCAATAAACCAATTAAAATAAAGAGAAATACCAGCATATCCGGCAAAAAGCGTCAGCGTATGGCAGTGGTTAAAAAGGTTGCCAGTATTTTGCTGACCATTGCGGGGCTTGCTGCACTGGGCTTTCTGGGGGCACCTGCGGTTATGGAGATGATTGATAACCTCAACAACCCAAAACCACCGGTGTCAGAGCCTGCGGTTACACCGGCTCCGGACCCGACACAGCAGCCTGAAGCTACAGACGACCCGTCGGATGTTCAGACAGAGAATATACCTGTAAAAACAGCGGTGTTCAGCAGCGTAACAGCAAATGACGTGCGTGATGCGGCAACAATCACCGCCACAGCACAGCGTCTCAAGAATATGGGTGTTACTGATGCGGTTGTAACATTCAAGGATGCTGAAGGCAGAATATACTTTGAAACTGCAACAGAAATCGGCAGGCAGGCAAAGGGTCCTGTTATGATTAATGTGGAAGATGTTGTCAGAATTTTCGGGCAGGAAGATATTTCCGTTACAGCACAGGTATATGCCTTTATGGATAAAATCACCCCTGCAGTTGACAGGGAAACAGCAGTTAAATTCCAGGGTACAGATATGAACTGGCTGGACAGCTCCAAGGAGCTGGGCGGCAAGCCATGGGCAAACCCTGCAAGTGCCACAATGCAGAACTATATCTATGATATTGTAAAGGAACTTGGGGACAGGGGCGTAAAGGATTTTATTATCAGCGGCGTACAGCTGCCTACAGGTTACAGTCTGGAATACCGAGACTTCGGCGTGACAAACGACCAGCTGCAGGCACAGCTGCAGGGATTTATCAATACAATTCAGTCGAAAGTGGCAGCAAAGGGCGGCAATGCATATCTTGCATATGACCTTGCACCGCTTATCAGCGGAGATGTGTCCAGATATATGATTTCTCCTCTGCGATATGGTGCAAGCCATGTTGTGCTGGTGGGTACAAATGCAGATTTTGAAAACGGTGCAGCAGATGGTATTATCGGAAAATATGCCTCTGATGAAGCTGTGGAAATGCTCTGCGTATGGAATACCGAACAGAGCCTTGCCGAAGGTGAAAATATCAACGGATATTTTGTAAAATAGGAAACAGGGAAATGTCGGGCTAAAATTGCCCGACATTTTTTGCGAAATTAAAGTCAAAAATATCTTGACTAAAAAGCATTTTGTGATAAAATAAATTGAACTGCCAAAAAGGCATAAAAACTGTAACGCACTGCCTTAAAGCGGTGCGTTATTTTTGAAAAAACATAGGATTTTCAGATAATTATTATGGCTTTTTTTATTATAATATAGTATAATTATTTAATAATGGACATCTGAAACAAAATCAATGTTTTAAAATAATCCCAAGGAGAAAACTATGCTTAACGTATTGATCAAAAATGCACAAGTGTATTACAAAAATACTTTGCAGAAAGCGGATATGTTAGTTGAAAACGGCACAGTTGTTTCTGTTGGTGCGGGCATTGCTGTTTCTTCCGATGTTCCTGTTGTTGACGCTGAAAATTTAATGATATTACCAGGTTTCGCAGATGTACATGTACATTTGCGTGAGCCTGGCTTTTTTTATAAAGAGTCAATAGCAACAGGTACACAGGCGGCAGCAAAGGGTGGTTTCACTCTGGTGTGCAGCATGCCAAACCTTAATCCTGTTCCGGACAGTGTGGAAAATATGGCTGTGCAGCAGGAGATTATCGACAGAGACGCCGTTATAGATGTTCTGCCTTATGCAGCCATCACAATCGGCGAAAAAGGTCAGGAACTGGTGGACTTTGAAGCCCTCGGAGATAAATGTTTTGCCTTTTCTGACGACGGTAAGGGCGTACAGAAAGACGAAATGATGAAGGAAGCCATGCTGCGTGCAAAAGCTCTGGGCAAACCAATTGTTGCCCATTGCGAAGACGAAAGTCTGCTTTACGGCGGTTACATCCACGATGGTGAATATGCCCGTCTTCACGGTCACCGCGGCATCTGTTCGGAAAGCGAATGGGGTCAGGTTGCACGCGATGTGGAGCTTGTAAAGGAAACAGGTGTGCAGTATCATGTGTGCCATATCTCCACCAAAGAAACTGTGGAAATTGTACGTAAAGCAAAGGCGGCGGGGCTTAAAGTAAGCTGCGAAACTGCACCGCACTACCTTGCACTGTGCGATATGGAACTGCAGGAACACGGAAGATTTAAGATGAATCCGCCAATCCGTTCCGCACAGGACAGAGATGCCCTTATAAAAGGTGTACAGGACGGCACAATAGAGGTTATTGCAACCGACCACGCACCGCATTCCGCAGAAGAAAAGCTGAAAGGCCTCGAAAAAAGCAATATGGGCGTTGTGGGCATAGAAACAAGCTTTGCCGCAATGAACACATATATGGTTAAACGCGGATACATCACAATGGAAAAGCTGGCGGAAGTAATGAGCATCAACCCACGAAAACTGTTTGGTCTTCCATACGGCATCAAAGTTGGCGAAAAAGCAGACTTTGTGCTGGTTGACCCTGATAAGGAATGGGTTGTAAATCCTGAGGAATTTGCTTCCAAAGGCAGATTTACACCATTTGAAGGCGTAACACTTTACGGCGATGTACTGATGACTGTGTATAATGGTCAGACAGTTTACAATAAATTAGGATAGAAAGTAAGGAGGAAGACGCAAAAGCGTCAAAAAATTTATGCCAAAGAGAACAGACATTAAAAAAGTATTGGTAATCGGCTCCGGCCCTATTGTTATCGGCCAGGCTGCCGAATTTGACTACGCAGGCACTCAGGCATGCCTTGCTTTGAAAGAAGAAGGTTACGAAGTTGTGCTTATCAACTCTAACCCTGCAACAATCATGACAGACACAAAGATGGCTGACAAAGTGTATATGGAACCGCTTACACTTGAATATGTTGCAAGAATCATCCGCTACGAAAGACCGGACGCAATCGTTCCTGGTCTTGGTGGTCAGACAGGTCTTAACCTCTGCGTACAGCTTGGCGAAAAAGGCATTCTTGACGAATGTCAGGTAGAGGTTCTTGGTACATCCATCGACTCCATCAAAAAAGCCGAAGACCGCGAAATGTTCAAAAATATGTGCGAAGAAATCGGCGAACCTATCATCCCATCCGAAATCGTTACAAACGTTGAAGACGGTATCAAAGCAGCAAAAGAAATCGGCTTCCCGGTAGTGCTCCGTCCTGCATTCACACTTGGCGGTACAGGCGGCGGCTTTGCTGACAACGAAGAAGAATTTATCGGCAAATGCGAATACGCACTTACACTTTCACCTGTGCATCAGGTTCTGGTTGAGAAATCCGTAAAAGGCTATCAGGAAATCGAATTTGAAGTAATGCGCGACGCAACAGACAAAGCTATCGCAATCTGCGATATGGAAAACTTTGACCCTGTTGGTATCCACACAGGCGACTCCATCGTTTTCGCACCTTGCCAGACAATCAGCGACGAACAGCGTGCAATGCTCAAGGCATCCGCACTTAAAATCCTCAAATACCTCAAAATCGCAGGTGGCTGCAACGTTCAGTTTGCACTTAAACCTGACACAATGGAATACTACCTTATCGAAATCAACCCACGTGTATCCCGTTCCTCCGCTCTTGCTTCCAAAGCAACAGCTTACCCAATTGCACGCGTAACAGCAAAAATTGCAGTTGGCCTTACACTTGACGAAATCGACATCAGCGGTATCCCTGCAAGCTGCGAACCTGCAATCGACTACAAAGTAGCAAAGGTTGCACGTTTCCCATTTGATAAATTCACATCTGCTTCCAAAGAGCTTTCCACACAGATGAAAGCTACAGGCGAAGTTATGAGCCTTGGTCAGTCCATCCAGGAAATCATGCTCAAGGCTGTTCGCGGTCTTGAAATCGGCGTTGACCACTTTGAAATGAAAAAATTCAAAGACTGGACAAAAGAAGCACTCCTCAAGGAAATTGCAACACCAACAGACGAAAGACTCTTTGCTCTCTGCGAAGCTATCCGCAAGGGTGCAACAAACCACGAAATCTGGGAACAGACAAAGATTGTTGAACCATTTATTCAGATTCTCCGCGAAACTGTTGAATACGAAGCAGTTATCGCTGCAAATGTAAAAGATGCTGAAGTTATGAGAAAAGCCAAAGATATGGGCTTCTCTGACAGTTACATCGCAAAACAGTGGGGTATGAACAAGCTGGATGTATTCCGCTTCCGCAAAGAAAACGGCATACTCCCAATCTACCGCATCGTTGACAACGTTGAACATCAGCAGAACTACGTTCCATACTTCTATAGCTGCTACCACGGCGAAAACGAAAGTATTATAACAGACAAGAAGAAAATCCTTGTTCTCGGTTCCGGCCCGATCCGTATCGGTCAGGGCGTTGAATTCGACTACTCCACAGTACACGCTGTATGGGCAATCAAGGAAGCAGGCTACGAAGCTATCATCATCAACAACAACCCTGAAACAGTTTCCACAGACTACACAACAGCAGACAAACTCTACTTTGAACCACTTACAGTAGAAGATGTTATGAACGTAATCGAACTGGAAAAACCGGAAGGCGTTATCGTTTCCCTCGGCGGTCAGACAGCTATCAACCTTGCAAACGACCTTAAAGCTCTTGGCGTAAACATCGTTGGTACAGACGTTGAAGCTATCGAACGCGCAGAAAACCGCGACAGCTTCGAAAAAATCATGCACACACTTGGCATCCCAGAACCGGAAGGACAGGCTGTTACAAACATCCCAGACGGTATCAAGGTTGCAAACCGCATCGGTTACCCAGTGCTTGTTCGTCCATCCTACGTTCTCGGCGGCCGTGCAATGCAGATTGTAAACAGCGATGACGACCTTAAGAAATACCTTCAGACAGCGGTTCTCGTAGACGAAGATCAGCCTGTTCTGGTTGACAAATACATCATCGGTAAAGAACTTGAAACAGATGCAATCTGCGACGGCACAGATGTGTTTATCCCGGGCATTATGGAACATATCGAAGAAACAGGCGTTCACTCCGGTGACTCCATCTCCGTATATCCTGCATACACAGTAAGCCAGAAGGTTAAGGATACAATCATCGACTACACAGTACGTCTCGGTCTTGGCATCGGCATCAAAGGTCTGTTCAACATTCAGTTCATCGTTGATGAATTCGACAACGTATATGTAATCGAAGTAAACCCACGTTCTTCCAGAACAGTACCGTTCCTCTCCAAATCCACAGGCGTTCCAATGGCAAACGTTGCTACAAAAGTAATGCTGGGCCACAGCCTCAAGGAACTTGGTTATGGCACATACCTCCAGAGAGAATCCAAACGCTTCTATGTAAAAGCACCAACATTCTCCTTTGCAAAAATCAAAGGTCTGGACGCTTACCTCTCACCAGAAATGAAATCCACTGGCGAAGCAATTGGTTACGACAGACAGCTCAACCGCGCTATCTATAAAGCACTTCAGGCTGCAGGCATCAAAATCCAGAACTACGGTACTGTATTTGTAACACTTGCAGACAAAGACAAGGAACGCGCACTTCCACTGGTTAGACGTTTCTACAACCTTGGCTTCAACATCGAAGCAACAGAAGGTACAGCTAAATTCCTCAGAGAACGCGGCATCAAAACAAGAATGAAACAGAAAATCAGCGAAGGCGGCAACGACGTTATCGAAAGCCTTACAAAAGGCTATGTAACTTACGTTCTCAACACACAGGACGTAGGCGCAGACACAGCACACGACGGCTCCATCATCCGCCGCTATGCAACAGAAAACAACGTTGCACTGTTCACAAGCCTTTCCACAGTAAACGCTTTGCTCAACGTGCTTGAAGATATCACAATGAAGGTTTCCACAATCGACGAAGATTAATCTGTGTGATATGAAACCAAAAGTATCTTTTGAGTGAATAAACAAAAACAAGGGACGGTGAGCCACATCGTCCCTTACTGCGAAAAGAAATTGATAAAAAAATAACGATAGTGGTGCGGATAATGCATCACAGCCCGTTTTTGGCTTACAATTTGAAAAGGGCATATCGTAGGCAATAATAAATCTGCGAAAGGAGTGCTTTCCTATGTACAAAAGAGGCGTTTATACAATAGGTGAAAACACAAAAATTGCAAAAGATGTTTACTTTATGACATTGTTCGGTGACACATCTTTTATCACAGCACCAGGTCAGTTTATCAATATTGAACTGGAAGGCTTTTATCTCCGTCGCCCAATCTCCATCTGCGACTGGGACAAAGAAAAAATTGATATCATCTACAAGGTTGTTGGTGCAGGCACAGAAAAAATGGCAGAACTTAAAGCAGGCGAAAAGCTGGACGTTCTCACAGGTCTGGGCAATGGCTTTACAATCAATAACGATACAAAAGCTCCGCTGGTTATCGGCGGCGGTGTAGGTACACCTCCAATGTATAACCTTGCAAAACAGCTTATTGCTGCAGGTCAGAAACCAACAGTTATCCTTGGCTTTACAAGCAAGGATGACGTTTTCTACGAAGAAGAATTCAAGGCTCTGGGCTGTGACGTATATGTTACAACAAACGATGGCAGCTACGGCACAAAAGGGTTTGTAACAGACGTTATCAAAACTCTTACAGGCTACGACTACTTCTACACCTGCGGTCCTGAACCAATGCTCAAGGCAATCTCCGCTGCAACAGAATGCTCCGGTCAGCTCTCTTTTGAAGAAAGAATGGGCTGCGGCTTTGGCGGCTGCATGGGCTGCAGCTGCAAAACACTCACTGGCTACAAACGTATCTGCAAGGAAGGCCCTATCTTGCTCAAGGAGGAAATTATATGGTAAACACAAAGGTTACACTTTCAGGCTGGACACTTGACAACCCTGTAATTCCTGCTTCCGGCACATTCAACTTCGGCAAGGAATTTGCTGAATTCTACGATATCAACATCCTCGGCACATTCTCCTTTAAAGGTACAACAAGAGTAGGCCAGTTTGGCAACCCTACACCACGTATTGCCGAAACACCAATGGGCATGATTAACTCTGTTGGTCTGCAGAACCCGGGTATCGATGCAGTTATCAATAAAGAACTGCCTGAACTTAAGAAAATTTTCAACAAAAAGGTTATCGCAAACATTTCAGGTTATGCAATCGATGACTATGTATACTGCTGCAACCTTATCGACAAGGAAGACCAGGTTGGCATTATCGAAGTTAACGTTTCCTGTCCAAACGTACACGGCGGCGGTATGGCTTTCGGTACAGACCCTAAAAATGTTTACGAAGTTACAAAGAGAGTAAAAGAAGTTACAACAAAACCTGTATATATCAAGCTTTCTCCAAACGTAACAGACATCGTTTCTATAGCTAAAGCTGCAGAAGAAGCAGGTGCAGACGGCATCAGTATGATAAATACACTGCTTGGTATGAGAATCAACCTTAAAACAGGCAAACCAATCATTGCAAACACAATGGGCGGTTTCTCCGGTCCTGCAATCTTCCCTGTAGCACTGCGTATGGTACATCAGGTTGCAAAAGCTGTTAACATCCCAATCATGGGTCAGGGCGGTGTATCTTCCGCAGAAGATGTTATCGAAATGATGATGGCCGGTGCAACAGCTGTTCAGGTTGGTGCAGCAAACCTCAAAAACCCATATGCATGTAAAGAAATCATTGAAGCACTTCCTGCAACAATGGAAAAATACGGCATAAAGGATCTCAACGATATTATCGGTGCGTCCTTCAAATGATAATATAAAAGGAGAGCCTTTCGGAGCTCTCCCATAAACAAGATTATAAAATATTACATATAAGGAGAACTCTACCAATGAAAAGAGATGTTATCATCGCACTTGACTTCAAAGATGCAGAAACTGCTCTCACATTCCTCGACAAATTTACAGATGAAAAACCATTTGTAAAAATCGGTATGGAACTTTTCTACGCAGCAGGCCCATCCATCGTTAAAGAAGTTAAAGCTCGCGGTCACAAAGTATTCCTCGACCTTAAACTCCACGACATTCCAAACACAGTTAAAGGCGGTATGAGAAGCCTTTCCGGTCTTGGTGCAGATATCGTTAACGTACACGCAGCAGGCACAATCGATATGATGAAAGCTGCTCTTGAAGGCGTTATGAGAGAAGACGGCACACGTCCGCTTGTTATCGCTGTAACACAGCTTACATCCACAAGCGAAGAA
>JAFSFT010000042.1 GCA_017435045.1 Oscillospiraceae bacterium
AGAGTTGATAAGAGCTGTTTCTTCACCACAAACGAATGCACCTGCACCGAGTTTGATTTCCATATCAAATTCGAAGTCTGTGCCGAAGATGTTTTTGCCGAGGAGGCCGTATTCTCTTGCCTGGTCGATAGCTCTCTGAAGTCTTTCAACAGCGATTGGATATTCTGCACGGATGTATACGAAACCTCTTGTAGCACCGATTGCGTAACCAGCGATAGCCATAGCTTCGATAACTGCGTGTGGGTCACCTTCGAGGATAGAACGGTCCATGAAAGCACCTGGGTCGCCTTCGTCAGCGTTACATGCAACGTATTTCTGGTCTGCATGATTCATTGCGCCGAGAGCCCATTTTCTGCCTGTTGGGAAGCCGCCGCCGCCACGGCCACGGAGACCGGAGTCGAGCACGCATTTGATAACTTCATCAGGTGTCATTTCTGTAAGAGCTTTGCCAAGAGCTGCATAACCGTCGTATGCGATGTATTCTTCGATGTTGTCTGGGTCGATTCTACCACAGTTTCTCAAAGCGATACGCTGCTGTTTTTTGTAGAAGCGTGTGTCGTTGAGGGATGTGATTGTATTGCCCTGAACTGTTTCGTCGTAGATAAGGCGTGTAACCGGACGGCCTTTTACGAGATGTTCTTCAACAATTTCTTTAACGTCTTTTTCTTCAACCATTGAGTAGAAGATACCTTCTGGGTATACTACAACGATTGGACCGAGAGCACAAAGACCGAAACAGCCTGTTTTGATAACTTTAACTTCTTCGTTAATGCCTGCTGCTGCAATTTCTCTGTTAAATGCTTCGATGATTTTCTGTGAGCCTGAGGAGGTACAGCCTGTACCGCCACAAACCATAATGTGACTTCTGAACATTTATGTTACCTCCGTTTATTATTTCTGGATTGCACCGATTGTAAATTCTGTAACCGGTGTTTTGCCGATAAGATGTTCAACTACGATTCTTTCAACTTTTTCAGCATCAAGTTTTACATATGTAGTTTTTGTGTCGCCTTCGAAAACTTCAGCAACTGGTTCGTACTGGCAGATACCGATACAGCCTGTCTGACCAACCATTACGCCTTCAACGCCTCTTTTAGCGATTTCTTCATTAAATGCGTTAAGAACAGGACGTGCGCCTGCTGCGATACCGCAAGTTGCCATACCAACAACAACTCTAACTTTTGCATCAGAATTGTCACGAGTTGTGCTGATGTTAGCTTTCATTTTGTCACGAATTGCCTGTAATTCCTGCAAACTTTTCATAGCTTTAGTAACTCCTTTTTAAAATTTCTGTCTGATTTTCCCGTATAAACTCTTTAATCCACTGCACTACATTGAGGTCGCTTAAAGGCATACCCTCCATGATTTCTCTCAGTTGCCTTGTGTCGCACACAAATTCTTCACCATCTTTTCTGACAGTGTATACGAAATCTATGGTCTCGTTCATCTGAATAAGTATCGCAACTGTGTCCCACACCTCGCCCAAAGGAGTGTAATCGATATTTGTAGTGTCAAACACCGCTTTTATAGTTGTACCTACACCAACCTGGGATTCAATGTGGAAAGAACCGCCTGTGTCTTCAGCCGCCTGTTTAAAGAACGGAACGCCGAGACCCACCTTTCTTGTTGTGCGGGAGGTAAAAAACGGATTGATAACATTTTTTACACTCTCCTCGTCCATACCCTTGCCGTTGTCACGGATGGTTATGGTAAGAAAGTCTTTTTCGTCTACCTCTACCCCGATTTCTATCAGTGTAGCGTTGGCAACTATAGAGTTCTGTGCAATATCAAGAATGTTTAAAGAAAGTTCCTGCATAAGACTTATGCTTTGTATTTAGCCAAGATGCCGTCAAGTTCGCTGCCGTCTTCTTTAACTCTGCCGTAAACGTCTTCGTTGATTGTGAAAACTGGTGCGAGACCGCAAGCACCGATACATCTGGATGCTTCAAGGCTGAATTCGCCGTCTTCTGTGCAGTCGCCGTTTTTGATACCGAGCTTTTCTTCAAGTTTAGCAAGGATTTTACCTGAGCCTTTTACGTAGCAAGCTGTACCAAGGCAAACAGCAATTTTGTATTTACCCTTTGGAGAAAGGGAGAACTGTGCGTAGAATGTGGAGATGCCGTAGATTTCTTCAAGTGGTCTGTTAACACCTTCAGCAACCATTCTCTGCACTTCGATTGGAAGGTAGCCGTAAATCTCCTGTGCTTTCTGCAATGCTGCCATTGCTGCGCCAGGTTTGTGGCCGTTTTCTGCCAACCAAGCTTTCAAAAGCTGTTCCTGTTCAGCTGTGCCTTTAAAAGGCAGTTTTGAAATGCGTTTCATTTAGTTTCCTCCTGTTTTAGTCCTCTAAGTTTTTTAATTTGTCAATCCGTGCCCCCTGGGCAAAGAGGCACAGTGAGATTGTCAAAAATGTAACATGCCTGTGGCGTTACTTTTCATAATTATAACAAAAGCGTAACAATTTTTCTACTGTTTTTTATATAAAAAATATCTTTAAGATGCATTTTTTTTACAAATCAGCATTTTGACTAATTATTACTACTTGCACTGCCACAAAATATGCAATATAATTAAACCAGTATCTGTGCAGCAGATAACTTTCTGCTGTTTATCAGAAAGATTTTGCAGAAAATTTACGTTAAGAGGATTATGGGTATGAACATTAAAGACATTATCAGACTTCTGGAGGCTGAAAACCTCACACCAGATTTAGACTGCGAAAAGGAACTTCACTCTGCATGTGGTAGTGACATGATGAGCGATGTGCTGGCTTATGTCAAAGACCAGGCTGTTTTGCTGACAGGTCTGAACAATCCGCAGGTTATCCGCACAGCTGACATGATGGATATGCTGTGTGTTGTATATGTAAGAGGCAAAAAGCCTGATGCACTTTCCCTGAAACTTGCTGTGGAAAAAGACATCTGCGTGCTTACAACAGACAAGCCGCTGTTTACCTGCTGCGGCATACTTTATGACAATGGTTTGAGAGGTGCTTAATCGTGGAAGCTATAAAATTTAGTTATACTGTCCCTGGAGATGATTTTACACGTGCCGGAGATGCTTCCACCGATTTAAAGAGCAAACTTAAAAAAATGGGGGTTACAGGTGCACCGCTGCGCAATATCTCCATAAGCCTGTATGAAGGCGAAATAAACCTTGCCATCCACGCAGGCGGCGGAGAAATCACCGCATTGGTTTATCCTGAAAAGGTTGAACTGTACCTGGACGACAATGGCCCGGGTATTGCCGATATCAGCCTTGCTTTGCAGGAGGGCTACTCTTCTGCTACAGAGGAAATCCGCTCCCTTGGTTTTGGTGCAGGTATGGGCCTGCCTAACATGAAAAAATACGCGGACGAATTCCACATAGAATCGGAAGTGGGTAAAGGCACACATATCAAGATGGTTGTAAACCTTTAATTGTCCGCAGATATTCCCTGCTGAAAACGCAGGGATATTATCGTCCCATTATTTGTTAAAAATATATCAATATCTCTGACGGTATCCCGCTATGAAAATCCACCCCAATGACAACACCGCCATTTGCAGAGCAAATAGACACATCGTTCTGCACCATAATGCAGAACATACACTGACAGCTTACGGAAAGGAAGGTTACGGATATGGCAATTAAATATACACACTCTGTAACATTGGACAGCGATCTGTGCAAAGGCTGTATCAACTGTATCAAAAAATGTCCTACCCAGGCTATCAGGGTGCGTAACGGCAAGGCAATTATTCTTGAAGGCCGCTGCATAGACTGCGGCGAATGTGTAAAGGTTTGTCCGCACCACGCCAAAAAGGTTATCTGTCCAAGCATGGACGACTACAAGCAGTACAAATATCTTGTAGCCTTACCTGCCCCTGCACTGTATGCACAGTTCAACAACGTAACCGAGGTTGAACAAGTGCTTGCAGGTCTTAAGGGCTGCGGCTTTGACAGTTTTTTTGAGGTTGCAAAGGCCGCCGAACTGGTAAGCGATGCTACAAGAAGGCTTATCGGTCAGACCCCGAAACCTGTTATCTCATCTGCCTGCCCTGCAGTTGTCCGACTTATCAAGGTGCGTTTTCCAAGCCTTATCGAACACGTGCTGCCTATAGTAAGTCCTATGGAGCTTGCAGCCCGCCTTGCAAAGACAGAGGTTATGGAGGCTACAGGTCTTAAAGAGGAGGAAATCGGCTGTATCTTTATCAGTCCATGCCCTGCAAAAATGACCTATATAAACAACCCTATCGGCAGTAAAAAAAGCTGGGTTGATGGTGTAATCTCCTTTAAGGATATCTACCCCGCACTTTGTCAGAGCATGAAAAATCCCGAACCTGATATCCTTGAAACTGCAGGCAGAATAGGCATATCCTGGGCTATAAGCGGCGGTGAATGTTCGGGTCTGTTCAATGTGGAAAACTATATGTCCTGCGACGGCATCGAACGTGTTATCAAGGTTTTGGAAGACCTTGAGGATGACAAGTTTGAAAATCTTGACTTTGTTGAGCTGAACGCCTGCGACGGCGGCTGTGTGGGCGGTGTTTCCACTGTGGAAAACCCATATATTGCCAGAACAAAACTGCGTAAACTGAGAAAATATATGCCTGTTTCCCGCAACAGACTGGAAAAGAGCATCCCTGCAAATATGCTGTGGGACAAACACCTTGAATATGTGCCGGTTTTTGAAATGGAAGGCACAAGGATGGAAAAATTCAAGGCATATGCAGAGGTGGAGGAACTGCTTAAAGAACTGCCCGGCCTTGACTGCGGCTCCTGCGGCAGCCCTACCTGCCGATGCTTTGCAGAGGACGTTGTACGCGGTTACAACACTGCCGACAAATGCGTTGTAAAGATGCAGAAAAAGATGGAAAAAATTCTGTCCACACTTATGCATGATTAATATATACGCTATCTGCGGCACAATTTCCGATTTACATAAAGTTTATAACAACACCGTATCGTAAGCTGCAGCCTTATGCCAAAGCCACGATACCGCTATAAAAACAAAAGAGGTCAATATGACAGTTAAACAGTTACAGGAATTACTTAATCTCAGATGCATTTCCGAAGGCAGCGAAGACAGACAGCTTGAAGGCGGATTCTGCGGTGACCTGCTGAGCTGGGTTATGGGCTATGGCCAGTATGGTCAGGCCTGGTTTACCATTATGGGCAATATAAACGCTGTTGCCGTTGCCGCACTGCATGATATCGGCTGTATGGTTCTTTGCCAGAACAGCACAATGCAGCCAAATGCCCTTGAAAAAGCAAAGGAAGAAGGCATATGGGTATTCACTACAGATATGCCCGTCTTTGAAGCTTGCGGAAAATATTACGAAGCAATAAAATAAAGCAAACAGGAAACCCACCGGCAATTCAGTCGGTGGGTTGTTTTTTACGTAAATTAATTGCCTGCAGACAGGTTGCCCTATCTGTCAAAATATTTTCTGCGCTGTGTGGAGGTGATGAATTTCTGCTTCATCTTTTCGGTGTCCTCACTCTGCAGAGCATTGCGGAAATCACTTATTTCCTCCACAAAATCATCTATCTGCTGCACAAGATTTTCCTTGTTGAGCAGGAACAGCTCGGTCCAGAGGTGCTCATTGATTTTTGCAATTCTTGTAAGGTCTCGGAAGCTGTCTCCCGTGTACTGCACAAGGTCCTTTGAATCGTTGGCGTTCATAAGGGAAACGGCGATAACGTGGGTAAGCTGCGACAGATATCCTATCATTCTGTCGTGCTCTGCCACCGAAAGCTGACATATATTGTCAAACCGCAGTTCCTTGCCCATTTCGCAGATAAAATCTATCGCCTGCTGAGTATTCTTTTCCGTAGGTGTGATGATAAGGTTTGCAGGCAGAAAAATGGCAGGGTCGGCATACTGTACACCGCTTACCTCCTTGCCCGCCATAGGATGAACGCCTATAAACTCGCAGTCAGGTCGGAGAATTGACTGTATTCTGTCCACAATTGCCCCTTTTACACCTGTAACGTCGGTAACGAGTGCACCGCTTTTAAAATATTTCTGATTTTCGGCTATCCAGTCCACTATAAGTGTGGGGTACAGTCCTGAAATTATCACGTCTGCCTTACCGATAAGCTGCGAGTCACACGCTGTGCCGCCCTCGTCTATGATACCGTTTTCAAGAGCATATCTGATAGTTTCAGGGTCGATATCGATGGCATAGATTTTGTGATTCCATTTTTTCAGTCCTTTGGCTATGCTGCCGCCCAGCAGGCCAAGGCCCACAATGAGAAAGCTTTTTCCTTTAATCATAAAGCTCCACCTCTATTCCGGCTTTTTTCATATCTTCAAAGAATGACGGATAACTTTTGGTGATGGCTTCACAGCCGTCAATTTCGCCGCCCAGCACCGACAGTGCAACAGCACAGGCCATTACAATACGGTGGTCTTTCCAGCCGTACAATGTCTCTGTAGGTACAGAGTATCCGTTATGGATAATCATCTCATTATCATCGGAAGTTATTGTACAGCCGAACTTTGCACATTCCCTTTCCATAGCCTGTATTCTGTCGCTTTCCTTAAGGCGAAGACGACCTGCATTGTATACGCGTGTTGTGCCGTTGCTGAATGCCGCAAGGGTACACAGTACAGGACCCAGGTCGGGACAGTTTTTAAGATCAATGTCTGCTGATGTCAGCTTTTCCGCACTGATGCGGTAAATACCATTCTGGTAAGCAACATCACATCCGAATTGGGATAAAATCTCAAGAATCTGCTTGTCCCCCTGCAGACTTTCGGGGTCCATTCCATATATATCCACAGGACTGTTGATGGCACTGAGCACCCCGAAAAACGCAAACTGTGAGAAGTCGCCCTCCACAGTTTCGTCGTGGGCTTTGTACTTCTGTCCGCCTTTTATGTACAGTGTAAGGTCATCTTCCCAAGCAATTTCTATGCCGAATTTTGCCAGCATCTGTATTGTAAGGTCTATGTAGCTGCGGCTTTCAAATGGAGGAAGAATATGGATTTTTGAATTTTCCGCCAGCATTGGCAGAGTAAACAGCAAGCCGCTGATAAACTGACTGCTTACTCCTCCCGAAAGGGTGTATTCTCCGCTTGGCAATGCACCCTGAATTTCAATTTTTTCTTCATCCTGAGCAAAGTGCAGACCTGCATTTTTAAAGATATCTTCGTAAATTTTCTGTGGACGCTTAAGCAGGCGGTTTTTGCCTGTAAAGGTCACCCGCCTGTTTGTAAGCGAAAACACAGGGATTAAAAACCGCAGTGTGGAGCCCGACTCGTTGCATTGGATAAGACTGTCCTGCAGGCTGTCAAAGTTCTTTATGCCCTGCACGGTTACAGTGCTTTCCCCGCAGATTATCTGTGCCCCAAGCTTTCTCATACATTCTATTGTTGTGGTTATATCCACCGAGTAGTCTATGTTGGATATAACACTTTTGCCGTCGGCAAGGGAGGCACAGATTATGGCACGGTGAGCCATACTTTTGCTTGGAGGTATTTTTACGCTTCCGCCCGCCTTTGATGGTCTGATTACAGCTTTCATAGCTTATAATTCTCTTTTCTTTTTATTTGAGACAAAACATTAAACAGCAAAAGGGAGCAGATAACTGTGCACGTTATCTCCCCTTTGTCTGCTGTGCCGCCTTTAAGCAGCACTGTTCTGAACAATATTTTTACTATAAATCTCTGCCTATAACCTGTGCAATTTTTCGTGCCTTTTCGATAAGCTGTGCAAATTTATCAGGTTTCAGACACTGTGCACCGTCACTCCAGGCACATTCAGGCTGTTCGTGAACCTCGATAATAAGGCCGTCTGCACCTGCTGCAACCGCTGCAAGGGACATTTTTTCGATGTATTTCCAGTTGCCTGTTGCGTGGGACGGGTCGATGATAATTGGCAGATGGGTACGTTCCTTGATAATTGGAATAACCGAAAGGTCAAGGGTGTTTCTGGTATATTTTTCAAAGGTACGGATACCTCTTTCACAGAGAATAACCTTTTCGTTACCGTTTGCCATAATGTATTCGGCAGACATAATCCACTCTTCAATTGTGTTTGCAAGACCACGCTTTAAAAGGATTGGCTTTGTTGTACGCTTGCCCACAGCCTTCAGGAGTGTAAAGTTCTGCATATTGCGGGCACCAATCTGGATGATGTCCACATACTTTTCAAATTCGTCAATCTGGTCGGAATCCATAAGCTCACTTACAATAGGCAGGCCTGTGCGGTTGCGTGCCTCCACCATATCCAGAATACCCTCGGTTTCAAGGCCCTGAAAAGCATAAGGGGAGGTACGGGGCTTGTACGCACCGCCACGGAGCATAACCGCACCTGCTTCCTTTACCTTTTCGGCAAGGGAGCATATGTGGTCCATACCCTCAACAGAGCAGGGACCGCCGATAATAACGATTTTTTCATTTCCGCCGATTTTTATACCGTTTACATCTATGATGGTATCTTCCGGATGGAATGCACGGTTTGCCTTTTTGTAAGGGGCCGCAATACGTGTAACATTTTCAACGATGGAATTGGCTTTTATCTGTCTTTCATCAAGGTTGATTGTATCGCCGATAAGTCCGATAAGATGGTGGTTTTCGCCCACAGAATCGTGTACCTGAAAACCCTGTGCTTTAAAATCGGAAATAAGCTGTTCTATCTGTGCCGCATCGGCTGTTCTTTTTAATGTAATAATCATATATATTAATTCCTGACTTATGTTTTAAACTGTTTTATGGATTGAAATGCTGTTTTAAAGCACCGTACCTATATTATTGTACTGATATTACGGAACATAATTTTAAACACAGCTGCATTTTATAAATCTCTGCCTACAACGTTGGCAATAACCCTTGCCTTGTCAATCATTTCCTTAAACTTTTTAGGCTTGAGGCTCTGTGCACCGTCGCTCCATGCTTCCTCCGGATTTGGGTGCACCTCTACGATAAGTCCGTCTGCACCCGCTGCGATAGCTGCAAGAGACATACTTTCCACAAGCTCCCAGTTGCCTGTTGCGTGGGACGGGTCGATGATAATTGGCAGATGTGTCTTTTTCTTTACAATAGGCACAACCGACAAATCCAGAGTATTTCTTGTGTATTTTTCAAAGGTACGGATACCTCTTTCGCAGAGGATAACATTTTCGTTGCCGCCTGCCATGATGTATTCCGCACTCATAAGCCATTCTTCGATAGTATTGGAAAGACCGCGTTTCAAAAGGATTGGCTTGTTGATTTTGCCCAGAGCCTTAAGCAGGTCAAAGTTCTGCATATTTCTTGCACCAACCTGCAGCAGGTCCACGTGTTCCACAAATTCGTCAATTTTGTCTGCAGACATAATTTCGCTTACAATCGGCATACCTGTGCGTTTTCTGGCTTCCGCCATTGCAAGGATGCCCTCGGTGCCCATACCCTGAAATGCATAAGGAGAAGTTCTTGGTTTGTAAGCACCGCCGCGGAGCATACAGCCGCCTGCCGCCTTTACCTCCTCGGCTACAGAACAGACCATATCAAGCCCTTCTACCGAGCAGGGACCGCCGATAACGACAATTTTTTCCTTGCCGCCTACTTTGATGCCGCCCACGTCCACAATTGTGTCTTCAGGATGGAAAAAGCGGTTTACCTTTTTATAAGGTGCTGCAACACGGGTTACATTTTCCACCCATGGGTTTGACATAAGCCTTTTTTCGTCCACAACGTGGGTGTCGCCTACAATGCCAAATACATTGTAGTTTGCACCGTGAATGATGTTCACCTGCAGGCCCTGACTTTCAAATGAATGTACTATCTTGTCAACCTCAGACTGCGGTGCGTCTTTTTTACAGGTTATAATCATAATTTATACTCTCCCTTTGCCAATGATTCTATGGCCATTACATAGCCGTTTATACCCTGACCTGTTATTGTTCTGTAACAGGCCTGTCTTATATACGATATCTGGCGGAAGTCCTCTCTGTCCTCAACTTTGGAGATATGCACCTCCACTGTCGGAATGGAAACCGCCTTTACTGCATCCAGAATTGCCACCGAGGTGTGGGTATATGCGCCCGGATTGATAACTATACCGTCCACGCCGTTAAAATATGCCCACTGGATTTTGTCCACAAGGTCCCCCTCGTGGTTGGACTGATAGCATTCAATATCCACTCCAAGCTTTTCTCCTGTATTTCTGCAGGTTTCAATAAGTGTGTCAAAATTTTCGCTGCCGTAGATATGTTTTTCCCTTATGCCCAGCATATTGATGTTGGGCCCGTTAATAACCAGTATTTTCATTCCATACCTCCAGCAGTTTTTCCAGTGCGGTGTTGAAGTGGCCGTTGTTTTCCACCACAGCATCGCTGTATTTTTTGTACAGAGGCTCCCGCTCCTGCTTTAATTTTTTAATTGTCTGTGCATCCTTCGACAGCGGTCTGTCCCCGCCGATTGCCAGTTTTTCCAGTCTGCGGTCGATATACACCACAAAACCATTAAGGCTTAAAGCGTGCATATTTATCTCGTTTTTTACAATGCCTCCGCCACAGCTGATAACCGTATGGTTGCGTTTTGCCGTTTCTGTGGCAACTTCTGTTTCAATCTGACGGAAACCGCCTTCGCCGATTTCTTCAAAAATCTGCGGAATTTCTTTGCCCGCCGCTTTCACAATCTCGGCATCAAGGTCAACAAAATCCATTCCCAGCTTTTTTGCAAGTTTTCTGCCAAGGCTTGTCTTGCCGCAGCTTGGCATACCGATAAGTACAATATTCTGCTTGTCGTGATACAGCTGTGCGGTGATTTTCTTTATAACCGAATGGTCCGCTGCTTTATCCGTAAAAAACTCCACAGCGGAAACCGCCTGTCCGACAAGCATTTCAAGACCCGCAATATAGGGTATTTCCTTTTTCTTTGCCTGATAGCAGAGGCTGGTCATAAGCGGATTGTATACCACATCTATAACACCTTTGCAGTCAGGAAAATCGTCAAGATTCACAATTGATGACATTATATCCGGCAGCATACCCACACTGGTTGTGTTGATGATAAATTCTGTATCACTGCGTTCCTTCATCTGATTGTAGGTTATAAAAGGCTCGCCTTTATTTCTTGCCACACGGATTATTTCTTTTGCACCAAGAGAAGCACACACTGCAAAAGCAGTTTTACTGGTGCCGCCCGAACCGCAGATGGCTACAGTCTTGCCCTTTATATCAAAATGGTTTTCAATCATCCATTTTAATCCGTCAAAGTCGGTGTTTGTTGCATAAAGCTTGCCGTCTGCATTCTTTATTGCGTTTACCGCACCGATTTTCTTTGCCTTTTCGTCGATAAAGTCACAGTACGGCATAACCATCTCCTTGTAGGGAATGGTTACATTGATTGCATCAAAAGCCTTGTTTTCCATAAAAACAGGAAATTCCTCACGGGTTAAAGGCATTATATCGTAAGTGTAATCCGCAATCTGCTCGTGTATCGGTTTGGAAAAACTGTGCCCCAGTTTTTCGCCTATAAGTCCAACCTTCATTCGCAAAGCCACCTTTCGCCATAACGCTGTACCAGCAAATCCAGCAGTGCCAGTGCTGTCATGCTGTCCACAACAACCCTTGCACGATGGAAAATTGCAGGGTCGTGACGTCCCTTTAAGCTGAGGGAAGCATCTTCCATTGTTTCAAGATTTACAGTATCCTGCTGTCTGAAAATCGACGGAGTCGGCTTTACCGCAACACGGAAAATCATAGGCATACCATTGGATATACCGCCGTTGATGCCGCCGTTGTTGTTGGTTTTTGTTACCACTTTGCCGTTTTTCATCTCAAAGGCATCGTTTGCCTCGCTGCCAAGACAGTCGGCAAAGCCGAAGCCAAGGCCGAATTCCACGCCTTTTACTCCGCCGATGGAGAACAGGTAGCTGCTGAGCACGCTTTCTATGGAGCTGAAATATGGCTCGCCAACTCCTGCAGGCATCCCCAGCACACAGGTTTCCAGCAGGCCGCCCACGCTGTCGCAGTCTGCACCGGTTTTTTCTATATGCTGCTGCATCTGTATACCTGCAGCTTTGTCCAGTGTTGCAAAGTATTCCGAGTTGCAGATGGCGATATCCTCTGCATAGTCTGCAAACTCTCTGTCAGAAATATGCTGACATTTTTTTATATGTGTACCAATTGTTATCCCTTTTTTGGCAAGGATACTGATGGCTATTGCCCCTGCCGCAACGATGGGTGCAGTAAGACGTCCCGAAAAATGTCCGCCGCCGCGATAATCCTCAAAACCTGCATACTTTATATGGGCTGCATAATCTGCGTGGCCCGGACGTGGCAGCTGTGGCTGATAGTCACCGCTGCACTGGTTTTTATTCTCTATGGTTATATGTATGGGAGTGCCTGTGGAAAAGCCGTTAAACACACCGCTGGTAATTACAAAATCGTCCGTTTCCCTGCGCTGTGTGGAGATTTTACCCTTTGGCTTGCGCTTGTCCAGCTGGCTCTGAATAAAATCTGTATCTATCTTTATCCCTGCAGGCAGGCCGTCCATAACAATGCCGATGGCGGCACCGTGACTTTCGCCATAGAGAGATACTGTAATATTTTTACCTGTTACGCTTTTCATGGCTTAACTCCCGAAATATTTTCTCATTTCTTCTATATCTGTTTTTTCGATATATGCCTGACCTATGCAGTCCACCTTAACTATATCTATAGTGCTGCCGCTGGCCTTTTTGTCGTTCTTCATAAATTCAATGCATTTATCCGTATCAAGGTCGGTTACAAATGGAATACGCATCTTTTCAAGGATATCGGCAAGGTCTTTTTTTATCTCCTCATTCTCCTCAATCATAATCATACCGTTTGCCACACATTCTCCGTGGTAGTAATCCTTTAAGTTATAAAGGCTTTCGATGGCATGACCGATTGTATGGCCGAAGTTAAGGATTTTACGCAGATTCTGCTCCTTTTCATCCTGCTGCACTACATCCCGCTTCATAAGCAGGCTGCGGGTGATAATTTCTTCAAGATAAGGGCTGTTTACATCCAGTTCTTCTGCGTGTGCTTTAAACAGGGAGAACAGCTCCGCATCTCTGATACACCCTGCCTTGAGTGCCTCCACAAGTCCGTTGTAAAAATGGCGTTTTTCAAGGGTTTTAAGGGTATCTGTATCCACAAAAACCGCTTCGGGATGGTAAAAATTGCCCACGCAGTTTTTAATGCCGTTCATATTTATTGCCACCTTGCCGCCGATGGAGGAATCTATCTGTGCAAGTGTGCTTGTTGGAATGGATACAAAGCGGCAGCCACGCTTATAGGTGGAAGCCACAAAGCCTGCAAGGTCACCTACAACACCGCCGCCGAGTGCGATGATAAAGTCTTTGCGGGAAAAACCATTTTCCAGCAGGTTTGCCAGCAGGTCGCCGTATACCTCAAAGCTTTTTGCCTTTTCCCCCTGAGGAACTTCGGCAAGTATTGCCCCGTCAAACTGGCTTAGAACAGCTTCTTTAAGGCTGTCCGGTATATTGTCATCGGAAACCACCATAACCCTGCCGTTAAAATCCATATAATCCTTAAGGTGAGTATGGCAGCCTTTTTGTATGATTACACGGCTTTGTGCATCGGTAAGCTTAACTGTAAATTCCATAATCTCCTCCCTTAATATACCTGTTGCGAAATGGGTATATTTACCCTATTATATTTTCTAATTGTAACTTTTTTTATAATTCAAATCAATGGACTATTGTCCCTTTTGAGAATTTTTTGCAATAATTTTTTCGCAAAAACATTTAACATTTACCCTTATCTGTGCTATACTTTTATATATTTATACTTACGGTTAAAAGAGGTGTGGTTTATGACAAAGCTGGAAAAAGCAAGGGCTGTTATAAACGAGGTTGACGGGCAGATTGCACAGTGTTTTGAAAAGCGTATGCATGCCGCCGAGGATGTGGTGGCACACAAGATGGAACACCATCTGCCGATTTTTGACGGTGTAAGAGAAAATGAAGTTATCGAAAGAAACCTTGCAAAGATAGAAGACGAAAAACTTAAGCCTTATTACAGGGATATGCTTATACAGCTTATGCGTATAAGCAAGGAGTATCAGAACGCCATACTCCATCAGGGCATATACGGCTATCAGGGTGCACACGGGGCATTTGGCCATATTGCCACAGGCAGGCTTTTCCCCAGCGGCCAGCAGAAAAACTACGCAAAATTTGAAGATGTTATAAAAGGTGTGCTGAATCATGAAATCGAAAAGGGTGTATTGCCCTTTGAAAATTCCACCACGGGAGAAATCGGCGAGGTTATGGACCTTTTGTACCGATACGATGTAAAGATATCCGCCTTTTATGACCTTAAGGTAGAGCATAATCTGATGGGCATAAAGGGTGCACAGCTTTCCGATATAAAACGCGTGTACTCCAAGCTGCAGGCAATTGAACAGTGCGAGGATGTGCTGCGCCCCTTTGATTTTGAGCTTATTCCTTACACAAACACCGCCCTTGCCGCAAAGCTTGTGGCAGAAAGCTCAGACAAATCCATCGGTGCAATTGCCGCAAAGGAAAGTGCCGCAGAGTACGGTCTTGATATACTTATGGAAAATATCAACTCTGCCCACGACAATGTAACAAGGTTTATTGTTATAGAAAACACCCTGCCCAAGCACAGCAATCTGGTTATGGCAATATTTACCGTAAACCACGAAAGCGGTGCCCTGGCAAAAATTATGCACATTGTGGCAGAGTACAACCTGAATATGACCAGCATACGCAGCCGTGCCTGTAAAGACAAAAGCTGGCAGTATTACTTTTATATGGAAGTTGAAGGCGATATCGCCGATAAAAACATGACCGAATGTTTTGAAAAATGCCGTGAACACTGCGAGGAGTTCAAGGTTATAGGCTGCATAGAGGAGGCAGAATAATATGAATTTTATTAAAGAAAGTGCAGATAAAAATCCTATAGTTGATACAGTTTTTGCAATTGTAAGAAAAGCAATAGCCGCCAAAGAGGAATTCGGTGCAGAAAATGTAACCGACGCTACCCTTGGCAGCCTTTACAGCGAAGACGGCAATCTGGTGGCTATGGACAGCGTATACAGAAGTTTTGACGAAGTTACACCAAAACAGAAGGCAGGCTATGCCTCGGGCTTTCTTGGCAATGCTGACTTCCGCACACTCTGTACCGACTGGACAGTCCGCAATATCAGTCTGCCAAGCAGCGTTGTGGCAACTCCCGGCGGCACAGGTGCCGTAAGCCTTGGCATAGGCGAATTTCTGGAAACCGGCGAAAGTGTGGTTATTCCTGACATTGCCTGGACAAGCTATGCCATTATGGCACAGGACAAGCAGCTTGGTGCTGTGCGTTACAGTATGTTTGACGAAAACGACAACTTCAATCTTGCGGATATCAAGGAAAAGGTAAACAGCCTTAAAGGAAAACAGAACCGTATTGTTCTCGTTATCAACGACCCTTGTCATAACCCTACAGGCTATTCCATGAGCCATGCTGAATGGGCAGAGCTTATCAGCTTTCTGAACGAAGTGGGCAAGACAACCCCTTGCATCATCCTCAACGACATCGCATACATCGACTACTCCTACGACCTTGCAAAAAGCCGCGATTATATGAAAAACTTTGAGGCCATGAGCGAAAACGTAATGGTGGTTATTGCCATGAGCTGTTCCAAAACACTTACCAGTTACGGTATGCGCTGCGGTGCAGCAGTTATTGTGGCAAAGGATGCCGAAAGTGTAAAACAGGCAGAAATTGTATTTGAAAAATCTGCCCGTGCAATATGGAGCAACGTGAACAACGGTGCAATGCACAACTTCTGCAATATAATCCGCAATCACTACGATGAATTTATGGCTGAAAAGGCAAAATATATCGGTTTGCTTAAAGAACGCAGCGATATCTTCAAGGCAGAGGCAGCACAGTGCGGCCTGCCGCTTTACCCTTACAGCGAGGGCTTCTTTATCACAATTAAAGTGGACAATGCCATCCGCCAGCAGTATCACGATGCACTTATGGAAAACAACATCTTTACCGTTCAGGTGGACAAAGGCATCCGCGTTGCGGTTTGCAGCCTGCCTGTAAACAAGGCAAAAGGCCTTGCCGCAAGAATGAAGGAAATTCTTGACAGCATCGGTGCATAATATATACCGCAGACACAGCGTTTTTATTCTTAACTAAAAGGAGACAACAATGAATAACCAGAGACTTTTGGATACATTTTTGAAATATGTTCAGATTGACAGTGAAAGCTTTAACGAACTTGATATGGCAAAGGCTGTTATGGCAGACCTTGAAGAAATCGGCTGCGAGGTATATATGGACAGCTGCGGCGAAAAGTTCGGCAGTAATGCAGGCAACGTTTATGCCACACTTAAAGGTGACGAAAATGGCGAGCCAATCCTCTTTTCCGCACATATGGACACCGTTAAACCGGGTATCGGTGTAAAGCCTGTTATAAAAGACGGGGTTATTTATTCCGACGGCACAACAGTTCTGGGCGGCGACGACAAAAGCGGTATTGCCGCCGTAGTGGAAGCGCTGCGTACAATAAAAGAAGAAAATATTAACCATCCCACAATCGAGGTTGTGTTCTCAGTCTGCGAGGAGGTTGGTCTGCTTGGCAGTGCAAATCTTGACTACAGCCGTATTACAGCCAAAAAGGCCGCCGTGCTGGACTCCAGCGGTGATGCCGGCAGAATAATCACAAGTGCACCAGGTCAGGTTAAAATTGACGGTTGCTTTATCGGCAAAAGTGCCCATGCAGGCATTGCCCCTGAAAGCGGCATAAGTGCAATACAGATTGCGGCTGAAGCAGTTTCAAAGATGAAGCTGCTGCGTATCGACAAGGAAACCACAGCAAATATCGGCACATTAAGCTGCGAGGGTGCAACCAATATCGTTGCTGAAAAGGTACATTTTATCGCCGAGGCACGCAGCCTTAACCGTGAAAAGCTGGCTGCACAGACACTGCATATGACACAGTGCATCGACAATGCCTGCAAAAAGTTTGGCGGTAAATTCGAAGGCAAGGTTATGGAACTTTACCAGCCTTACTCCAAGGACAGCGATGACAGCTTTGTACAGCAGGTTGTATCCGCCTGCGAAGCTGTGGGACTTAACGCAGAAATTGCCTCCACAGGCGGCGGCAGCGATGCTAACAATATGAACCAGAACGGTATATCCGCAGTTGTGCTGGGCACAGGTATGGCCAGTGTGCACACAGTAAATGAATATATCACCATAGAAAATCTAGAAAACACAGCAAAGCTTTGTCTGCAGCTTATGCAGATATAATCTGTCCTGAATTTTGCCGATTTGAAGAAACGGCTTATAAATACCATTTTGGCAAAACAGCAATTATCCCGTAACAGACACAAAAAAGGAATGTTCAGCAGAACATTCCTTTTTATTTTGTCATATCCGATTGTACAATTTATACCGATAAAGCTGCACCCATTAAGCTGCCGCATCCTCCTGTACAGCGTCATCTGCTGCTTCGGCAAGATTTTCCATTGCTTCGTTTACAATTTCCTCTGCAATTTCATCGGTTGCAACACCTGTAATTTCGTCACGTCTTGCACAGAAAGAGCAAAGACGTGTGCGGTTTGCTGCAATTGCCTGTTCAACTGTGCCGTATGTAAGCTCGTCAGACTGGTTGAGAGACTGACAGTCGTCGTGTGTGTGGTATACCTTTCCGAATGGGCTCCAGTAAACATCGTCTGCAATGGCATTTATAGCCGCCTGCTGCATTTCTTCACTTACAGGGTTCCAGTCATAACTTGCAAGGCCGCCGATGATAAGTGCGATAACTGCAATGCCAACTGCAATTGCCTTTGTCTTTTTATCTGCATCTTTATTGAGAAGAGCAAGGATAACAAACGGAATAAAGCAGACCGCACATACAATAACGCCCATATTATTCCAAAGCCAGAATGTAAACTTGTTCTTTTCGCTTGCAGGTTTTATACGGTTTGCCTTTTTCCACAGCTGTGCACCAAGAATAACAAACACAAGGTCCAGCACAAGTGCACCGATAAGCTGATACATACTTGGCATAAAGGTCCAGTTAACCTTGCCTGCAAAAATCATAACCGCCAGAACTTCCAGACCAAGAGCAACCAGCCACAGTGCAACAGCACCTGCACGCAGACCGCCTGCATTGCCCACAGGGGCAGCTTCCTTCATTTTTGTCTGCTTGCGGGAGCCTGCCTCCACCTCAAGACCTGTATCTGCCGAAATTATCTTCTTTTTCTTTTTTTCTGCCATAAAAAATACCTCCCGTATTTTATATTATACTAATTTAATTATACCCTATTTAATCTGTTATTCAAGGTATTTTACACAATTTTTTCCGCAAATCATTGACTTTATTTGTTAAAAACAGCATAATTGTATTATCAAACAACAAGGAGATATTTTATGGATCTTACAAGTATACTTATGTCTTCCCTTATGAACGAAAGCAGCCTTAAAAGCCTGAGCAAAAAGACTGGCTCCTCCAAGGATGAGGTTTCCAGCGTGCTTGCTGCCGCACTTCCTGCACTTATCAAAGGGGCAGGCCAGCAGGCAGAGGACGAAAGCACTGCCGAAAGTTTTCTCAATGCACTGACAAAGCATGCCGAAAACGACACCAGCGATATGGACAGCTTTATGGATAATGTGGATATGGCTGACGGTGCAAAAATTCTTGCACATCTTCTGGGCTCCTCCACTGAAAGCACAACCAAAAAGATTTCCAAAACAAGCGGTGCCTCCAGCGACAGCACTGCACAGATTCTCTCTGCTGCCGCACCGCTGCTTATGAGTGTGCTTGGCCAGCAGAACAAAAAAAGCACAAAAAAATCCACAAAGAAAAAAGCTTCCGACGACCTTGTGGGTGCATTGCTTTCTGCCGCAATTGAAAATGTAAACGTTACCGATTTGCTTATGGGTGCACTGGCAGAAAGTCTGACAGATTCCGCTGCAGAAGAAGAAACAACATCAAAAAAATCCACCTCCAAAAAGACAACTGCAAAAAAGACAACCACAACAAAGAAAAAAGCGGCCTCCACTGCCAAGAAAACCACAACAAAGAAAAAAGCAGCCTCCACTGCCAAGAAAACCACAACAAAGAAGAAGGCTGCTTCCAAAAAGAAAGCCGCCGATGACGGCATAGATGTGGGTGATGTGGCAAATCTGCTGACAAAGCTGCTCAAATAATGCTATCCTTCCTGCATAAACCGCTGAAATATCAGCAATGCAATCCATACAGCACCAAATATCCCGGCAATTTCGTCGGGATATTTTTTTGTGCAGCGTTACAAAAGCACAATTTTTATAGCAAGAACTAAATAAAGTAAGTAATTATACAGCTTTTTGTTATTAAAATTTGTCAAGTGTTTTTTATGTAGAAAAATAGATAAAAATTTGTATCTTTTCACTATATATATTTTACCTTTTTCCACTTTACACACAATATATTGGATAGTATAATTAATAGTGCACCAAAATGTAGATATTTTATACAATTAAACATAAAGAGGAAGATTTAAAAAATGCTTACAAGTATCATCAAAAGAGACGGCCGTGTGGTTATATACGACCGAAACAAAATCAAGATGGCAATACTCAAGGCTATGGAAGCAAGCGGCAGCACAGATTTTGAAAAAGCCGACCTTGTAACACAGGCTGTTGAACAGCATTTCAATATGCAGAACAGCTATGCCACACCAAGTGTTGAAGAAATTCAGGACCAGGTTGAGCACGAGCTTATGGCAAGCGGTCTGGACAATGTTGCAAAAAGATATATCCTGTACCGTGCATCCAGAAACACAATCCGCGAAAGAAAATCCAAGCTGGTTAAAGTTTTTGACGAAATCACTTTCAGCGATGCTCTGGACAGCGATGTTAAGCGTGAAAACGCAAATATCGACGGCGATACACCAATGGGCACAATGCTTAAATACGGCAGTGAAAGCGCAAAGGACTATTTCCTCAAGTTTCTTTTAAGCCCTGACCAGGCAGAAGCACACCGTGACGGCTATATCCACATTCACGACTTTGACTTCTATGCACTTACAATGACCTGCTGTCAGATTGACCTTATCAAACTGTTCAAAGGCGGCTTCTCCACAGGTCACGGCTTCCTGCGTGAACCAAACGATATCCAGAGCTATTCCGCCCTTGCATGTATTGCAATCCAGTCCAACCAGAACGACCAGCACGGCGGCCAGAGTATCGTAAACTTTGACTACGGCCTTGCAGACGGTGTAAGAAAAACATACAAAAAGCTTTATCTCAAAAACATCGCAAAGGTTTGTGATGTGCTTGGTGAAAACGTAAGCTACGAACAGCTTAAAGAAATGAGTGCCGCAATTACAGAAAGATGCGGTGCAATGCCAAAAATCACACCTGACAAAACTTATGTTGCACTTGAACTGGAAGAACTGAAAAAACTTTGCAAGGACCCTGCTGTTGCAGAAAAGGCACAGAAATTTGCCCTCGAAAAGACAGAGGACGAAACAGACAAGGCAACCTATCAGGCTATGGAGGCATTTATCCACAACCTTAACACAATGCACTCCCGTGCAGGCGCACAGACACCTTTCTCCTCCATCAACTACGGTATGGATACTTCTGACGAGGGCAGAATGGTTATGAAAAACGTTCTGCTGGCAACAGATGCAGGTCTCGGCCACGGCGAAACACCAATATTCCCAATCCAGATTTTCCGTGTTAAAGAGGGCATCAACTACAACCCTGGCGAAAGAAACTACGATTTGTTCCAGCTTGCCATCAAGGTTAGTGCAAAGAGACTGTTCCCTAACTTCTCTTTCCAGGATGCACCATACAACCTTAAATACTATAACCCAGACGATGTAAGAACAGAAATCGGTTATATGGGCTGCCGCACACGTGTTGTGGCAAACACATACGACCCTAATAATGAAATTACATACGGCAGAGGCAACCTTTCCTTCACCTCAATCAACCTGCCAAGACTTGCTATCGAGGCAAAAGGTGATGAAGATTTGTTCTACCGCAATCTGAAAAAATATCTCGACCTGTGTGTAAAACAGCTTATGGACCGTTTTGCAATCCAGAAAAAGAAACGCGTAAGAAACTTTCCGTTCCTTATGGGTCAGGGCGTATGGATTGACAGTGAAAAACTTGGTATCGACGATGAAGTGGGCGAAGTAATCAAACACGGTACACTTTCCGTTGGCTTTATCGGTCTTGCAGAAACACTTACTGCACTGTACGGCAAACACCACGGCGAAAGCGAAGAAGCACAGAAAAAAGGCCTTGAAATCATCGGCTTTATGAGAAGAATTCTTGACGAATACTCCGACAGATTCAAGCTTAACTTCTCCCTCCTTGCAACACCTGCAGAAGGTCTTTCCGGCAGATTTGTAAGAATTGACAAGAAACGTTTTGGCGAAATTAAAGGTGTTACAGACAAGGAATACTACACAAACAGTTTCCACATTCCTGTATCCTTTGAAATTTCCGCCTATGACAAAATCAACCTTGAAGCACCTTACCACGCACTTACAAACGCAGGCCATATCACCTATGTTGAAATGGACGGCGATGTAAGCCAGAATCTTGAAGCCTTTGAGGCAGTTGTAAGATGCATGAAGGAAGCAGGCATCGGCTACGGTGCAATCAACCACCCTGTTGACCGTGACCCTGTCTGTGGTTACAACGGCATTATCGGCGATGTTTGCCCTCGCTGCGGCAGACGTGACGGCGAAGGTGTGCCACTGGAAAAACTGCACAGACTTGGACTTTACAAGCATCTTAATGCTGCAACTCTCGGTCAGTGCGGCAACCAGTTTGAAGAAGCAGACAGAATTCCAAACAAAATTTAATCGATACCACTCACACAATTTCTGCATTGACCAACTTTAGGCATATATGTAGCATCCGATGCCGTAATATGTACCACAAAGCAGCAATTGCAGAATTATGATAAAAACTTTTTAATATAAAGGAGGCACAATTATGACATACAATCCAGATACACAGATGGTTGGCGAAGGCGTTAAATTCGAGAGAATCCGCCGCATTACAGGTTACCTTGTTGGTACAGTGGACCGTTTTAACGACGGCAAACGTGCCGAAGAAAGAGACCGTGTAAAACACGACCCTACAAAATGTTAATTTTCGACACAGTTATACACTTTGTAATATAATACAACAAAAATGACAGCCGTTATCCAGTTGGATAATGGCTGTTTTGTTGTCTGTGGATTATTTAAAATGGTTATAACAGATTATGGCTGCAACAAATGCCGCAAGGGCAAGTATTGTTATCATTCCCGACATATTGCGTGTTTTAAAAGCCTTTGCAACATACAATGCCAGCAAAATTGCCGTACCCGCAATAATAAATGGCATAGATGCGGACAGCATTGCAGGATTTACCAGACCTATAAGTATAAGTGCCGCCACCAGACAGCCTACAAGCTTCATTGCTATATCAAGTTTTTTCATTGTTTTTCTCCGTACAAGACAAATGTAATATATCTTTATATTACCATATCAGAATATTTTTGTACATATATCAAAATACAATAGCCGCATATCAAAAAATCTCCGTACATATAATACGGAGATTTTTGTCGGTTTATTAAGCAAGTTTTGCGATTGCAGCTTTAAGTCTGCTGATTGTTTTTTCTTTGCCGAGGATAACTGCAAGTTCAATGCCGCCGCCCGGTGTAAATGCCTTGCCGGAGAGTGCAACACGGAGAGGATAGAGAACGATACCGTTTTTAACCTCCATCTGTGCGATAAGAGCAAAGAGTTTTTCGTGGATGTTTTCCATTGTCCAGTCTGCTTCGCTGATAGCTTCAAGAACAGGGAGAACTGCTTCGAGGCTTGTTTTGGAGTTTTCAGGGTTTGTTTTCATCTTCTTGTTGTTGTACATATCGATGTCATATTCAGGCATTTCATCGATAAAGTCAACCTGTTCAGGAATATCTGTAAGAATTTCGCAGCGTTTCTGCAGAACTTCTGCAAGCAGCATAAGGTTGCAGTCGCCTTTAACTGTCTGTGCAATGTATGGTTTTGCAGTTTCCAGGAACTGTTCAACGCTCATATCACGGATATATTCTGCGTTGAGGTGACGGAGTTTCTGCATATCGAAGATAGCAGGAGATTTGCTGATTCTGCTTGGGTCAAATTCTTTAACCAGTTCTTCAAGGGAGAATTTTTCCTGTTCGCCCTGTGGGTTCCAGCCAAGGAGAGCGATGTAGTTTACAACAGCTTCCTTGAGGTAGCCTGCTGCGATAAGGTCTTCGTAGCTTGCGTCGCCGTTACGTTTGGACAGCTTGTGCTGTGCATCCTTCATAACAGGTGGGCAGTGTACATAGTCCGGGATATCCCAGCCGAATGCCTGATAAAGCAGGTTGTATTTTGGTGTGGACGCAAGGTATTCGCTGCCGCGGATAACCGGGTTGATTTCCATAAGATGGTCGTCAACAACGTTTGCAAAGTTGTATGTTGGCATACCGTCCTGTTTTACGAGAACCTGATCGTCCAGTTCTGCGTTGTCAACTTCGATAACGCCGTAAACCATATCATTGAAACTTGTTTTGCCGCCTTCAGGAATTTTCTGTCTTACAACATAAGGGATACCTGCTGCAAGGTTTGCATCGATTTCTTCCTGAGAAAGGTTGCGGCAGTGTCTGTCGTAGCCTGTAGGCTGACCGCTTGCTGCTTTGATTTTGTTAACTTCTTCCAGTCTTTCCTTTGTGCAGAAGCAGCGGTATGCGTGGCCGGATTCGATAAGCTGGTCCACATATTCTTTATAAAGGCCTTTTCTTTCGCTCTGGATATATGGGCCGTAGTCGCCGCCTACGTCCGGGCCTTCGTCCCAGAGGAGGTTTGTTTCCTTAAGTGTATTATAGATGATGTCAATTGCACCCTCTACCTGACGGGACTGGTCTGTATCTTCAATTCTGAGCAGGAATTTGCCGTTGTGTGCACGTGCTGTAAGATATGCATACAAAGCTGTACGCAGGTTACCAACGTGCATATAGCCTGTTGGGCTTGGAGCAAATCTTGTTCTTACTTTTCTTTCTGCCATTTGTATATTCTCCTTGATACGTTTTTATAAACATATTAAATACATATTTATCTATTATATATTATAGGTATTAACAGGATTTTGTCAATTGAAAAAAGGATGTAGGTATGATAATATAAAGTTATTATTGCACTTGTCTGCAGAGTATAAGTCATATTTTTCCGAGGTGTTTTATGGAACAGGTAAAAGTTATCGCTCCCGCAAAGATAAATCTTAGTCTTGATATTACAGGCGTGGACGAAAAAGGCTATCATCTGCTGGATATGGTTATGCAGACCATCTCCGTTTTTGAAAGAATCACGCTGAAAAAGCAGGATGATATCACAATGTCCAGCAACGCCAAATTTATCCCAACCGACAGCAAAAACACCGCTGTAAAAGCTGCAATAAAGTTTTTTGAGTACACAGGAATAAATGGCGGTGTGCATATTCACATAAAGAAATCCGTCCCTATAAAAGCAGGTATGGCCGGTGGCAGTGCCGATGCAGCAGGAGTTATTGTGGGGCTTAACCATATGTACAAAGCAGGTCTTTCTGTTGACCAGATGTGCGAAATTGGCCTTATGTGCGGCAGTGATATTCCGTTTATGATACACGGCGGCACAAGACGTATTCAGGGCACAGGCGACATTATCCTGCCTGCGCCGCGTATGCCTCACTGTCATCTGGTAGTGTGCATGCCTACAAAGGGTGTTTCAACACCGCAGGCCTATGCAAACTACGATGCTATGGGTATAAAAACCATTGTGGAAAACGAAAAGCTTCTGCAGGCTATGGAAGAAAACAGCCTCAGCGATATGGCAAAATATATGGCCAACGACCTTGAAAAAGCCGCAGGCAGCGAAGAAACCGAACCTATTAAAAAGCTTCTTCTTGACCTTGGGGCAATCGGCAGTATGATGACAGGCAGCGGTGCGGCCGTTTTTGGCGTATTCAGTGATGAGGAAACCGCGGCAGCAGCAGTAAAAGCAATACGCAACAGAGAAATAAGCCTGCCCTGCCCTATCCGCAGTGTTTTCCTTGCAAAGCCTGTAAACTTTGGTGCAAGCATCAGCAAAAGATAAAACAGCACTTTTATATCCGCAAAACCGCAGACTAAACAGCTTTTTTACAGATTGGATAACTGCATGCTGTTTTTATGTAACAATCTGCTGAAATCTGCTGCATATACAGTACCGCCATCATACATAAGCTGTGCCAATTCAAAGCGGACACAGTTTTGTGCACATCAGATAAATTAAATTTACAACCCAAACAAGACATAAACAAAAGTCATTCTGACATCAAATCAGAATGACTTTTTTATTTTTACAATATTACATATTATCTTCAACGTACACAATTTTACCATGTTCAAGATATACTTTTGGTACTCTGCGTTTAAGACCGCATGGAACCTCGTAGTTGATAGTGCCTGTAAGGGAAGCAACACGGTCAAAGCTCTGATTGCCTGTGCCACCCATAATAAGCACCTCGTCACCTACTGCAACGTCACCTCCGGTAACATCCAGCATACACTGGTCCATGCATACGGCAATAAGAGGATATTCCACACCATTGATTTTAAGGGAATATTTCTTGTTTTTGATAAATCTTGGCAAGCCGTCCGCATAGCCTGCAGCAATAGTTGCCACAGTAGCAGGATTTTCGGCTCTGTAAGCAAAGCCATAACCAATACACTGCCCTGCCTTTACCTCTTTGATATGGGTTACAATGGTTTTAACCTCCATTGCAGGGGTCAGGTCGCAGCCGCTTACCTCTTTTGACGGATTCATGCCATAAAGAATAATACCTGCACGCATTGTGTTAAATTTGCCGCTGAGCTTGCGCAGGATGCCTGCGGAGTTCTGTCCGTGTACAATTTTAAAATTAAACCCGTAGCGTGTAAGATATTCCACTGCATCATCAAACAGTTTAATCTGTCTTTCTGTGTACTCTATCTCCTCTGCACCAAGGCTGTCTGCCACAGGAAAATGGCTGAACACACCCGTAAAACGCAGATTGGAAAGGGAAAGCAGTTCCTTCATCTCGCTGTATGCCTTTTCTTTATCGCCTACAAGGTCAAAGCCTATACGTCCCATACCTGTATCAAGTTTGAGGTGACAGTCGATCGGATAAAGGCTTGAACGCTGCAGCTGATGTGCATATTCAAGGCTGTACACACACTGGCTTATCTGATTGCGGGACAGCTGTGTGGCAAGATGCGGACTTGTATACCCCAGAATAAGTATAGGCAGCTTTACTCCTGTTTTTCTTATCTCCATCGCCTCTGCAAAAGAGGATACCGCAATGCCAAAGGCTCCCAGTTCTTCGTACATCTTTGCAAGATATTTTGCACCGTGACCGTAAGCATCGGCCTTGAGTGTAACATAAAAAGGCTTGTTAAAGCTGTTTTTTATAAAGTTGTAGTTGCTTTTAATTGCATCAACAGAAACCTCTGCCCAGCAATGCTTTTCAACCAGATTCATATATATTCTCCCGAATAGTAGTTGTTGTGTAATTTTATTTGAAAAGATTTTTAAACCAGTTAATTATACTGTCAAACAGACCTATGTCTTCCACTGTAGTCTGTACAGGCTTATTCTGCTGATTCTGACGTGCCCACTGGGCGTAGAGGGTTACATCCTCAGTTATAACAAAGGTGTCTTCAGGGCGGTATTCCGTTCCGCTGCCGTCCGCTTTGGTATTCCAGCCGATAAACTCTATGCCGCCAAGCTCATCCTCGTTTTCATAGTCACAGTATCTGACCACTACAGTATCTCCCGGCATATAGCTGTTTTTGTCGCTGACAAATTCGCTGCCGCCGTTTGCACCGTATTTTACATAGACTGCATCTTCCGAAAGGAATTTATCCAGAAATTCCGCTCTTTTTTCTATATAATCGGCCATCTTTTCAATCTCGTCAAGATAAAGCTGTGCAGCCTGTACGTTATCTATATATGCGGTTCTGCGCCATCTGTAGTAGTCTGCGACTGCAGAATCGTAAATGCTGTCCGCCACATCCTGCTGCATATCAGAAAGCCATTCTATCTGCGGGCGGAAAACTTCCTTCCACTGTCTTGCCGCTTCCCTGCGGAATTCGGGGTGCTGCCACAGCAGAGAAAAGATGGTGTATGTATTTTTCTGATTATACAATGTACCTTTTGCCACCCATATGTTTTCGGGATTCGAGATATTTCTGTCTGCATCTGATACCTCGTCTCCAAGGGCGTGGTCAAAATCCCACGGGGAACACATTGCCAGTTTTCCGTTTACGTCCTTATAAAGAAACGCCGATGTAAGTGCCGCATCAAGATTCTGCACAAACTCCTGAACAATGTACATCCTTGCCATAGATTCCATATCTATATACTCGGTGTAATGTCTGCCCAAAGAGTTATATCCATCTGCATTGAGCACTGCATCCTCAAACTCCTGATAATAACCGCTTATGTATTTTACCTGTGCTTCAGATGCGTATTCAGGACTTCTGACGGTGACAATCTGTCCGTAGTTGCTTACAAAACCGGTCTTTGCAGCTGAATATCTCTCAAACAGATCCAATTCTATGAGATATCCGCCGTCAATGCCCTTTGCTATATCGTTAGGCACCTCCAGCCATTTGCAGCTGCCCTTTTTCTTGTAGGCATCCTTGCCGTATTCACCACCCTGCGGCAGATTTTCAAGATCCGTGCCACGGTTGGATTCTTCGGTTATAATGTCAACATCAAATATTTCCACACGGCCATCTGCAACCTCTACCTTTTCTGTAAGCTGATAGATGCCAAGATATTCGTTGTTTATATACAGTTCCGCAAACTGAGACTGAGTACAGTATTCCACTCCTGCCTTTTCAGCAAAATCTATGGTAACTTTGTTTCTTATAATAGCTTCATCTATAAAATTGGCAAGCAGATTGTATTTTCTGGAAGGCTCCATACCAAAAAGGCTTACCTTTTGGGAAAGCTTTATGCTGTATGGCTTTTTATCGGCATTCCAGCTTACGTTGCCTCTGCCTTTCAAAGTTTCCATACCGCCGCTGTAATAGATTTCAGTACCGTCTGTTATAACCATACTGCCTGCGGTTTCGTTTTCCTTGTCCTCGTGTATATAGCTGAGCGGCTGCTGTGTGTCTATATAAATCTGCGGCACGTCACTTGTATACATTACATTCAGATAACCTGTTGTGCCGCCGCATTCAAACTGATGTACCCCTCTGCCGAGCACAGTTAATGTATTGTCGGAAAGCTGCCTGCCGTCCATAATCACGTCAGCTTCCGCCGATACAAGCAGAGATACCTCTTTGTTTTCAAGCACATACGGCAGTACAAGGGTGTATTCTTTGCCCATATATGTCTGCACTCCGTTTTCATCCGTGGCAGTCTTTTCCTTTTCAAATGCCTTTACTCCGTATTCAAAACCATTTGGCAGAGTAAAATTTACCGCAAAGTCAACACTTGCCTGCTCCGCAGAAGCTGCCACAGCAAACACGACAGTCGCTGCTGCCACTGCAAGCATTGTGAGTATTCTTTTTATGCCTGTATGTTTTTTCATAAACCTGCTCCGTTCCCCATATCGTCAGGGAAACACTTTTCTGTATTTTATACAACAAAATATTATCTGACTGTCAGCCAGAACCATCTGTATCTATTGCACATATCTCCACTTCAGACTGGCATATCGGTGTCAATTCAAAAATAAAGACGCAAACCAGCCCTTTATCCTGTGCCACAATCCCAACGGCTGCACTGCTGCCGCTGTGTCCTGCACTTCAAGACCATTCCACTGTGCATAGAGTACAACGCCGTCATCCTCTATTGTGATAATATCGCCAGGCTGATAGCTTTTTCCGCTGCCGTCCGCTTTTGTATTCCAGCCTGTAAAATCCGCATTGCCGCCGTCAAATCCGTTTTCCGCCACGACAACTTCACTGCCCGGCATATAGGAATACTTGTCCAGCACAACACCCTCTGCACCATTGCGTTTATAACTTACATACTGTGCCTTGCTGCTGAAAAATTCCGACATAAACTCTGCCCTGCGCTGCAGGAACTCCCTTAGCCACTCGTTGGCATCTGTAAAAATCTCAATACCGCCATTGTCCGGTATCCAGCGCAGCTGATTTGCCGCTGCGGAATCTGTAATAAGCACTTCAAGCTCTGCCGCCCTGCCAATCACTGTATCTATATGCGGTGCAAAATTTTCCTCCCAGCACTTTGCCGCAAGCTGACGGAATTCCTCGTGCTGACAAAGCAGGGTAAATATACATTTTTCCTGTTTTCGCTTCTGTGTGCTGACAGTAGCCCATATGGCCTCGGGGTCCTTAAGACTTATTCCGTCTATCTCCAGGTCCCTGCCGAAAGCATTATCCATATCCCACACAGTGCACATTGTCAGCTTGCCGTTTACATCCTTGTACATATATGCCGAGGACATTGCCGCATCAAGGTTCAGTGCATACTCCTGAAAAACATACATTTTCGCAAAGGATTCCACGTTTATGTAATCGCTGTAGTGTTTACCGTATGCGTTGTATCCGTCATCACTCAGCAGTGCATCTTCAAACTGCTGATAATATTCTCTTATATATTCAACCTGCCCTTTTGTGGCATATTCGGGACTTTTTATTACCACAGGCTGTCCGTAATTAGAAACAAATCCCGATTTTTCCGCGTCATATCTCTTGTCCAGGTCATATTCCAGCAGATATCCGCCGCCAAGGCTGTCCGCCATGGTGTTTGGTATATCCACCCATTTGTAGCCACCCTTTATACTGTAGGAATCTTCGCCTGTATCCCCCAGATTTTCAAGGGCTTCCATATCCACCTTTGGGTTAAGCTGCCCGTTTACATCCTCAAGGTCAAATATGCTTATCCTGCTTGGGTCTATTTCCACCCTTTCGGTAAGATAAAACAGGCCGCGGTATTCACCGTTGACATACATATCCACAAAGCTGCCGTCCATACAGTATTCTATGCCTGCCAGTTTTCCCAGCATTGCCGCAACAGGTTCACGCACGGAACTGAAGTCAAAATAAAACGGCATAACAGCATATTTTCTGGACGCACCCATACCGAACATATCGGTCTTTGCCGCCAGCTTTATATTGTAGGATTTCTTTGTCAGCAGAAAAGAGGAATTGCCTCTGCACTTTATATATTCAAGTGCGCCGTCATATTCCGTGGTGCTTCCGTCCTTTATAACAATTTTTCCTTTTGTTTTAAGGCTTTTATCCGACTCTATATCAGACAGCTCGTCCTCTAACGTAAGATACATCTGTGGAATATCACTTGTGTATTTTACTATGAGAGGGTGTTCTTTGCCGCCGGCAGATATGGTGTATTCCCCTTCCTCCAGCAGATAGCTTTTTCCGCTGTGATACTCTTTTCCGTCCTTATACAGCATATCAATATTGGAAAACTCCAGCACAACTTCCCTGCCCTTTATGCTGTGCGGAAATACAAAGCTGTACTGCTTGTAGTGGTCAATCAGCACATGGTTTTCATCGTAAATATATTTTCTTTCATCAATAATATCGGCAGTATACTCAAATCCGTCAGGCAGGGTAAAATGAGCCGCTGCAGATATCTGCTTTTTATCCTCTGCGGCTGATGACGGCAGTGCAAACAAGGCTACCAGAAAGACAGCCAACAAGGAATATATTACAATCCTTTCAAGTTTTTTAACCGCAATCATCTTTATTCCTTTACGGAAGAAACACTGTACTGAAATTATGCACGGCATTTACAGTTCCGTTTAAATCTTATTTTTTAGTCCCCAGCCATCCAGGTCTTTTTTCTGGAAGGCATTCAGGCTTTTGGCACGGAAGGATGTATCCTGACGGCATCTTTCCTGCACCCAGTTTTTCATGTTCTGTCGGTTTGTAACCCCGTCTGCAGGACACTTTGACTCCACCACAGGCATATCAATTTCGTTGACTGCTCGGATAACATCCTGCTCGATTGCCAGCACAAAAGGGCGTATCATTGTAAGGTCCTTGATGGAAAGGTATGTAACAGGGCTGAAAGTGCCTATTCTGCCCTCGTTCCACAGATTCATATAGAAAGTCTCGATAGCATCGTCAAGGTGGTGTCCAAGGGCAATTTTGTTGCACCCCAGCTCCTTTGTAACATCGTGCAGGGCACCGCGGCGCATACGGGCACACAGTGAGCACGGGTTTGCCTCCTTACGCTGTTCAAAGATGATATTGCCTATATCGGTGCGTTTTACCACATATTCAATGCCGTGTTCCGCAAACAGCTTTTCCAGTGCGGAATAGTCGGTATCATTGCCGTCAAAACGCAGATCCAGCGTTACCGCCACCATATCAAAATCTATATTGATATACTTCTGCAGCTTTTTGAGCACAAGAGCAAGTGCAACAGAGTCCTTGCCGCCGGAGACTCCCACGCAGATTTTGTCGCCGTTCTGTATCATTTCATATCCTGTTATTGCCTTGCGGGACAAGCCGCACAGACGCTGAAAATGCTGAGACATATATTATTCCTTTTCCGTTTATACTTTATGGCCCAAATGCCTTTTTGCCTATACAGACTGTGTAAAGCCAATCGGCTTTTCAAAAGGGCGGTTCAATAGCAAAAATCCACAAATTTTCAATTGTATTATATCTGTTTTACACATATAAAACAAGGCTTTTTCGCAAATTGCCAAAAGAGGAAAACAGAGGAAAAACGAGCAAAACGCACGAAAACGAGAGATATTTAATTTTTGATTAATTTTTTTGCAAAAAATCGTTGACTTTTTGCATTGTTATGGTATACTAAATCTTGCCTGTTAAGGGCATTTAAATTTGTTTTTAATAATATATATCTAAAAAATTCTATCAGGAGGATTACTATGAGCACATATCTTCAGAACCCTACAAAAGTAGAACGCAAATGGTACGTGATTGATGCTGCTGGCAAACCACTTGGCCGCGTTGCTGCTAAAGCTGCTGTTCTTTTGAACGGTAAACACAAAGTAACATACACACCAAACGTAGACTGCGGTGACCACGTTGTTATCATCAACTGTGACAAAGCAGTTCTTACAGGTTCCAAACTTGACAAAAAATTCTACCACCACCACACAGGCTGGATTGGCGGTATGAAATCCGTTAACTACCGCACATTGATGGCTACAAAAGCTGACAAAGCTATGTACCTTGCAGTAGAAGGCATGCTCCCAGGCAACAAAATCGGTTCCAAAGCAATGACAAGACTCAGAGTTTACAAAGGTGCACAGCACGAACAGGCTGCACAGAAACCTGAAGTAATCGAACTTTAATTTTTAGGGAGGATAATTACTATGTACGAAACAAAAGCATATTTTTACGGTACAGGCCGTCGTAAATCTTCCGTAGCAAGAGTTA
>JAFSFT010000043.1 GCA_017435045.1 Oscillospiraceae bacterium
CATTTCCCCTGCGTAATAATCGAAAGAGGTACTGTATTTTGTATTGGGGCAGTGTACGCTTTTTTAAGCATCTTATCCTATCGACCGTTGCGCTGATGATTCTTGTGCCCACAGTTCTGGCTGTGGTTTTTGGCATACAGAACCACCGCAACAAACAGCTGGTGGAGGAACTGAAAAAATATTCTTCTGAAAGTCAGCTGCCAAAAATGGAATATCTTGTAGGCGTAGACTACAGCGAGGTTATAACCGTGCCTACCTTTACATATCAGGAAGACTACCCCGATATGTATGTGGAACGCAGCAGCTTCGTGGCAGAAAACAGCGAAAAGCCTGTGGTGTATCTGACCTTTGACGACGGCCCAAGTGCCAACACCGAAAAGGTGCTGGACATACTGAAAGCCAACGATATAAAGGCCACCTTCTTTGTGGTGAACAGCAATATCGAAGCACATCAGTACCTGTACAAACGTATTGTAGATGAGGGGCACACCCTTGGTATACATACATACTCACACCAGTATAAAAAAATCTACAACTCCGTTGACGACTATCTTGCAGACTTTAATCAGATATTCAACAAAGTCTATGAACTTACAGGTGTAAAGCCTACAGTTTTCCGTTTTCCCGGCGGCAGTATAAATGTGTATAACCATCAGATATATTTTGAGCTTATCAGTGAGATGCTGCGCAGAGGCTTTGTGTACTACGACTGGAACGTGTCCAGCGGCGATGCAGGCCAGACCTTTACCTCCGCGGCAATTCATCAGGCTGTTGTAAATGGTGCAATAAACAAGGACAAGAGTGTTGTGCTTATGCACGATTCTTCCACCAAGGCCGCCACTGTGGGTGCACTGCAAAGCATTATCGACTCCCTCAAAGAAACCCACGAGTTCCGCCCTATAACCAACAGCGTGGAACCAACGGTATTCACCTACGAGGACAACAAGCGATAACTTTTTAATTTGCCGCAAGGCAAATGTGCATACAGGATAACTGATTTTTTCAGATTCCAGACTTTATTGCACAGCATTTAATCTTGAGCAAATATCCTTTACATAAATCCTATTACAAAAATATACCTTACAATTCAGGAGGCCGTACTTTATGGCAAACAGAGAAACCAACAACTTTAAGCAGGCTCTTAACGAACTGCTTGCAGGCAAAATTACAACAGATGAACCGGAAGCACCTGTAGTTAAAAATACAGAAGCTGATGCAGTGGAGGAAGCTGCAAAAATTGAAGCAGCACAGGCAGTAAAAGAAATTGAAAACAACATCTTCAAGGAAATGGACTCTGCATTGAACAGCGAGGATACAATTATCGGCAAGAGCGTTGTTATCGAAGGCAATATCCGCACAACTGCAAAACTGGTTATCAACGGCGAAGTTACAGGCAGTGTTATTTCTACAGCAGACCTTGTTATCACAGGCAAGGTTGGCGGTGCTATTCAGGGCAACAACATTACACTGAATCAGTGCGAAATCCACGATACTGTAACAGCTTCCAACGAAATACAGATTTCGCCACAGAGCATTATCAACGGTGATATCAAATCCGGTGCTATCGTAAGCGAAGGCATTATCAACGGCAATGTAAACGCAAACAGCATTACACTTATGGGCACAAGCAAAACTGTTGGTGATATTTCCTGCAAGACTATCCGCATAAGCGAGGGTGCATCCCTTAAAGGCAAGCTGGAAACAGTTTAATAATTTCTACATATTCCTGTCTGCAGTATAATCTGTTGCTTTTGAACAGGAAAAATATGTAATCAGCAAGATTTCAATAAAAATACACAGTAGTGTCATACAATACTACTGTGTATTTTTTTAAACTTAAAGGTGTTTTATGAAACAGAAGATTATATATCTGCTGACAGTGGTGCTGTGTGTGCTGCTGTTGGTGATGGGACGAAGATTTGCCACCGCCAACCCTACAGTGGAAAACACAGGCATTGTAACCGTTGCCGAAAAGGTTAAAGTTACCGCTGTTGTTGACCCTGAATATGAAAAAACAGTATTCAGCGAAGACTGGGAGATGCGTGGCGAAAGTATTGTACTTTTTGAAGGCGAATTTATGGAAGGCTACAAAAAGGGCAAAAGAGAACTGATGGTGCAGCGTGTGGACGATTTGTACGCTGTGGAAATGCGTCCCGTAAGTCAGGGTGACAAAATTGCGGTTTACCGAAACCCTGACGACCAGATTGATGTAAACTATATGTTTGCCGAGTACAACCGTGTTACCATTCTGTGGTGGCTTGTTGCAGCATTTATGTTTTTACTGCTGCTTTTTGGCAGAGGTAAAGGTGTAAGCACAATTATTTCCCTTGTGCTGACTGTTGCGGCAATATTTGTGGTGTTTGTGCCTGCTGTGCTGAGCTACGGCAACATATATCTGTGGAGCCTTATGACCTGTGTGTACATCATATTTATGACACTGCTTATTGTAAATGGATACACCAAGAAAAGCCTTGCGGCAATTATCGGATGTCTTGGCGGCGTTGCCGTTACAGGCATTCTGGTTAAATTCTGCGATTTGTTCCTGCACACAACAGGTCTTGTGGACGAAGATGCCTTATATCTGATGATGCTTAACCCTGAAAATCCGCTGGATATCAAAGCGGTGGTTTTCGCAGCAATTATCATTGGTGCCGTAGGTGCTGTTATGGACGTTGCTATGGATATATCCTCGGCTCTGGCAGAAATCAAAAGTCAGGTGCCGGACATTTCCCGTACACAGATTATAAAAAGCGGCTTTACCATTGGCAGAGATATTATCGGCACAATGTCCAACACCCTTATCCTTGCGTATATCGGTTCCAGCCTGTCCTGCACTTTGCTTATGGTGGCAGGCAACCCGTCGCTGCTGCTGCTGTTTAACACAGAAATGATAGTGGTTGAACTTTTGCAGACCATTGCAGGCAGCTTTGGTATGCTGCTGACCATTCCGCTTACAAGTATTGTATGCGGTGTACTGTACGGCGGCAATCCAGAGAGCGAAAACAAAAAGGTTTACAGGGATATGGCATAAACAGCTATTTTATCACACTCCCCTTTTAAATACACCCCATATTATGACAATGCAAACCCATCTGTATGTATATCCTGTACAGATGGGTTTTCTTGTTGTGTGCCTTTACTTTTGCACAATATTTTTATATACTTAAAATGTACAGATATGTGCTGATTTTTTGGTCGATTGATCGAAAAAAGAAAGAACATTGTTATAGTAATCAGACAAGTACCTGTAATTGGCACATTTAATTATCAATATACACACCCTTTAGCTAAATAAATCTTATATATAAATTCGGAAAACGGTGAATTATGGAAGAAAAAAAGGGCATAAATCCCAAGGACCTGCTTATATCTATCTTTAAATACTCAATTGCAACGTGGGTAAACTTTTTTATCTATGGGGCATCCTTGCTACTGGTTGCCTGGTTTATACCTGCAGATACCTGGGGACAGCTGGATATTTTTATCTCCACCTCAACGCTTATAATGAACATATGTATCCTCGGACTTGACCAGAGTTTTATGCGATTTTTCAACGAGCCTCCGACTCCATTGGACAGAAAGGGACTTCTTGGCAACTGCTTTGGCATATCCGCAATCTGTCTTGTTGTTACAGGTGTTTTCTGCTGTCTTGTCTGCCCGCAGGCTGTGCTTGGAATATTCTTCAGCGAAAAAATGCCAAACATCTATCTTGCATATCTGTTTGTAAATGCTTTTATGGCTATGATTGGCCGCTATGTAAACCTTGTTTACCGTATGTCGGGCAGCATAAAGCTGTACACCCTTGAAAGCGTGCTGATGCAGTTTTTTACAAAGGTGTTCTTTGTATTCGGCGTATTTATCAGCAACGACCTGAACACACTTGTCCTTTTTGCTGTAGGCGGTATGACTGTATTCGGCATAATTTTCCTCTTTGTAATCCGCAGCGAAATAAACATTTCTCCGTCTGTAATCTTTACAAAGGCAAACCGGCAGATACTCCCCTATGGTCTTGCCCTTATGCCAACTGCCGTTATGCTTTGGCTCAACAGCCTTTTCAGCAAGGTGTATATCTCCAAAACTATAGGCAACAGTCAGGCAGGCGTATTCAGTATGGTAAGCACCCTGTCCAATGTAGTGGCTATTATTCAGGCGGGCTTTGCAACCTTCTGGAGCGCATTTATCTATGCCAACTACAAAACCGAGCAGGAAAAAATCAAGCAGGTGCACGATTACCTCACCTTCCTTATAGTTGAGTTTTTCTGTGTTCTGATGATTTTCGAGGATATTATCTTCTGGATTCTTGGCAGTGAATACGCAAAGGGCATCGAGGTGTTCCCTATTATGGTGCTTGTGCCCGTGTTCCTCATTATCAGCGAAACCACGGTTTACGGCATCTCCATTGCCAAAAAGCCGATTTTCGACACCATCGGCATCGGCCTTTCCGTTGTTACCAACATCGGTTTCTGTTTCCTGCTGGCACCGCAGTTCCAGCTGTACGGCGTATGCCTTGCACTGTGTCTTTCAAACCTTATAATGTTTGTGTTCCGCACAGTGATTGCACAGAAACTTTACTGCTCCATTCCAAGTGCCGCAAGAACAACAGTTGTGTGCTGTATTCTCTTTGTGCTCACATTCTTCGGCACAATATGGGCACACAATTTTGTGCTTAAAGCTGTGACAGGCCTTGCTGGTATGGCTGTGTACCTTGTAATCTACCGCAGACAACTTGTGAGTGCAGTCGCCCTTGGCAAAGAAGTGCTTGGGAAATATCTGAAGAAATAAAGTGTTTTCAACAGTTGGATAAATTTGAATTTTCAAAGGAGAAGAAAATATGGAAAAGTTCGAGTATAAAGTGGTTGTCTATGACACAAAAGGTTTTTGGGGAGGGAATGTTGAGACAAATCAGCTCGAAAACCAGCTCAATCTTCTTGGTTATGATGGATGGGAGATGGTTAGCTGCACTTCTACAAACCAGAGTTATGGTTCGTCCAAAAGCATAGTATGTATATTCAAGCGCAAGAAAGACCAATAACACCCCAATTTATCTGACATCCAAAAATATATTAATAAAACCAAAAGGGAGAGCACGGATGCTCTCCCTTTTTATGTATAAAATTATTTTCAAAAAACTGATTATCCGTTGGATTTTTCATTGAGCAGGCGCATCTGTTCAAGCCACAGTTTTTCGGAAAGGTCCACGTAGAATGTGTGTGGATATTCAAGACGTTTAACTTCGTCCCAGAGGGTGTCGATCTGCTGTGCGCAGAATGCCTTGATTTCTTCAACGGACGGGCTTTCGTACACCTTTTTGCCTTCCACAAAGATTGGCTGAAGCAGCGGCTTAAGGGTAATATTTGTCAGTGTCTGACGTTTCCATGGCTCTGTTGGTGAGAAGATAACCATTTCGTCCGGTTCAGGATTTACAGCTTCATCGTGGATTGCAATATAGTCGGCCTTTGCCATACCTGTTTCCTTGTCAAAGATACGGTAAACCTGTTTTTTGTATGGCAGGGTGATTTTTTCTATGCTTGCACTGATTTTGATTTTTGGCTCGTAGCTGCCGTCTTCTTTTTTAACCGCTGTAAGCTTGTAAACACCGCCCAGTACTGGAGTTGTCTTGCTGGTAATCATACACTCACCAACACCGAAAGAATCAATTTTGGCATCGTTGATAAGCAGGTCACGGATGATATATTCATCAAGGGAGTTGGATGCCACGATTTTGCAGTCAGGATAGCCTGCCTCGTCCAGCATCTCTCTTGCCTTTTTGGAAAGATATGCAATGTCGCCAGAGTCAATTCTTACGCCTACAGGACGTTTGCCCTGTGGTTTAAGCACCTCGTCAAATACCTTTATTGCATTTGGAATGCCGCTTTTAAGCACGTTGTATGTATCGATAAGAAGGATTGTGCTGTCAGGATAAAGCTGGGCAAAGGTTTTGAAAGCCTCATATTCGCTTGGGAACATCTGCACCCATGCGTGTGCCATTGTGCCGCCTGCAGGAATATCCATATCTCGTTCCATCATGGTGTTGGAGGAGGATACGCAGCCGCCTATGTAGCAGGCACGTGTGCCGTAGTTGGCAGCATCCACACCCTGTGCACGGCGTGCACCGAATTCCTGAACAGGACGTCCCATTGCACTGCGTACAATGCGGTTTGCCTTTGTTGCAATAAGTGTCTGGTGGTTCATAAGGATAAGAAGGGCTGTTTCCAGCATCTGTGCCTGTATTGCAGGGCCTTCCACCACCATCATAGGTTCTTTAGGGAACACAGGTGTGCCCTCTGGCATTGCCCATACATTGCACTTGAATTCAAACTTACGCAGATATTCCAGAAATTCCTCGCAGAATATACCTTTGCTGCGCAGGTATTCGATATCATCATCGGTAAAGCTGAGATTTTCCAAATAATCAATAGCCTGTTCCAGACCACAGAATATCGCAAAACCACCCTGGTCAGGTACACGGCGGAAGAACACGTCGTATACACATACAATGTCACGCAGTGGGCTCTGGAACACACCGTTTGCCATTGTGAGTTCGTAAAAGTCAGTAAGGATGGAAAGGTTGCGAGGGTCTTTTACACTGTAACTTTTTGCCATAGTCGTTTCCTCTTTTTATAGTTAAAAATTTATTGTGAACAGATTTCAGTATAATATGGAACTATTTAACACTGTTATCTTTTATTTCTGTGAATCTTCTGCATTTTTTCGTATTTTTTGCCGAGATAGTAACGGAATGCCAGAAATGCCGCTATCAGTACAATTGTTACGATGATAACCACACGGAAATAGAGGCTGCTTACAATCTCACCCAGTTTTTCAACAAGGTATATAATTGTGTCCCGCTCGTAGCTTTCTGCCGCTACCAGTTCAGTGGTGCCCACAAGGTCACCTGCTATATAGTAACTTACCGTTCCTATTACATCACCCGCGTTGATTGGTGCGTACACCTGGTCCGGCAGGTTGAACACCTTTTGAAAACTGGACTCGTCCACACCGTTTGGCAGAACACTGTAAACCTCGCCCTTTGGATAAAGCAGCAGATTATCCTTGCCCTTTACATACTTCATTGTAACTTCCGTTACAGGTGCATCGAGGCTGTTGGCAGGCTTTAAGGTGTATTCATCAAAGAAATAATCCATTATTGCTGCCGTGGCGTCAAAGGCAGGAAGCCTGAGCTCGTTACCTTCAGTATCTACGTATTCAGCCCCCATAACCACAAGGATATACTTTTCTCCGTTTGCTTCACACACAGAAACAAAGTTGTGTGCTGCTTCAGGCAGGCTGCCCGTCTTCATCCCGCGGATATAGTCGCGGTAATATACACTGGACGGATTCTGCATACTGATTGTGGAGGTGATAAGATATTTGTCTGCATGACGGTAGTTTGCAGGCATATAGTAGTGCACTGTAGTGGCAATGTCCATAAACCCCGGGGTTTCATAGCAGGCTTTGGCAATGCGGTACATATCCCTTGCGGTTGTGTAGTGATTTTCGCTGAACAGCCCGTGAGGGTTGGAGAAGTTTGTATTTGTACATCCCAGCTTTTTGGCCTCGTTGTTCATAAGCATGGAAAAATTGTAACGGCTGCCGTTGGCGATGTAATCCTCCACCATATTTGCCGCCTCGTTGCCGCTTGGAAGCATCATTGCATAAAGCAGCTGACGGATTGTCAGTGTTTCGCCTGCCCTGATATCGGCATGGGATGAATTCATACCATATAACTCGTCTGTGTGCTTTGTTCTGGCGGTAATGGTGGCACCATCAAGGTCATCCACGTACTTCATGGCAACATAGGTGGTAAGCATCTTTGTAAGTGATGCAGGCGTACGCTGAACATCGGCATCTTTTTCAAAGATAACCTCTCCTGTGTCAAGACTTACCAGAAGATAGCTTGCCACATTCAGATCAAATGGCAGTTCGTATCTTGCCGCTGCAGAGGCTTTTACCGGTGCAAAAACCGAAACAACAAGCAATACCGCAGCCAGCGACAGTGCTTTTAACCTGTTTTTCATATATAATATCCTTGTTCTTTTGTTGTTTTTTTGATATACTTTATACAGTTTTATGCGATAATTTGTCGCAATAAATCGAGAAAATTTTATTATCTATCTTAACATTAAAGTATATCACATAAATGTTAAGAAATAAAGGAATTTAAAGGTATTTTATGATTTTTGTTACAGCAGACACCCATGGTGAAACCGAACGTTTTGACGATAAACAACTGAAAAAACTTAAAAAAGGCGATACTCTTTTTATTCTTGGAGATTTCGGTTTTATGTGGAGTGACAGTGAGAGGGAGAAAAAAGCCCTTGCAAAGCTGGCAAAGAAGCCGTATACCATTCTGTTTATCGATGGCCTTGGCGACAGCTTTGAGGTGCTGGCAAAATATCCCGAAACAGAGTACTGCGGTGCAAAGGCAAGAGAGATTGCAAAGGATAAAATCTATTACATAAAAAGGGGCGAAATTGCCGAAATTGAGGGCAGAAAACTGCTTTGCTTCGGCGGCAACGATATATACGACCCCGATATAGTGGAAAGCTTTGACGACCCCACCTCTGCTGATTTTGAAAACTGCAGTGCAAATCTTGAAAAGTCCTCTGACAGTGTTGACTATATCCTTACACATATTCCGTCCGGCAAAATAAACCGATTTATCAATCTTGACAGCTATGCCACCAGTGAGACAATGGACTTTTTTGACCTTGTGGCAAAGGATGTTGAATATAAAAAGTGGTATTTTGGCTGCCTGCATCTGGACAAGTACATTTCTCCAAAGGTACAGGCTGTATATACCGATGTTCTCCCTCTTTGGGAGGAAGAGAAAAAAGGATTTTTCTCTAAAATGAAGAAATAGAACATTAAAGCTGACGCAGACATTTTATCCCTATGCCAACTGTACTGTAAAGTTTTAGGTTTGCGGAAGCACACAGAAATAATTTATGACATAAAAACGGTATTATGGTTTTCCGCCATAATACCGTTTGTTTTTTTGTTCTTATTCTTCCCTAAGATATTGGCAGAGTGATTCATAAATTCGGGGATAAGTGCGTTTAAGGCTGATTATTTTCCCCTCACTGTTCAAAAAACAGTGCTCACTGACCGCTTCACACACAGGTGTACCGTCTGATTTTGTCATAAGATACCCGATTTTAAGCTTTACGCCACGGAATTCTGCCACCCACACTTCAATGTCCACCACATCCGCAAAGGTTGTGGTGTTTTTGTATCTGCAGTCCACTGCCGTAACAGGAGAGATTATGCCCATTGCCTCTATTTTATCATAGCCCCATCCCAGCTGTTCCAGAAAGTCTATGCGGGCTTCTTCCATCCAGCGTATGTAGTTGGAATGGTGTGTAATGCCCATTCTGTCCGTTTCGTAATAGTTTACTTTATGGGTATATCTTTTCATCTGTTTTCCTTTCCGTGTCTTAATTACCTGCCTGCTGTTTACTTTTTGTACAGTTCAGAGAAAGCCTTAACATTTTGCTGATAAAGACCTCTATCCTTTTCGCAAACTTTCTTTCAGAGGCATTGTTATATTGCCACCTACAGCAGCACTAAAATATTATCTGAACTTTTTCCACTCTTTTTCAATGTATTTTGAAAGACCTTTATAGTATTTTTCATCATATGGCACAAAGAGATAAGCTTCGTTTTTATATTCCTCGCAGTTGTATTTTTCACTGCCCAGCACCTTTTCGGCATATTCATCCACGCAGTTGGGGTATCCCACTCTGCCGAATGCATAGAATTTATTTACAAAACGCTGTGCTTCTTTTTTGAAGTGGAAACTGCGCAGACGTCCGCCGAATGCAGGAAATGTTGCAATAAGCTGACGGATATCGCTCTGCGGGTCGGTAATCAGCTTTTTGGCATCGGGCAGCATCTGTATAAGCTTGTCGCTCAGCAAATCCTTTTCTGCCGCCCAGCGTAAAAACACTGCAAGGTGATTATAGCCGCTGTACTGCGGTGCCGAAAGCTGCATATTTTTTATCTTGTTTTCGTGGGTTCTGCCATCATCCAGAATTCTGCCCCAATACACGCCCTTGCGCCTGTTGTCAGTGTCCACGGCAACAGCACAGTTTTCCACAAGGTAGGCAATATTCTTTTCGGTAAGGCATACCATAACGTGACCTGAGTCGTAATCACCGATAGGTGTTACGTTTTCAGCAAACACCTCATAGGGAACATCGTTGTCATCGGGCAGATGAACATAGTACCCCTTTAATTTTTCTATAGGACCATTGAGGGACACAGGCACACGTGGCAGCACCGTTGTAACATTGTCTCGCAGGATAAACAGGCCAAACACAGTGCCGTCCTTCATCTGATAGTATTTTGCATTGGCATAGAACACGTCCATGCTCTGCAGACGATGAAGCAGCTTTTCAAAGCCATCCAGCGTACCGCCCATCTCCTCCAGCTCGGCAGGGCCGATGGTTATCGGGTTAACTGCACCAAAAAGGATTACGCTGCGCTGGCTGCCCTCTTTTATTCTTTCCTCCACCATCTTTATTGCACCCTCGCTGGATGTGATGTTCTGCTGTGCCTTTATCCTTATATGTTCAAAGGGAACAATCTCATCGTCACAGATAAAGCTGTCGGTTCCAAACTTTTCGCAAAGCTTTTTCGCAAGGGAGTAGGCTGTGTCTATATCGGTTTTTGTGGCAGGCAATGGCATACGCATAGCCACTGTGCTATCTTCCAGCCACACCTCAAAACCTCGTCCGATGGCATCCGGGGCATACATAACGGTAAATTTGCCAACCTGGTCAAAATCCAGACAGTAGTCATTGTCCATTGCTCCATAACCCAAATCTGCCATCCGTGCAATCTGTGGAATTGTTATTTTCTGTATATTGTCTTCCCGCTGTTTTATTCTGAATTCTACCGCCATAACGCCCTCCTTGTTTCAGTATATTTTTTGAATATATTACAAATGGTATAATCATATTGTCTTTAACAGTAGTTATAAATAAGTATATCATATACTTTGCCTTTTGCGAAAGAAAAGTTGGATTATACCGCAATATAAAAAGCTGTTGATATAATATATCTGTTTTCACATAAAAATCAGGAAAACGTCACATAACCTTTAGACAGCCCTTATACATTTTGTCATATAATGTATATATAAAGATAATTCTGCATTTTTTTACAGACACAGCATACAATTTTGCAATAATTTTACCCTTGATTTTATCTTGAAAATACGTAAAACGGGTGAAAACATGAACATTGGCAATGAAAGTACAGTTGCTGTTATATAAATAAAGATAATTGGATAATGTACTGTCTCTTAATTCTGGTTTGCGTTCAATGAATTTTTCAAATTGGTTTCTTTTTACATAGTGGGTTCTCCCACAGTAGCAGGTTCATGCCTGCATCCCTTTTCGCTATCCCAGCTACAATAGCTGGGGTAACTGTCTTTATATTCATTGTATATATTAACGGCTATGTAAAGCATAGCTGGAAATATTTCAATGACTTGTTCAGAGCTGGATTTTATAATTCAGCCTACGAAGTACCTATGCTCGTAAAATATCAGAAAGTCGACAATAACCGACAAATCTTGACTTTTGAAGGTGTCGGCTTTCCCAGAACCATATGGGAAGACCATCAGCAAGAACTGGAAGGAGTGTTTAAAGGATATATCGGTCAAATAAGAGAGATTGACCGAAGAAGCATTGAAATCGTTGTTGTTTCCAGTGAAAATGCATTTCAGAAAATTCTCTGGGATGACAGTAACATCGACTGGAACAACGATGCCCGTATCATTTTGGGCAAAGGTCTTGTGGAAGACATCTGGGTAGACATCGACAAAAGCCCGATGATTCTCATAGGCGGTTCAACTGGCTCTGGAAAAAGCGTACTGCTGAAAACTGTTCTGTGGCAGCACATCAAACGCAACAACGCCGTAATTATCGCCGACTTCAAGGGTGGCGTTGACTTTTCTGATGGCTGGCATCAGCTGACAGAGATTATCACTGATGAAGAAAATCTACTCACGAAGCTGGAGGAAATTGCAAACGAACTGGAGAGCAGAAAGCAAATGTTCGTAACCCACAAGGTCAAGAATATCGGTGAGTATCGAAAGAACATCAGCAGCGATATGCAGCGAATAATTTTCGCCTGTGATGAAATTGCAGAGCTGATGGATAAAACAGGGGCAACCAAAGAACGAAAAGCCCTGTTGGACGAAATTGAAATGCACATATCAACGATAGCCCGACAAGGTAGAGCATTTGGTATTCACCTTGTGCTTGCAACACAACGCCCAGATGCCAATATACTTTCAGGACAGATAAAAAACAACCTTGATTGCCGAGTCTGCGGCAAAGCAGATGCTACACTCTCTACCATTGTTGTAGGTGACGGCAAAGCACACGAAGCTATACCCAAAGACAGTCAAGGACGATTCATAGACCAGAACGGCACAGTGTTTCAAGGCTTCTACTTTGATTACTGATACAATTACACACCAAGACTACAGAATCGTTTCTGTGGTCTTTTTTCTTCGTTAATTTAACGGAATATGACAACATTACATCTTTTGGCAATAAAAGTTGCCATCCAATTCCAATAAATAAAAATACACGTTAAATTAACGGCGAAAACGGATAAGTTACTGTTCTTCATTGAAATGGCTGAGGATGTGATGTTATAATATAAATATATTACACAAGTAAGGGGCATAGATTTATGACCGACAAACAACAGAAACAAGCTGCTAAAGCATTTGCTGAATACTGGAAAGGCAAAGGCTATGAAAAAGGACAGAGCCAGCCGTTCTGGCTGGAACTTCTGCGCAATGTATATGGCGTTGAAAATCCTGCTCACTACATTTCCTTTGAAGACCAGGTGCATATCGACCACACCAGCTTTATAGACGGATATATTGAAACTACCAAGGTTCTGATTGAACAGAAAAGTCTGGGTAAAGACCTGAACAAACCAATCAAACAGTCAGATGGCTCTCTGCTGAACCCGTTCCAACAGGCAAAGAGATATATTTCAGAACTGCCGCTTTCAAAGCATCCACGATATGTAATAACATCAAACTTTGAAAGCTTTTATATCTATGATATGGAAAAGCCTTACGGCGAACCTGAAATTATCAAATTGGAAAACCTGCCAGAAGAAGCATATCGTATGAATTTCCTTGTAAAAACAGACAGCGAAATTCTGAAAAAAGAACTGGATGTTTCAATTCAGGCTGGCGAACTGGTAGGCAAGATTTATGACGCATTGTATAAGCAGTACATAGACAAAGACAGCGAAGAAACATACAAAAGTCTGAATATGCTGTGTGTTCGTCTGGTTTTCTGCTTGTATGCAGAAGATAGCGGGCTGTTTGGCAGTCATACTATGTTCCACGATTATATCAAGGGCTTTGCAGTGAAAGATGTCCGCAAGGCTGTTATCGACCTGTTCAAAATACTGGACACAAAAGAAGAAGACCGCGACCCATATGACGCACCTGAACTACTGGCGTTTCCTTATGTAAATGGCGGTTTGTTTACTGATGAAAAAATCATAATTCCACAGTTTACACAGGAAATTGTTGACCTGCTGCTGCACAATGCCAGCGAAGATTTCAACTGGTCTATGATTAGTCCTACAATCTTCGGTGCGGTATTTGAAAGCACCCTGAACCCTGAAACCCGTCGCAGTGGTGGTATGCATTATACCAGTCTGGAAAATATCCACAAAGTTATAGACCCACTGTTCCTTGATGACCTGAAAGCAGAATTTGCAGAAATACGGGAAATCAAGACAGATAAAACCAGAAAGCAAAAGCTGGAAGCATTCCAGAAAAAACTGGCGAGCCTTACATTTCTTGACCCTGCAGCAGGCTCTGGCAACTTCCTTACAGAAACATATCTGTCGCTGCGTCGTATTGAGAACGATGTTATCGGTATGTTGAACGATGGACAAGTTATGATGGGGGATGAAAAAATCAACCCTATCAAAGTATCTATCAATCAGTTCTATGGCATAGAAATCAACGACTTTGCCTGCACTGTTGCAAAGACTGCCCTGTGGATAGCTGAAGACCAGATGATGGACGAAACAAAGAAAGTTATCCATATGGAACTGGACTTCCTGCCTCTGAAATCATATGCAAATATTGTGGAAGCAAACGCTCTGCGTATTGATTGGGAAGATGTAGTGCCAAAAAATAAGCTGAACTACATTATGGGTAATCCGCCGTTTGTAGGTGCAAGACTTATGTCAAAAGAGCAGAAATCTGATATGGAAAATGTTTTTGGTAAAGTTAAAAACATAGGAAATCTTGATTATGTTTCTGCTTGGTATAAATTAGCCGCAAATATGATGAAGGATACATCAATAAAAACAGCACTGGTATCAACAAACTCTATTACTCAAGGTGAACAAGTGCCTATATTGTGGAATGAATTATTCAAAGATAATATACACATCAATTTTGCATATAGAACATTTCGTTGGGATAGCGAAGCAAGCCTGAAAGCACAGGTGCACTGTGTTATAATTGGTTTTTCAAATGCTTTATCTGACGTTAAAATTTTATATTTTGCCGACAGAAAACAAATTGTTGATAACATTAACCCGTATCTTGTTTCTGGGCCTAACGTTTTAATAGATAGTAGGAAAAAGGCAATATGTAGTGTGCCTGCGGTTGTTTTTGGAAATATGCCAAATGACAATGGTTACTTGAGCCAATATACGGCTGAAGATAAAGCAAATGTAATATCAAAATATCCTGAAGCAGAAATAATGTTTAAGAGATTTGTAGGAGCAACAGAGTTTTTACACAATAAAGAACGATGGTGTTTGTGGTTAAAAGGTGTTTCTCCTGCATTAATTAATAAAGTTGTTCCTGTAAAAGAAGCTGTTGCTAACGTAAAAGCGATGAGAGAAAACAGTAGTCGTGAAGCAACACGAAAACTGGCTGCGACACCAACTTTATTTGGTGAAATAAGACAACCAAATAGCGAGTATATCATTATTCCTGCCCACTCATCAGAAAACAGAAGGTATATCCCTTTAGGATTTATGACTCCTGACATAATAAGCAGTAACGCTAATCTGCTAATGGAAAGCGCTACACTCTTCCATTTTGGTATAATGATGTCTAACGTTCACAATAGCTGGATAAGAACAGTCTGTGGCAGAATAAAAAGCGACTACAGGTATTCCGTTAATGTTGTTTACAACAATTTCCCTTGGCCTGATGTTACACCTGAACAGAAAGCCAAAATTGAACAGACAGCACAGGCTATCCTCGATGCCCGCGCAAAATACCCTGATAGCAGTCTGGCAGATTTGTATGACGAACTGACTATGCCACCTGAATTGCGCACAGCACATCAGAACAACGACAAAGCAGTTATGGAAGCTTATGGCTTCCGTATCACGGAAAACGGCAAACGCCGTTGGCTCACTGAAAGCGAAACAGTTGCTGAACTGATGAAAATGTATCAGGAGCTGATAGAAAAATAGCAGACTTATTTTGTGTGATTAAATATAAGAATGGGAGGTTCATATGTCAGGAAATATGTGTGAAAACAAAAAAGAATCTATGTTAAAACACACAAGAGACACCATCATTTTTATGACAGCTTATGGCATTCATAATTTGAAACATAAATTTCATATTTTTCATAAAAAGAAAAATATAAAGGATTTATTACTTAAACACCACATTGAAGGAATATCATGTGAAGATTTATATATTTCTCGCAAAGGTAAAATTTCATATAAAATGATATATGATACAGTAAGCCAAACATCAAAATATGAATTTGATGATAATTTAAAAAAAATGGTAGATGTAGACTCTGATTTTATTGATAAAATGATGTCTGTTCTTTCAATTTATCACACAGCACAACTATTGTTGGACACTAGTCAGATTGATATTTCAATGTGTTTTAATTTGGAAAGTTTTTTAGTAATGCTCAATGATAAAATTTATCAGGTCGACCCTTTAGCATTTTATTTTAACGAAGCTATCATTGTGAATTATGAACTGATTGATTTTGAAACATCTGACCCTTTAGACAGGAATTCAATATATGGTAGGGCTAATGATTTTAATATTTTGAAAGTTGATAAATTCAAATATTTTACTGATGAAGACTTTATAAATAGAGGTGAAAAAATATCGGATATAATTTTTGAAAATTTAATTTCTTTTTTAAATGAATTAGTTAACAACAAATTAGAGATAGACGATTATACGTTTGTGCATAATAAGCTGGTATTATCAAATAATATCAATAATGCACAGTCTTATTTTCAGAATGTTTTAAATATAGATATTCCTGATTATAATATTAAAAACATTTCCACAGTGAATAAATACAAATATTTTTCTGCAGAAAGTATGGGGATTGTAACCGATATAAAAACTGATAACATTTCAAAAATATTAAATGATACATTGGTTCTTGAATCCTTAAAAGTATTTTTATTATTAAATATGATTCTCGACTATAATGTACATCAAGAATTAAATGAAGTAATTGATAATCAAATACGAATCAAAAGTCTTTTTTATCCGTTGAATGTTCCTATAGTTACAGAAAATATGATAGATAATTTAAAACGCACACCATCATTTACGAAATTTGAACAAGCAGTAAATTATAAAATTGACACTTTGAAAATTTATCAAGAACGCTCAAAAGCTGAAAATGGTCGTCTAATGAATATATTATTGTATATACTTGCAGTATTTGGTAGTGTCCAAACCCTTCAAATATTAGATGATAACTTTAATATATCGATAAGGATAACAATATGGATTACAACAGCAGTATTTTTGATAGCTGGTATACGTTGGTTTATAACGGATAATAAAAACAAATGATTAATGGCAGGAATTATCCTGCCATTTTTTTTATTTTTCTGGATAAATGTAAATTGTCTGGTTCTTTATTAGAAAACGCTCTGGATATTTGAATAGCTCCAGATATTTCTGCAACAGGTCATCAGGCATACTTTCAAAGTTTTCGCTGGTGTATGGTGCATAGCAGATAAAGAAATCGCCTGCGATAATGTCGTAAATTTCGTTGCCTGCCGTTCCGTTCAGCTTCAATGCTCGGTTCAACGGCAAATTCATCAACTTGCCTTCATCATTGCATATCAAGGCAACCTCATCGTTGAACGGATAAATCGCCTGCATATAGCCACCGACTTCCGCCTGTAAAGATTTCAGTTCTGTTGAAATTTCTTTGATAAATGCCTGCTTGCCTGTTGGTACAGATACCACTTTGATTATTTTGTGTTTGCTCATCTTTGTATCTCCTTTCAGTTTCCCCATAGGGTTATTATCTCTGGGGTTCTTTGCCTGAAAAAAGAAACAAACAGCCAAACAGTCATCAGTCCGTGGAATAAAAGCAAAGCGATTATGCCGCCGAAAGCTGTTGATTGCTTTGGCAGCGTTGTATATAATGCGGCAAATCAGAACCCAGAGAAACAAAAAAGACGACCTTTTTTTCAAGGTCGTCTTATAAAAATCTTAAAATTCGGGGTAAATCTGGGGTAAGCTGGTTATTTTGTTATAAACAAACATTAACTATTGTTGCAATAAATTAGCAAATCTTTGGATTTACATAGATTTTTAATTCATTATTTATCCAGTGGTTTCATTGTTGGGAACAGCAATACATCACGGATAGAGCTGGAGTCTGTAAGCAGCATTACAAGTCTGTCCAGACCAAAGCCAAGGCCGCCTGTTGGTGCAAGGCCGTATTCAAGAGCTGTTACATAGTCGTAGTCAACCTGTGCTTTTGTGTTTGGCTCAAGTGCTTTTCTGTCTGCAACCTGTTTTTCAAAACGTGCACGCTGGTCGATTGGGTCGTTCAGCTCGCTGAATGCGTTGCCGAATTCTGTTGCGTTGATAAAGTATTCAAAACGTTCTGTAAATGCAGGGTCTTCCGGTTTGCGTTTTGCAAGCGGGGAGATTTCCACAGGGTAGTCGTAGATAAATGTTGGCTGGATAAGCTTTTCTTCTACGTATGCATCAAAAAATTCTGCAATGATTGCACCTTTGCTTGGAACTTCAGGAAGGTCAACATTGTGTTCTTTTGCAACTGCGATTGCTTCTTCGTCTGTTGCAATAGTGTCAAAGTCAACACCGCTGTATTTCTTTACGGCTTCCTTCATTGTCATTCTCTCCCAGTGACCAAGGTTGATTGTGTTGCCCTGATATGGGATTTCCAGCGTACCGCAAACCTTCTGTGCAACTGTTTTCATCATATCTTCAACAAGGTCCATCATGCCGTTGTAGTCTGTATATGCCTGATAGAGCTCGATGGATGTAAATTCAGGGTTGTGTTTTGTGTCCATGCCTTCGTTACGGAAGATACGGCCAACTTCGTAAACTTTGTCAAAACCGCCAACAATAAGACGTTTGAGATAAAGTTCTGTTTCGATACGGAGAACCATATCCATATCAAGTGTGTTGTGGTGTGTGTAGAATGGACGTGCGGAAGCACCGATTTCGATTGGGTTGAGGATTGGTGTATCAACTTCGAGGAAGCCGCGGTTATCAAGGAATTCTCGGAGTGTGCGGAGAATGAGGCTGCGTTTTACAAATGTGTCCTTAACTTCAGGGTTAACGATGAGGTCAAGCTCTCTCTGACGGTAGCGTGTATCCTGGTCTTTAAGGCCGTGGAACTTTTCAGGAAGCGGGAGCAGGGATTTGGAAAGAAGCTCGATTGCTTTTACACGGATGGAAACTTCGCCGTGTTTTGTGCGGAAAACTTCGCCTGTTACGCCTGCGATATCGCCGATATCCCATGTGCAAACTTCTTTGAAATAGTCAACGCCAAGAGCATCCTGACGGAGATACAGCTGGATTTTACCGCTGTTGTCTCTCAAATCCATAAATGCTGCCTTGCCCATAACACGTTTGGACATAATACGACCTGCAAGGCTTACTGTTTTAACCTCTTCTGCTTCGTCGTCAAAGCTGTCCACTTCTGTTTTGGCATAGCTTGTAACATTGAATTTTGTCTTTGCAAAAGGGTCCTGACCTTTTTCCTGCAATGCTTTCAGCTTGTCACGGCGAACCTGCAGAATTTCGCTAAAGGAAACTTCGTTTTCAACTTCAATGTTTGGATTTTTCTGTTCCATTTTATTCTCCTTGTATAATTTATTTAAATTGTTGTTTATAAGCTTTTTAACAGGAATATGTATGCGGACATACTATTCCATTATCGTTTTAATTTTATCACAAAAGCGGCAAGTGCACAATATTCTATAGCAACAAAAAAAGAGGCAAAACGCCTCTTTTTAATGTAAATAATGGTAAAAGTACACCTTTAAAGTGACCTTTGCACAGTTTGACCATTAGCCAACAGATTTAACTGTAAGCTCCATTGTTGCACCTGTAGGAAGATGTACTTCCACTGTGTCACCTGCTTTGTGGCCGATGAGTGCTGCGCCGATTGGGCTGTCGATGCTGATTTTGTTGTTGAATGGGTCAAATTCTGTTGCACCAACGATATCGTATTCTTCTTCCTCACCGTCTTCGTCTACAACTGTAACGTGAGCACCAACGTTGATACCTGTTTTGTGCATTTCTTCTTTATTTACAATTTTTGCGTGTTTGAGTGTGTATTCCAGTTCGTTGATTTTCTGTTCAACAAGACCCTGTTCGTTTTTAGCTTCGTCGTATTCGCTGTTTTCGGAAAGGTCACCGAAGCCACGTGCCACTTTGATTTTTTCTGCTATTTCAGCTCTTTTTTCGCTCTTGAGGTATTCAAGTTCTTTAACGAGGTCTTCATAGCCTGCCTGGGTCAATAAAATTTCTTTATCCAATTTTAAAATCTCCTTTTCATAACAGCCTGTGCGGATTTTCACAAACGGACACGGCTATCTGTGCTTATACAGCTTAAAATAGTATATAGACAAAAGGATAAAAAGTCAATAACTTTTGTTGATTTTTCATAGAAAAATAAAGGTTTTTTCACCTTTTGCCCACTAAATTATATGCGGACTCCGGCCGATTATGCCCGATTTTTGAAAAAAGTTTACGCCCTGCAATAAACTGCACGGATTATACAGATATCCGCTGCCGGAAAATATGTTGTTTCCGCCTTTTCTCTTTTGAACTTTGAGTGTTCCTTCAAACTGTGCTGACAGCGGACAAAAATCTTTGCAGAAAAATATGCTTCAATAAATCCGACAGAAACTCCGCTTTGTTAACACGAGAAAAGCTGATGATTCGGCAGCCTTTTTGTGCAAAAGCTGCTTACGGACAGCGGCTGAATGCTGACAGCAAAAAAGACCCACAATATGTGAGCCTTCTTTGCCGGTTAAAAGTAAAAGGGAGTTGTATTTTATTCTTCGTCGTATTTAACGTTGATAAATTCTTTAGCTTCTGCGATTACTTTTTCTTCGAGGTGTGCCGGGAGCTGTTCGTATCTTACGAATTCAAATGTAAACCAGCCTGCACCTGCTGTGAGGGAACGGATGTATGTTGTAAAGTTTGCCATCTCGCTCATTGGGCATTCTGCCAGAACTGCCTGCATACCGTCTTCTGCTGGGTCCAGACCAAGAACACGGCCACGGCGTTTGTTAACTTCGCCCATTACGTCGCCTGCATTTGCACCAGGAACATAAGCTGTAAGTGTGCCGTATGGTTCAAGGAGAACCGGGCTTGCTTTTGGAAGACCTGCTTTGTAAGCAAGTGTTGCAGCAAGTTTAAATGCCATTTCGGAAGAGTCTACTGCATGGTAGGAACCATCCATAAGTGTAGCTTTGAGACCAACAACAGGGTAGCCTGCGAGAACGCCGTATTTGATTGCACCCTGAAGACCTTTTTCAACTGCTGGGAAGTAGTTCTTTGGAACGGAACCGCCGAATACTTCTTCTGCAAAGATAAGTTCTTCGCCGTCGTGTGGTTCAAATGTAATTTTAACGTGACCGTACTGACCATGACCGCCGGACTGTTTCTTGTGTTTACCTTCAACAAGTTCAACCTTTTTGCGGATTGTTTCACGGTATGCAACTCTTGGCTGGGACAGTTCTGCTTCAACGCCGAATTTGCCTTTCATTTTTGCAAGAACAACGTCAAGGTGCTGTTCGCCAAGACCTTTGATAAGCTGCTGTGCTGTTTCTACGTCCTGACGGTAGCTAACTGTGCAGTCTTCTTCCATAATTCTCTGGAGAGAAGCGGAAATTTTTGCTTCTTCGCCTTTTTTCTTTGGCTTGATGCACATTTCAAGAGTTGGGTTAGGGAATTCGAATTTTGGATATCTGTATTCGTTCTGTGGGTCACAGAGAATGTCGCCTGTTTTTGCGTTTGCAAGTTTTGTAACTGCACCGATGTCGCCAGCTTTGATGTAGTCAGCGTCAATCTGTTTTTTACCGCGAACAAAGAGAACTTTACCCATTCTTTCAGGTTCGCCTGTTGTTGTGTTAACCACGTTGGAGTCGCCTTTAAGGTTACCGCTGAGAACCTTTACAAAGCTCATTTTGCCAACGAATGGGTCAGCAACAGTTTTGAAAACGAGAGCAGCAACCTGGCTGTTTTCGTTGAATGGAAGTGTAACTTCTGTATCGCCGATAAGGAGGTCTGTACCTTCTGTATCTTCTGGAGAAGGAACAAGAGCATAGAGAGTTTCAAGTGTAAGGTCCAAGCCTTCCAGAGCTGTGGAGGAACCGCACATTACAGGTGTGATTGTACCTGCTTTGAAACCAGCTTTGATACCGCGGATTATTTCTGCTTTTGTGAACTGTTCGCCGGAGAAGTATTTTTCAAAGAGTTCTTCGTCTGTTTCAGCAACAGCTTCCATCATGGATGTTACAAGACCGTCAAGACGATGGCCTGTTGCAGGCATCATAACTTCTTCTGCCTTGCCGTTTTTGTATGTATAAGCTTTAAATTCGATAAGGTCGATGTAGATGATAGAGCCGTCCGGTTTTACAAATGGAACGGATGTTGGACAGATTTTTGGACCAAATATAGCTTTGAGTTCTTCAAACACTTTGTAGAAGTCTGCGTTTTCAACGTCAACTTTGGAAACGTAGATCATTGTGCCTTTTTTGTTCTTTTCTGCCAGTTTGTAAGCTTTCTGTGTGCCAACTTCAACGCCGTCTTTTGCACTTACTGTAAGCAGCACTGCTTCTGCAGCTTTAACGCCTTCGTAGAGACCAAGTTCAAAGTCGAAAAGACCAGGAACGTCGATCATATTGAATTTAGCATCTCTGTATTCAAAAGGAGCAACTGCACTGGAAAGGGAGCATTTTCTTTTGATTTCTTCTGCTTCAAAGTCTGTAACTGTATTGCCGTCGTCTGTTTTGCCAAGGCGGTCAGATGCTTTGTTCATGTAAAGCAAAGCTTCAACAAGGCTTGTCTTACCGCTGCCTGCGTGGCCAGCAACAAGGACGTTTTTGATTTTCAACTGTTTGTAGTCCATAATATATGAACCTCCCTTTATAAGTTTAATTTCGTTTCTGCACATTTAACCGTTGTGCAGCCATAAATTTATTATATAACAAAAGATTTTAATTTCAAAGAATAATTTTGCTTTTTTAGACAATAGAATGTAGAATTTTAATATGGTTTATTGGCAGTTTTGCACAATTGTATTCATATTGTTTACACGCTTTATGCTTGTACAAAATAAAATACTGCCTGCAGCAACTGCAGGCAGCATTGATTACATTGCAAATATAATTTTTTATTTCTTTCCTCTTATTATTCGTGTAAGCAGGCGGAAAAGATATACCGTTCTGCGTACACCAATCAGCTTGTAAAAAGGATAAAGATAGCTGAAGCGTTCTTTTTTATACGGCAGTTTTCTGATTTCTTTTTCAAAGAAACGTTCAACTACAGGCAGCAGCATTTCTGCCTCATCCTCGCTGTACTGGTTTACCAGCTTGAACAGTCCATTACGGGCTTTGAGAATAAATCTGTGTTTTTCTGCCGCAACCATATCTCTGTATTCTTTTGAAAGCTTCATATTAGGGGCTTCAAAAAAGTAGAAACTGCTCCATCTGTCCAGTATGCTCATAGCAGAAGCTGCCGACCATGAAGAACTTACGGAATTTTCGTTGTACTTATAGTAACAGAAGGATACAAAATCAGCAAAAACCACAGTATCTGCCTTGCGGAAAAGCTTAAAGACAAAATCATTGTCCTCCTGTGCAGAGTAGGTTGTGGAAAAGGCTATCCCATTGGTTCTGATAAACTCCAGCTCTATAAACTTTGTGCATACAATATCAAAAGAACCTGCCATAGGCTTATCGTACCATACACGGATTGCACGTTCGTCCTTTGTAAGTCCTTCCTTTGCAAAGTCGTACTGCTCATCTTCCACATGGCAGTATATCAGTTTTCCATCCAGCTCTTTAACTCTGCTGGTCTGTACAATCTGCGGAAAATTATTCTCTGTAACAGCCTTGTATGCATTTTCAAGAGAATTTTCCCAAAGGATATCATCGCTGTCCAGAAAGAATATGTATCTGCCTTTTGCATTGTAAATTGCACAGTTGCGTGCAGAGGATACGCCGCCGTTTTCTTTTTCGATATATCGGATTCTGTCATCCTTTTCTGCACAGGCTTTTACAACCTCTCCTCCGTTGTCTGCAGAGCCATCATTGACAACAAGAATTTCAAAATCATCAAAACTCTGCGTCAATATGCTTTCGATGGATTTGGTGATATATTTTTCCGCATTGTACATAGGAATAGCTATTGTAAAGAATGGTTTTCCGCTCATAAAAGCACCTCTGTCACATGATTATTTAAACAAAAATATCCTTCCGGACGTACGTATATAATATTTATCCTGTCTTTTTGTATTATGAATTATAAAATGCTTTTTGTCAATTGCGCAGCCGCAATACTGCGGCTGCATTGTCTCAGTCGAAACCGAAAAAAATCCCGGCAGAATACTAAATTCCACCGGGATTTTAATCTGAATTATCAAACTGCAGCATACACGCTGCCATTTTTTATTAAGCTTTGCCTACAGAACCAAAGAGTTCAAGTTTTTCTTTTACTGTACCCTTGATAGCTTCAAAGCCAGGTGCAAGGAGTTTTCTTGGGTCGTAGCCTTTGCCCTGAAGGTCTTTGCCTGCTTCAACATATTCTCTTGTTGCTGCAGCAAAGGAAAGCTGGCATTCTGTGTTAACGTTGATTTTTGCAACGCCAAGGCTGATTGCCTTTTTAATCATATCGGCAGGGATGCCTGTACCGCCGTGAAGAACAAGTGGCATACCTTCTGTTGCATTTTTGATAGCTTCCAGAGCTTCAAAGTCAAGACCCTGCCAGTTTGCAGGATATTTGCCGTGGATGTTGCCGATGCCTGCTGCAAGGAAGTCGATGCCAAGGTCAGCAATCATCTTGCATTCGTTTGCGTCTGCAACTTCGCCGCGGCCAACAACACCGTCTTCTTCGCCGCCGATAGAACCAACTTCAGCTTCAACGGAGATACCGAGAGAGTGTGCAAGTTCCACAATTTCTGTTGTTTTCTGTACGTTTTCATCAATTGGGTAGTGGCTGCCGTCGAACATTACGGAAGAAAAACCTGCTTCGATGCATTTTTTTGCGCCTTCGTAACTGCCGTGGTCAAGATGGAGAGCAACAGGCACTGTGATGCCAAGTTCTTCAATCATAGCTTTAACCATAGCTGCAACTGTTTTGTAGCCGCACATATATTTGCCTGCACCTTCGGAAACGCCGAGAATTACAGGGCTTTTGAGTTCTTCTGCTGTCAGAAGCACTGCCTTTGTCCATTCAAGGTTGTTAATGTTGATCTGGGCAACTGCATAGCCTTCTGCCTTTGCTTTTTTAAGCATTTCTGTTGCATTTACTAACATTTTTTATTCTCCTTTTTAAAAAGTGATTAATGTAATTGCAAAATTATCTATGATAACAGTATATCACACATTTGTGAATAAATATATAGAATTTTTGTAGTTAAGTGTAGATTTTTGTTGTATGGCCAAATCAAACCGCCACAGATACTTTTATATGCCTGTGGCGGTGTTTTTACAGACAATGTTTCTTTTGTTAAAGTGTATGTCTTGCGTAATGGAAGATATACTGCTGCGCAATGCCCTCATAGCCTTCAATTTCCTTTGGTATGCCATCAGGGAAAAGCTGTGCCATTGCCTTTTTTATCCACACATCCTTTGGAAAGCTGCGGTACTGCCGGCAACTGAAAAGCAGTACGCAGTCGGCAACCTTTGGCCCCACACCCTTTATCTGCATAAGATATTCCTGTGCATCTTCGTATGACAGGCTTTTAACCACAGCTTCGTCAACTTCGCCATTCAGCACCTTTGCAACAGCATCGGCAAGGTATTTTGCACGGAAGCCGAACTTCATATCCTTGTAATCCTGTTCTGTTATGCATCGCATCTGCTCTGCTGTGGGGAAAGCACAGGTATCCCCCACCTTTGTGCCGTATTTTTCGCTTATGCGGTCACACAGCTGTTTGATGCGTGGGATGTTGTTGTTCTGGCTGATGATAAAGGTTATCAGCGTTTCAAAAAAATCCTGATTGAGCACGCGGATGCCCGGGGCAAACTCTATGGCCTTTGCCATAATTTCATTTTCTGCAAACTGCTTTTTCAGTGCGGTGTAGTCGGTATCGAGAGAAAGGAACTGTCCGATTTTTATTGCCTCTGATTCGGTTGGCAGTGTATGCATAAGCTGTACTGTAAGGGTGGCGTTTTCTCCATCCTTTACCGCAGGCACATTCTGCCCGTTTTCGTTCTGCAGGGTAATATGGCACAGCTGCTTTTCGATAAAGCCACGGTAGCCGCCGTTGTAAGGGTCAAAGCGGAAAGCCTGGCCGCATTCAAAGGTATCGGCGAGATTGTAATCGCCGACACTTGTATATATGATTTTATCAGTATTCAGTACAAATTGTATATTGTTCACGGCAAGAGGACACCTTTCGGGAAAATTTGGAATATTTTACATTTATTATATCACAAATGCATTTGGTTACGCTGATTATTTTTGGCACAAAAAGCCTATAATTTTGATACAAAGTTTGGCAGATTTTACAATTGACTTTTTGGATATTACTGCGAGTTTTAAACAGAGTTTTTAACATGTTGTTGAAAACTATACCTCTCCACGTTTATTTCAACATGGTAAAAAGTGCCCTTTTATAAGGGTTTTCCACACTTTCAACAGAGTTTTCAACAATAGACATAGTTTTCAACAGTCAACAAACTGTAATTTTTGCTTTACTTTTTGTATTTTTTGCTATTTTTTTGAATTCTGTGTTTTTTTATGCAGAGAAAATATACATTTTGTATTTGCAGGAGGAACAATGAAGGGATTAAAGCATAATGTTATCGAGATAAATGATACACAAAATGACAATATCGACAGGATTCTGGTGTTTTTAAAACCACAGGCAAGCGACGTTGCGGTTATGACCACCCGTGCAGAAGCCGCCAAAATCCTGCAGGAGCTGGAGGTACGCAATGCAGGCGGACTGTCTGCCGCAAAAAAGTTCTGGATATGTGCCGGGGCTGCTGCCGCAGTGCTGATTGTGGCACTGCTGCTGATTTTATAATAATTGTTTTACAAATCATTGTACAACATACGATAAAAAAATGCCGATTGAGGCAACTGTGCCGGTACAGTGAAAACAGGCACAGTTTTTCACACTTTTAATTATATAAAGTCTTTAAATATATAAAAAAATTTGGTATACTAAATAAAGTATAGACAATGGATAGGTGTATCCATTTTGTCTGCAGTTTTTTGCCTGATTGCTGTGCGGACAGCATGATGCAGAAAACCGAAATTTAGTATATCTTTATTTTTTAGAAAAGGAGTTTTTATGGAACAGAACAGCGAAATTATCTATGGTAAAAACCCTGTTACAGAACTTTTGAAGTCCAAAGTCGGTGTGGACACCGTTTTTATATCCGAAAGCCTGAACCCAAGTGTTCAGAACTATTACATAGCACTTGCCAAGGACTGCGGTGCAGTTGTTAAAAAAGTGCATCCTATGAAGCTTAAAAGCCTTTGCCAGAGCGAAAACCATCAGGGTGTTGCTGCGTTTGCCAGCACAGTGGAATATGTGACACTGGGGCAGATTCTTGCAAAAGCAATCGATAAAAATGAACCTGCATTTGTGGTTATATGCGACGGCATTGAAGACCCACACAATCTTGGAGCAATTATGCGCAGTGCATATCTGATGGGTGCACACGGCATTATTATTCCAAAGCGTGGCGGTGTTTCTGTTACAGGTGTTGTGCACAAAACAAGTGCCGGTGCGTCCATGCATCTGCCTGTATGCAAAGTCAGCAACATTGCACAGGCAGTCAGAACCCTTAAGGAACAAAATGTATTTGTTTATGCAGCAGATTTCAGCCCACAGCCTATCTATAAACAGAATCTTACAGGTCCTATTGCATTGGTTGTAGGCAGCGAGGGCAAAGGTGTACAGCCACTGGTAAAAAGCCTGTGCGACGATATCGTAACCATTCCTATGTGCAACGAGCACAGTGCGGTGGACAGCTATAACGCATCGGTTGCTGCAGGTATTATCATGTACGAAATTTCCCGCCAGAGAGCATTGTCCAAATAATTTTTCCGGAGAAAAAGTATGGCCAACAACAACGATGTAGATAAAATTCTGCAAAATATAAAGAGCAAAAGCCCTCAGAGCCCACAAAAGCCTGCGGGTACTGTTTCCTCCGACCGTCTGAGCCAGATTATCGCCCAGGAGACAGCAAGGGCACAGAACAAGACTGAGCCTGCCACCAAAGCTTCCGCAGCAAAACCAAGCGGAGCCATACAGCCTGCAGTAAAAACGGTAAGCGGTGGAAAACAACAGCATAATACCGTCCACGAGATTGAAAACGAGTTTTTCTCACAGCTTGCAACAGCCCTTAAAGAAAATCCTGTGGTTGCTGACCTTGTGGAAGAAGTGCCTGAAAGTCTTGATGAAAAAGAGGATAAAAACAAGGTAAGTGTAACCGCTGCAAGCTATGTGGATGAAAAGTTCGTGGACTTTTTTACACAAAGCATTGCCGTGCCAAAACCGGAGCCGAAGCACAAAACCAGCGAAATTGTGGTAAAACGCAAAAAATTCGGCTTCTTCAAAAACAAATATATTACCGACAGCCTCTCCCTGTCCATTCCTCAGGAGGAGATTGACCGACGCCAGCAGAAGGTGGCAAAGCCATCCACACAGGAGCTTGCAAGGGACTTTATAAGCAAGGCTGCCCGTGAGGTAAAGCCTTATACAGATGAAATTCCTGTTCAGGCCGCTGTAAGTGCGGAAAAAAGCAAATCCGCAGGGGTACAGACTGAAACCGAGAAAGCCAAAGATGATGTAAAGATTTTTTCTGCAGCCGAGAAAGCCAAAGCTGCTGTGGCAGAGAAAAAAGGCAACACAAAGGAAATTGCAGCAGATAATCTGTCAGCACAGCCTGTTCAGAAAAAAGAAGCCTTTCTGCCCGAAGCAAAAAATGACAAAGTTATCATTTTTTATGAGGACGGCAAGCCCGCTCCTGACAAAGAAAAAGAGTCAGCAAAACAGAGCAAACCTATGGATGCGGACAGTATACTTAAAGCCTTGAAAAGTAAAAAGACTGTTACCGCACAGATTGTGGCAGAAAAAGAAACCGCAGCAACTAATGACAGTGCAGATATCCCTGCAAAAGCTGATACTGCATATGCTGCAGTAAAAACCGATGACGGATATTCCGCCGAAAAGGTGGCTGCTTACTACAGTAAAAAAGCTGACCAGCCAATGGAGGATACGGGATATATTCCTTCCGTGGCAGATGATACCACAGGATACATTCCTGCCGTAACTGCAGCAGAAGACAGAGAAATCCGTATTGTGCCAAAAACCGAAGAGGACAAGGCTGTAGCGGCAATAACAGGAGATATAACCCAGCTGTTTGCAAAAACGGGTGTAGAAAGCCACAATGCCGACAATAAGGAAACTGATGATAAACCAGACATTTCTACAGAAGAAGACGGCACCGAAGTGTTTGAAGAATACACCGATGCCGAATATGCTGAAGAGGACTATATTGTAAGCCAGTTCTCCGATGACCCTGCCGAGATTTTTGATGAGCTTAAAAGCTTTAAGTTTACCCTTTCAGTGCGTGTGGCACTGAGTGCAATATGCTCGGTGGTGCTGCTGTATATGAGCCTTGGTGCAAGCAAAGGACTGCCGCTGCCTCCGTTCATAAATCCGCTGGCACAGCCGCTTATGTTCTATCTTGCAAATCTTGTATTCTTTGCCATTGTGCTTATAGGCTTTCTGCCAACCATCGCCAACGGTATTACAGGATTTTTCGGCACACCGACCAGAGACAGCTTTATGGTGCTGCCTGCCGCGTTGTGCTTTGCCCAGATAAATGTGGCAATATTTACCCACAGCACCATAAACCCCGAAACCGCCACACTTTTTGCAGGGGTTACAGCTCTTGCATTTGGCTTCAACGCATTGGGCAAATATATCAGCGCCAATACAATTATGCGTAATTTAAGCCTTGCAGACGTGCCTGAAGGCATTAATGCAGGCTATGTGATAAAGGACGCTGAGGACGTAAAACGCCTTGCCAGAAGCCTTGAGGAAAAAAATCCACAGATTCTGGTATCCCGCAGGACAGGGTATATATCCAACTTTATATCTGGTGGTTTTTCCAATCATTCCAGCGAAAAACACAGCAGATTACTGGCACTTATCTGTGCCGCAGCCTGTCTTGTGTGCGGAATTATGGCCTTTGTGCTGACAAAGGATGCTTCCAAGGCAGTTTTTGCCGCAACAGGTGCCAGCGTACTTACTCTGCCGCTTGGACATTCCCTTATTTCCAGCGTACCCGGCAGCCTTATGCAGAAGGCCCTTAACAAGGTAGGTGCACTGGTAAACGGCTGGCAGGGCATCTATCAGCTCAGCGATGCCACACACGTTTCCTTTGATGCAAAGCATCTGTTCCCAAAAGGCTGTGTGGTGCTGCATGGCATCAAAACCTTTGAAAAGGAAAGACTGGACCTTGCAATACTTTACGCTGCAAGCATTGCCATTGAGCATTGTGATAATCTGCGTCCTGTATTTATGAATGTTATCGACGGCAAAAAGGATATGCTTTATCCTATAGAAAGCTGCGAATACCGTGTAGGGCAGGGTTATGTTGCGTGGATTGAAGGCAACCGTGTCATTATGGGTAACCGCAGTATTATGCAGGAATATAATATTGCACTGCCGCCTGTAAGCATGGAAACCCAGTATATAAGCGAAAACAAGAAACCTGTTTATCTGTCGGTAAACGGCAAGCTGTTTGGTATGTTTGTGGTAAGCTACCATGCAGACGAAGCTGTAAAGGACAATCTGCTGCACCTTGTGGAGCAGGGCAAATGCGTTATTCTGCAGTCCAACGATTTCAGTATAGACAGCAATCTGCTGGAACAGGTATACGACCTGCCACAGGACACCGTGCAGGTGCTTAACAAAAACGAAACTAATCTGCTGCTGGGCTACACTGCATATGCAGACAGCACCGACAGTGCAATGGCACATCTGGACAGCCTGCATTCTCTTTCCGCAGGATTCTTCGGTGCAGACAGTGCCAAACGTGCCGCTGCAACCTGCAGTCTGGTGCAGATTATCAGCATTGTAGTTGGCACTGCCCTCAGCATTATGTTCACATTCTCCCAGACAATCTGGGAAATCCCTGTAACAAGCGTGCTGCTGCTGGCTTTCGGCTGGCTTGGCTTATGCCTTATGAGAGCAATAGCAACAAAATATTTGTAAAATGCCAATACGCAAAAACCTCTGCTGGAAGCCACAGCAGAGGTTTTGTTTATATAAGCATAATCCGGGCAGAGACCCTTGCTTCCTGTACTGTCCAACCATAAATTTTATATGTATTATGTGAAAAACTGCTTATGCCGTCCATTGTTATTGACTTAATTTTTTATAAAATGTAATATAATACTATAGAAACTGCGGGCAGGTTTTCTGCCGCAGGCGATTATTTCAGAGGTAAATTATGCCGGACAGCTACGCACACAAATACAACGCACAATGTGCTCTTAAAATAGCAAACTACAAGCCAAGGAACTATCAGACCTTTATTCTTGGCTGTAATGGTCCTGACGTTTTTTACTACTACCGCAAATATGACCCTTTCCGCACACAGAATATGTCCACCCTCAGCAATCTGCTGCACACTAACAGAACGGGACTGTTTATGCAGAATATGTTCCGCTTTGCACAGACCAATGCCCAAAAAGACTTCTGCCTTGGCTGGCTGTGCCATTATTCGCTGGACAGCATTATGCACCCCTATATCAACTATGTTACCACCGCTTACGCCCACCCCTTTAACATAGACCAGGGGCATTCCTTTTTTGAAAGCAGCCTTGACAGCTATATTTCAAAGCACGAAACAGGTTTTCCTGCGGCAAACCCGGATGAATATCTGCCAGATATTTCCAAGATGTATGTGGACCAGATTATCACCCTTGTAAAGCAGGCAGTGGACGCTACATATCCCGAAGAAAAATATGAACGCAGCGACTATATACAGGCTTATAACGACTTCCGACGCATAAAGAAAACTCTTTACGCCCCTGGGCCACTTACCCGTTTTTATGCCAGATTTCTGGAGGTTGTGCTGCGGCTTAAAAAGGACTATATCCTCAGCCGTGTACAGCCTTGCTTTATGGAGATAAAGGACATCGGCGTGTGGCGTAATAATCCAATGGGATTTTTCTGTACCGCAACCATAGAGGAGCTTATGGAAAAGGCAAACTATACCTCTGCCGACCATATTGCCGTGGGACTTAAATATTTTGACGGCGTATATAATCTGCAGGACCTGCTGGAAGATATCGGCAACAAAAGCTATGCTACAGGTCTTGCAACAGAGGAACAGTTATAATTCTCCCTATATAAAGGTCTGCACATAATACTATTAAATTCTTATACAGCAAAAGAGCACTCGTGATGAGTGCTCTTTTTACATTTAACCGTCCCAATCAGCATTTATCTTCACATTCGCAGTCATCATCACAGCCGTTATAATCACAGCCGACGTTGCAGCCGCCATAGCTGCCACCGTTTGTATATTCACATCCACAGCCATTGTTTGCATAATCTGTGCAGCCGTTGTTTGCACAGCAGTTTGTTCCGCAGTTGTTACAGCAGGCATTTGTATATCCTGTGCAGTTTGCATAGCCTGCACAACCTGTTGTGCAGCCCGCACCGCATCCGTTGTAGTCACAGCAGGTTTTTGTGTTTGTACCGCAATCATCACATTCGTCTGTGCAGCACCAGTCTCCGTGATGGTCGTGGTGTCCGTGATGGTCATGATGGTGTGGATGCACCTTTGCATAATCATAATCTGTGCCGCAGCCGCAAAAATCCTTGTCAAAGCGGTCGCATACTGTAATGGATGGTGACTGATAAGGACGCCAGCCTTCTACCCATACGCTTTCAACTTTCCAGAGCTTATCAACTATACTGCCCTTTATCTGTGCCACATAGCGTGAACATCCGTTGCAAACTTCCCGGCAGACACGGCAGGACAGATTGATAACCATACAGGAGCCGTCGATATTGGGCAGCTCGTTTCTGAGACATTTTATCCTTTCGCCAGTTGCTGTGGAATAAAAGTCACGTATTGTCTCGCTGACCAGTTCCACAGGTATTGCCATATAGTTTACCGTGCAGTTACATCCCGTAGGGCGTGTACGCACTATTATCTGCCCCTTTATTGTAACCTTTACGCCCGGACAGTCTGTGTCGCAGTCTACAAGCTCTTCATGTGCATGGGTTACACGCAGAGACGAAAACTGCGTATCAATACCGCCTGCTGTGTCCACAAGGCCCGTGCAGCTGTTTATAAAGCTGCTCATACTTGGCAGTACAATATCCTCATTTATCCGTCTGGATGCGATACAACGGGCATTTTTGACGCAGATTTCCAGATATTCGCCCCTGAGGTTGGTTTCGGTTATTCCAAATCTTTGTTTGTTCTGCTGCAAAAACTCTTTGCAGCCCATCTGTGTTGTCATCATAGCAATTGCCTCCGTCAGAAACAGTTTTATTAACGTCTTTCTGTGTTAGTTTATGCCTGACAGACGTATTTGGTGAAAATAACAGTCGAAACTTTACAAACAAACGTATGAAACAGCAGAAACAAAAAAATCCCCCGACAGAATCGGGGGATTAAAGCAGTTCTATTTAAATTTAAAGCACATATACCAGAACATCATTACGCCAGTTGAGAGCAGATTCCTTGTAGGTATCGTAAAAAAGGTCTATGGCATATGGATTTGCCATCATAGCACTGCCCGTGTCGGTTGCTATTGCAAAGCCATAGATAAACTGGCCGTCTGCACTGGTGATGTACAGCTTTGAGCCGTATGGTATAAGATTTGGATTTACCGCAACTGTACCGCAGTAAAGGCCAAGACGGCTTGCACCGCGGCCACGGCTGGCAGTATAACCCGTTGCAGACATTGTATAACAGGTCTTGTAGCTGCTTGGCACGTTGTTGCTTACTGTAATGCCGCTTGGTGCTTCCAGCGGACTGATTGCTGTATTCTTGTAACGGAGAACCTGCTTGTTTACAGGTTCACGGACTGTTTCCACCTTGGTTACAAGGGAGGATTCCAGCTCGCCGTCCACAAAGCGTTCACGATAGGTTACGAGATTTTTACCCTCGGAGCCCTCGCGCAGAGTGTACTGACGTTTTTTGAAACGCCACACAAGGCTGTGTTCCTTGTACTCTGTTTCAAAAGGAATTGCTTCCTCGTACTGTGTATCCTTGTATTCAACACGGTATACACGTATCTGTGTGTCTTCGTCAACAGGTGTACTGAGGCTTGGTTCGGTATAATCGTGTTCACCCAACATTACGCCTGCATTCATCAGGCAGTTCTGTACTGTGCCTGTGTGGATACGGGCATTTACTGTTTTGCCGTCTACGCTGATTGGCACATGGATTACCGGTTTTATTGTGATATTTGTGTATCTGTCTGGAAATGAAGTGAGAATTACCTGGTCATCTTCATCGGGAGCAAAGCCTGCGAGGCTGAGGAAATGGTCTTTGCCGCCAAGAAGTGTGATAACAGTTTTACTGTTTACCATATCCTGGACAGTTACAACGTTCAGCAGGCTGTATGTGCCGAGGTGCAGCACACCAAGGATAAGCACACACACGGCAGTGCAGATAAGACGGTGTCGGTTGTCGTACAGCACGGCCATAACCCTGTGTCTGAGTTTTGCCATATAGTCTCCTTTTGTAATAATCAAAATAATTTCTTTGCGGTGGCTGCGAAAATACTTATCCTGAGCCTTTTCCGCTGTAAATTTCTTTGCAGTAATTTTTGCCTGCAAAGGATTTTTTAATCAAAAAATTTATCGGTCATATTATAGCCGACTCTGTATGCAAATGGATAAAAGTGGAATTGTTCCTTTTTGCACGCAGAGCATTATACCACCAATCACACATCTTTGTCAAAAAAAATCGCCTATTTTCAGCATTTTATACAAAAATCATCCCCTAAACAGCGATAAATCAAATTTTACACCATCTCTTGCAGGGCAAAATTTTGTACACAATAACATATAGAAAAAAACTATGGAAAGCAGTTTCAAGCTATTACCGGCAGATTGAATGTTACGGATACCATCTGCAAACATAATTTTCTTTGCAGCAGTTTTGCACAGTTTTTCTTTTATTGTTCACAGTTGTGTGATAATATAATAGTATACTTATATTTCATATATAAAGAGAGATACATATGAACAACTATTATCATAATCACAGTACAGCCCCGCTTTTATTCCACAGAATATACTGGCTTATGTGGACACCTGCCCAGATTACCATGGGCATTATTGCCGCATCCGACTACATCCGCAGCAACCTTATAACAGATTTCTGGACCACGCTGGACTTCGGATATGGTATAGCAACCTGTCTGCTGATGGCAATATACTTTATAGGATTTTTCAAATGGAAGCTTTATGGCTGGTATGCCCTTATGACACAGCTTGTTATAAATGTATGCTATGCCGTACTGTCGCTGTTTGTCAACTGGAGCGATGATTCCAGCTTTGCGATATCCCTGCTTATCGGCACACTTATACGCTGTGTGCCTGTGGGTATATACTACCTTAAACGCAGACCGTTGTTCAGCCGTAAAGGCTTTGACATACCTGCCGCGGGAATGCTTTTCGGAAATCCTTACCAGCATCAGAATCCGCAGAATCAATGGCATAACAGACAGCAGAACAGCAATGACCAATGGCAGAATGAGCAGTGGAATACACCTGTTAATCAGCATCAGAACAGCCAGAATCCGCCACAGCAGCCGCAGAGCAGCAATGTGCAGATAAACCCCAACTTTACTGAAGAGGGCGAAAGAATTTATTTTTGCCCCGAATGCGGCAACAGCGTTAAACAGAGCAGCAATTTCTGCCTGCACTGCGGTGCAAAGCTGAAATAAAAGTTGTTTTTTTCTGATGATTGTATACAGGCAGCAGAGAAGCTCATTAATTTCCGATATGGAATATAATATTTTTAAAATTATACAGTTTAAAAGGAAGCTATTATGAAACTTTATGTGGCACGTCACGGACAGACCGAATGGAACGCACTGAACAAGGTGTGCGGCAGCACCAATCTGACTTTGACTGAACTGGGAAAACAACAGGCAAAACAGCTGGCAGAAAAAGTGAAAAATCTTGATATTGATGTTATAATTGCCTCCCCTATGATACGTGCACAGCAGACTGCAGAGGCAATAAGCCTTGCAACAGGTATTTCCGTTTTGACGGACGAGCGCCTGCGTGAACATGATTACGGCAGTTTTGAGGGTTTTGACCGCAGCAACGAAGAATACTGGGCGCAGAAGTATCAGTTTGCAGTTAAATTTCCACAGGGAGAAAGTGTTCTGCAGCTGGCACAGCGTGTTTACAATGTGCTGGAAGATGTAAAAACCACATATCCGGACAAAACTGTTCTGCTTGTATGCCACGGCGGTGTAAGCAGAATGATAAAGACATATTTTGAAGATATGAACAACGATGAATTTTTCCACTATTCACCGGAAAATGCCTTTGTTGCATCTTATGAGCTGTAAATATCAATATATACAAAACACCCGTCAGGCCGAAAACAAGGTCTGACGGGTGTTTTTTACCAAATCATTCTGAATTAATATTTTTTGTCGATATTTAAACATACACTTACTGTGCGAATTCCGCACTCTGCAATAGCGGTTTACATCTCTATATTGCTGAAAATCTCGGCAGCATGGTCAATTACATAACGGGCAAACCTTCTTGCTGCAACAGGCAGGGTATCCCAGTTACGGTAGGCAAGGGAAATGGTACGGCTGTGACTGCCCTCAATCGGCACAACTGACAGGTCAAAGCTTACGTCCTTGAGCACCGCCTTGTACAGCACAGAAATTCCCAGCCCCTTTTTAACCATGGACAGAATGGAATAGTCATCGTACACCTTGTACTGTACATCAGGAGTTACACCCTCCTGCATAAACTTATTCAGAATATTAAGATATTCCCCCTCGTATGAAAGGATAAAAGGGTCGGCAGCAAGCTGAGAAAAAGTAACAGATTTTTCGTTGGCAAGCGGATGCTGCAAGGGCAGAATTGCCATCATTTTGTCACTGTACAGCGGCACATTTTCAAGGTCCGGAGAAGCACCAATAATGGTAAATCCAAAATCCAGTGTTCCGTCCATAATGCCATTGTATGTGTCGTTGTAGTCACCCTGCTTTATGACAAAGTTCACATTTGGATACTGCTGCTTGAAGCTGCGCATACAATATGGCAGAATATGCCTGCCGATGCTGGAAAGTGCACAGATATTGATGGTGGCATTTTCCAGCCCGTCCATCTCGCGGTGCTTTGTCTGCAGATTCTGCTCGGCAAGGTAGATGCTCTGTATATAGGGCAGATATTCCATCCCATCCTTTGTCAGCGACACGCCATCCTTGCGGCGACTGATAAGGGTTGTGCCAAGTTCTTTTTCCAGATTTTTTATTATCTGGCTTACTGCAGACTGGGAATAGCCGATATCACTGGCCACTTTTGTAAAATTTTTTTGTTCTGCAACCTTGCAGAACACGCCATAACGGGAAATCATATCCATTCACAATCACTCTTTCTTATGACCTGATTATAATAATTAATTTTACTTATGTCAATAAACAGTATATAATTATAAATAGAGAGAGAACTATCCATACTGCTGTCACCCCAAGGCAGCATTTCTCTTTTTTGTGATAGGATTTGCCGGCCGAAAGGTCGGCCGCAGGCCAGACTGCGGTATGAATCGACGGGCTTGAAATAGCGGCAGAATCTCCTCTTTCTGCCGCTATTGTCCGTTTTTTGGATTTATTGCTGCAAAAACAAGTAAAATAATTCTTACATAAGTATTTCTCTTAAAAAAAGAAAGCACCGACTGTCAACGGAGTAAAAGACAGTCGGTGTTTTTCTTTGTATTTGTATTGGTATTGGTTGTTTTTTGTTTATGCGCCGCCAAGGTATGCCTTTTTGATAGCATCACTTGCCTTGAGCTGGGCACCTGTGCCTGTGAGAACAATACGGCCGCTTTCCAGAACGTATGCTCTGTCAGCGATGGAAAGTGCCATTTCCGCATTCTGTTCAACAAGCAGGATTGTTGTGCCCATTTTATGGAACTCCTTGATGATATCAAAGATGCCCTGAACAAGAATTGGTGCAAGACCCATGGATGGTTCGTCCAGAATAAGAAGGTCAGGGTGGCTCATCATTGCACGGCCCATAGCCAGCATCTGCTGTTCGCCGCCGGAGAGAGTACCTGCAATCTGGTTCTGTCTTTCTTTAAGACGTGGGAAGTGGCTGTAAACAGATTCGATGTCTGCTTCCATATTTTCGCCTTTTGTGTAAGCACCCATTTCCAGATTTTCCTTAACGGTCATCTGCAGGAAAATACGTCTTCCTTCCGGAACGTGTGCAAGTCCTTTCGGAACCAGTTTATATGCTTCGGTTTTGCTGATATCTTCGCCCTTGAAGGTAATATGGCCTGTTTTGGAGCGGAGAAGACCGGAGATTGTTTTGAGGATTGTGGATTTGCCCGCACCGTTTGCACCGATGAGAGAAACAATCTCGCCCGGTTTAACTTCAAAGGATACATCCTTAATTGCGTGGATCTGTCCGTAGTATACATTTATATTTTCAACTTTAAGCATTTATTTGTCCGCCTTTTTACCAAGATAAGCTTCGATAACCTTAGGGTTAGCCTTGATTTCGTCAGGAGTGCCTTTTGCGATGATTTCACCGTAGTTGAGAACACAGATACCTTCGCAGATACCCATAACAAGGTTCATATCGTGTTCGATAAGCATAATAGCAATCTGGAATTCATCACGGATTCTGCGGATGTTTTCCATAAGTTCTGCTGTTTCGGATGGGTTCATACCTGCAGCAGGTTCGTCAAGAAGGAGAATTTTTGGGTTTGTCGCAAGGGCACGGATAATTTCAAGACGTCTCTGTGCACCGTAAGGCAGGCTGCCTGCCTCGTGGTGACGAAGGTCTGCCATACCAAAGAAGTCCAGCAGTTCCTTTGCCTTGTCGTAAGCCTGTTTTTCAGCTTTTTTGTAACCGAAAGCATGTGTAACAGAAGAAGCAAAGCTTGTGTGAAGCTGGTTGTGCATACCGATTTTTACGTTGTCCATAACAGTCATCTTGCCGAAAAGGCGGATGTTCTGGAAGGTACGTGCAATACCCATTTTGCTTACCTGGTCACAGCTTTTTCCCTTTGTGTCATAGCCGTCCAGCAGGATTGTGCCGCGTGTTGGCTGGTAAACGTTTGTAAGCAGGTTGAAAACTGTGGTTTTGCCCGCACCGTTAGGACCGATAAGACCGCAGATTTCTGTTGGGCCGATTGCAAGGTTAAGGTTGTTAACCGCTGTAAGACCGCCAAAGTCGATACCAAGCTGATGTGTCTGCAGCACAGGAGCCTTGTGCATATCTTCGATAGGAACGATAGAATGTGATGGAAGGGGAACCATTATACGTTCAGATGGTTTTACTGCCATATTAGTTTTCCTCCTTCCTTACTTTTTTTGCTGCAAATGCCTTTTTAACTGCAGCTACAGGTGAATATTTTGCAACCATAAGTTTAAGCTGTTCGTTGGATGTAAAGAGCATCATAACGATAAGTACGATTGCGTAGATGAGCATACGGTAGTCCTGAAGAGAACGGAGCATTTCCGGCAGGATAGCGATGAGTGCGCCTGCGATAACGCTGCCGCGAACGGAACCGATGCCGCCGAGAACAACCATAACGAGAATTTCGATGGAATAGTTATAGTCAAATGTGCCTGCTGTGAGGATGGAGTAGTTGTGGCTGTAAAGTACGCCTGCCATACCTGCAAAGAAAGCTGCAATTGTAAAAACAAGCAGTTTGTATCTTGTTGCATTTACACCAACGCTTGTTGCTGCAATTGTATTGTCACGGAGTGCCTGAATTGCACGGCCGTGTTTGGATTTTGCAAGGTTCTGGATTACAAACAGAGTGATGAATACCAGAATTATGCCATATGTAAAGGAAGCGTTCTGCGGTACACCTTTAAGACCACTTGCGCCGCCTGTGAATTCGAGGTTGATAACGATGCTTCGGAGAATTTCGCCGAATGCAAGTGTAACGATGGCCAGATAGTCACCTTTGAGACGGAGAACAACAACACAAACCAGTGCACCGAAGATTGCTGCAAGGATACCGCCTGCAAGGATAGAGATTGGAAAACGTACAGCAACAGGAATCTGCGGGAACGCATTTTTGAGATAAATGGAAAGCAGACCGCCTGTGTATGCGCCAACCGACATAAATGCTGCGTGGCCAAGGGAAAGTTCGCCGAGGAAGCCGATAACAAGGTTGAGAGATACTGCGAGAACAACGTTAACGCAGATTGGTACAAGCAAGCTCTGCATATGTCTGGAAGCATTGCCTGTCTGGATCATAACTGTAACAACTATATAAAACAGTGCCACGATGGCATAGGTTATCAGGTTGTTTACAGTACTTTTTCTGAGCTTTGTCTTTTTCATACTTTGACACCTATACCTTTTCGTTGATTTTCTTACCTAAGAGACCTGTTGGTTTAACCAGCAGAACCAGTACCAGTACGCCGAAAACGATAGCGTCGGAAAGTTCTGTGGAGATGTATGCCTTTGCAAGGTTTTCGATGATACCCAGCAGGATACCGCCCAGCATAGCACCAGGGATGGAGCCGATGCCGCCGAAAACAGCAGCAACAAATGCCTTGATACCAGGCATAGCACCGGAGTAAGGTCCGATAAAGCCGTATGTAGCGCCAAAGAAGAGACCTGCAACCGCTGCAAGTGCAGAACCGATTGCAAATGTAACTGTGATTGTGCGGTTTACGCTGATACCCATAAGTTCCGCAGCTTCGCGGTCTTCGGATACAGCACGCATTGCCTTGCCCATCTTTGTCTTGTTGATAAAGAGTGTAAGGCCAACCATGATGATTGTTGTAACTGCGAGAGTTTCGATACTTTCGCCTTTGATTGTAAGTTCACCAAGATGAACAGGTGCCACGTTGAAAACTTTTGGGAAGCTTTTCTGTGTGGAACCGAATATAAGCAGTGCCAGTGACTGCAGGAAGTAGGAAACACCGATAGCTGTGATAAGAACAGAAAGCGGTGGGGAAGAACGCAGAGGTTTATATGCGATTCTTTCAATTGTAACACCCATAAGCACACAAATAAGGACGCTTGCCAGAATACCCACAACACCGGGGAGACCCAGACTGTTGACAACGACAATTACAGTGAATGCACCAACCATAATAACGTCACCATGAGCAAAGTTAAGCATCTTCGCTATACCGTATACCATTGTGTAACCAAGGGCTATCAGGGCGTATATACTGCCCAGGGACAAGCCACTTATAAAATTAGAAAGAAAACTCATAATAAAACTCCGTTTACAAAAGGGTATTTTCGGACGGATAGATTATCCGCCCGAAAACCCTCGATTTTTTTACTTTTAATTAAATTTTTTAATTTTTAAAACTCTGTATACCAATTATCAATACATTTTCTGTATCCCGAGGGACGGGATTACTTTTACTATAACCGCACGATAAATCAAATTTTTAATCACCATATAATCTGCGGTTTCAACGTTCACGCCGCTGCAGCACAGGCTGCAGGAAAGCGCGAGCTTTAAATGTGTGAAACACATTCGGCGGGGTTGTTATAACCGCACGGTGAGTTTTACTGTAAACCACCGTTTAATCTGCGGTTTCAATGTTCTGACTGGGGAAATCCGCGATTTCCGAAAATGCGTATGCATTTCACAGCGCAGGCTGTGCAGGCAGGTTATTATTTAACGTTGTCGTAGGAAACGTAAACGCCGTCCTGGATAACAACAGCTGTTGCGTTTTTGTCTGGTTCGCCGGAAGCATCCCATCTCATTGTACCTGTTGTACCAACAACTTCGATTTCGAGCATTGCGTCGATCATTGCCTGGTTGAAGTTTTCGTCTTCAGGTGTAACGCCTGCTTTTTCAAATGCTGCTACGAGAGCGTATACTGCATCGTATGCGTCTGCTGCAAACTGGTCAGGTGTTGTGCCGTATTTTGCTTTGTAGTTAGCTGTAAAGGATTTTGTAGGTTCTGTTTCGCTGTCTGCTGCGAATGGTGTAAGAAGCATAACGCCTTCTGCAAGTGGGAGGTTGTCTGCGCCGATTTTTTCGAGGATACCGTCGAGACCGTCACAACCAAAGAATGTTACGTCAAGACCAGCTTTGTCAGCCTGTGTGATGATGTATGCTGCTTCCTGTGCGTAGATTGGGAGGAAGAGGAGGTCAGCGCCGGATTCTTTAACTGCCTGAAGCTGAACGGAGAAGTCTGTGTTGGACTGGTTTGTGAATGCTTCGTCAGCAACGATTTCAAGACCGTTTTCTGCTGCTGTTTCAACGAAAGATTTTCTAAGACCATTGGAGTAGTCGTTGGATTTGTCGTAGATGATAGCAACTTTTTCTGCTACTGCGTTGTCTTTGATAAAGTTAGCTGCGTAGAGGCCCTGTGCGGAGTCTTCGAAGCAAACACGGAAGCAGTTGTCGTACTGTGTACATTCAAGCTGGGAACCGGATGGTGTGAGGAGAAGCATGTTGTCTTTAACTGCTTCTTCTGTAATAGCGATACATGCACCGGATGTTGTGCCGCCAAGTGTTACGTCCATACCGTCGTCAAACATTGTTGCGTAAGCCTGAACTGCCTGTGCACCGTCTGCCTGGTCGTCTTCTACTCTTGCAAGAACTGTCCAGCCATCTGCAAAGCCGCCGTTAGCGTTGATTTCTGCTGCTGCAAGTTCTGCACCCTGTTTAACGGATGTGCCGTATGTTGCGTAGTCGCCTGTAAGTGGACCTGTACCGCCGATGAAAAGAACTTTTTCTGTTTCTGCTGCATTGCCGCCTTCAGCTGCAGGTTCGCTGCCGCCGCAAGCTGTCATGCTGACCATCATAGCTGCTGCTAAAAATAATGCCATTAATTTTTTCATAACCAATACCTCTTTATAAAATATTTTTTAATTTTTGATTATTTTGTGCTCCGTCTGCGGTTCCGGATTCCGCCGACGGAACATATATCTCAGACGGCCATGCCGTCATAAGTACAATTTAAAAGGGCTGCCCTCCGCAAAAGAGTGCAGCCCCTAAGTTGCCGTATAACAGCGTTATGCCGCTGTGAGCTCTTTTGCTTTAAATATCCTGTTTTCTCTTGCGATAATAATAATGCTAATTATTGCAACACTAATAAGGACGCCAATAGCGCCGCGAAGGATAATTATTGCCAATAGAGCAAAAACAAAAGTGCACACTGCACATAATACAGCATGCACCAATTTTACCAATTCAGCACAGGAAGAAGTACCAGCCTGACAAGCAGCCCAGTTTTCAGAGTTATGAGTGTAGTTGTTCATAAATACGTTTGTCATAACCTTATTCTTCCTTTCTTAAGTGTTGCTATGATTATATATCCACTCACAAATAAAGTCAACACTTTGAAACAATATTGCATAATTATTGTAAATTACTACAAATCCAATCTTTTTGCCCTTTATTTTTTTACATTTTGCACAAAAAAAATGTAACAAAACGGTTACAAAGTGTAATTTAAATTTTTTGTAATTTTGTTAAAAATCTCAACAAGGTTATTTTATGCATTAATTTTGTATATTTTACTAATTGTTAAGGATTTTTTAACAAACACTTGCATGTGATATGAAAATATGTGTATATATGTAGTGCAAAATGTCATAAAAAACACAAAACAGCGGTTAAAGCTCGCTTGATACTATAACCGCTGTATATTCTTTGATTATATATTTATCTTATCTCTGCAGTATAACCACTATTGCATTGAGGGCCACAAACAGGTTTGTAAGGCCCATTACAAAACAGAGCGGACGGAATATATCCTTTTTAAGTGAAAAGGTTTTGCCACGCAAGGCCAGAAATGCCATAGGCAGTACAGGCAGCAGATATTTGCCCTGTATACCGTAGATTGTACTGTAGCTTACAGGTGTCCAGTTAATACCAAGATAAACCACGAGCCCCAGAATTATAACTGATATAAATCCGAACATTCCTCTGTCATACAGACGCAGTGTGTAAGTTTCCTGCTCCTCTGCAAAGGTCGAAACAATGGCACATACAAGTATTACTATGATAAATGCATCGCTGATAAGCACGCTGTTATATCCCAGCACTCCCCCTGCAACACTCTTGATGTAATATGCACCGTTTTCAAAGATTGTTCTGAGAACAAGCTTAAGTGTAACTACAGGATTCTGCAGCATAAGCCCGATATTGAATGTGGCATCAGGATTTGTAAGCAGCAATGTTTCCAGACTTTCGCCCGATGATATCGCAGGAAGAATTGTACGCAGTACATCGGGACGCAGCATAATTGCCAGAGCAACCGCAACGGCACCAAATGCACCTATACCAACCACTGCAAATATCGGGTTAATCTTAAATTTTATTCTGTTAAGCAGCGGTACCTTTTTTATATCCAGCAGCAACACTGCTATACAGAGGGTGCAGTAGATAAATTTGCTTGGGGCCAGCAGCACACTGATTACAGCCAGCAGCACCAGCTGCCACCACTTGTATATTTCCTCCTGCTTTAAGAGATACAGCAGGTAAGCTGTGAAAAGGAAGCCCAGACTGATTACAAACACATCTCGGGAAAAACTGTTTGCAAGGTGAAGGGTAATGGGGAAAAAGCTGAGTGCCATAAACACATTTTTACCCACAGGGGTAATTTTTATTGCAAAAAAGACACACAGTGCAAAGAACAGCAGGTTAAAAAGTCTGCCAAGATACATACTGCCAACGTAGCCAAGGTTAAGCATATGGCTTAGCTTTATACCAAGAGCCCCCATCATATAAACGCCGTCAAAATCAGACACTGCCCATACATTGCTGATTGGCTTTATGCCTTCTTTCTGTGCCTTTGAGAAAAGATTATCGTAAATATACTCGTAGCTGAAAACGTTTGTATGTTTATTTTCAAAGGTACTGCTGTAGTCCTCGGCACGTCGCTGGATTGTGCGTTCTGCAAGGTCTTTCCTTGTATAACCTTCCAGCTTTTCGTTGCACAGGCGATACGCTGTGTTTATGTGAGCCTCCTCGTCCGGAGATGAGAACGGCGGCAGAGCAAGAGTAAACAGACTGCTGACCGCCAGCAATGCGATAATAAACACAGTTTCCTTTTTAAAGCGGAATATAAAACAGGCAGCATAGAGAAGTATTGCTGCGGCAACCGCAACCTTGCAGATAAGACCGAACCAGCCGTAAAGCGAAGCGTTGTCCACAACATATGTAAGCACGCCAAATGCCATTGTGCCGCTTGCAGAATCGCCCCACACCTTCATGTACGCTTCATCCCCGGCCGCGAAGTCCGGAGTTATACGCAGAATATAATCCCGTGTACCCTTGGTTTCCTGCCAGTAGTCCCCAACGTAATATGGTCGGTCAAAAAAGATATCGGTATAAACATCGTTGACCATAACCTCGGTATTGAATGTGGTTTCTGCAACCACTGCACCCAGTTCTTTTTCTACAAGTTCAAGACGTGCAGAGCCCGCCTGAGGCTTGCCAAGATTATGAAAACGGATTTTCACGCCGTATATATCACCATGGGTGGAAAATTCCTGCTCCAGTGTTTTACCGTGGCTGAAATCCACCACAGGGGCATCATATATATCGTTGATATACCTGTACTGGTTTTTGGTTGTGGCGGTATCCACAAAGCTGTATTTTACAAAGAACAGTGCCAGCCCAACAGCAATCAATACCCCACCCAGACACACCGAATGAAGCAGTATTTTCAATATTATGCTTTTAATATTTTTTGTTTTATCCATATAAGTCCTTTTTGCTGTCAAAATAATTCAGACAGCAGGAAAATTTTTATCTGTAACTTTTTACAGCTATTCAAGGTCGAACATAATTCTGTAGATTGTATATTCGATGCTTTCGTCCTTTACGGGAATAAATTTCTTTACGCCTGAATGTGCGGCATAAATTTCCTCCACCTTACCGTACATACACTGGCTTTTGATGTAAACCTTTACACCTGCCGCCTGCAAGCGTTCCAGGGCAGCCTCGCACACTGCAGGCATACCGCCCGCACCAAGCAGCAGCACCAGCACCGCATCCATTGCCACATAGGACAAGATTACACCGCGGCTTAAATTAGGTGTAATGTAGATAACCCCGACCATATCGGTTTTAGGTTCCAGATACTTTGCCCCTCCGTCAGGCTTTGGTATAGGCTTTGTGAGATATTTTTTATCCACATTGTCAAATGCAGCAAATCCTTCGGTTTCCATTTTGGTAACAGATTCCGCAGGCAGCAGTCTGCCGCCGATAGCTATACATATGCCGTAGTATTCGCCCGTAAGAGCAGTTTTGAGGGCAAGATTAAGGTTTGCCACAGCATCAGTACCAGGATAAACCATAGGCAGCTGACTGCCGGTAAGCACCACCGTTTTATCAAAATTCTGCAGGGCACAGGCAAGGTAAGCTGCAGTGTATGCCATACTGTCGGTGCCGTGGGTAATGACAAAGCTGTCGTATTTTTCGCGGTTTTCCCACAGCAGTCTTGCAATCTCCTGACGCTCAGGGTCGGTCATAACGCTGGAGTCAATCAGCTTGAAATCCAGCACATCGCAGTAGTAGTTAGAATATTTTAAAAGGTCTGCCCCTCTCAAATTAGGGCGCAATCCTTTTTCGGTAGGCACACAGCTTATTGCGCCGCCTGTGGTAATGAGAAGTGAATTAATCATAAGATATATATAATATTAATACGTACAGCACAAAACAACAGTAAGAATATATCTGTGTTTATATTTCTGTAATAATTTTCAGATGTAAATCCTATTTTTCAATATTGGTTTTGCCGATGATGTATATTGGTCTGCCCTTTGTTTCGAGGTAAGTTTTTGCAAGGTACTGACCAAGGATGCCAAGGCACAGCAGCTGCAGGCCACCAAGCATAAGTACCACACTGATAAGTGTAGGGAAGCCGCTTACAGGGTCGCCAAAAAGGATGGTCTTGCCTGCATAGAAAATCATCATACAGAATGCGATAAAGCAGATTGCTATACCAAGCACACTGCTGATAACCAGCGGTGCTGTGGAAAATGCCACGATACCGTCGATAGAATAGAGGAACAGTTTCCAGAAATTCCACTTTGTTTCGCCTGCAACACGTTCGATATTTTCGTATTCAAGCCACAGGGTCTTAAATCCTACCCAACTGAGAATACCTTTGGAGAAGCGGTTGTACTCGCACATTTTAACAACAGCATCCACCATCTCCCTTTTCATCATACGGAAATCTCGTGCACCGTCTACAATTTCGGTTTTGGAAATTTTGTTGATGAGCTTGTAGAACATTCTTGCAAAAAATGAACGGATTGGTGGTTCGCCCTTGCGGGTTACACGACGGGTGCCGACACAGTCGTAGCCGTTCTGTTCAATTTCATATACCATTTTACCCAGCAGTGCCGGTGGGTCCTGCAGGTCGGCATCCATAAGCACAACGTAGTCGCCGCTGGCATTTTCCAGCCCTGCATACATTGCACTTTCCTTGCCGAAGTTACGGGAGAATGATATGTATTTTACCCTTTCGTCCTGTGCTGCCAGCTGCTGCATGGTCTGGAGAGTTTTATCCTTTGAACCATCATCCACCAACACAAATTCCCAGGTTACATCAGGAATTTTTTCCAGTTCCTTTGTGGTTTCAGTGTAAAAAATTGGCAGGGCTTCCTGCTCGTTATAGCAGGGTACAACTACAGAGATTTTTTTCATTGTTATTTCCTCGTTATATTAAAAAGTTTCTGGCTTTTTGTTATCCGGTTAATTGCCGCAAAAGCGGTATGCCTGCGGCCAGTTGGTATCATTTTCCACAATGCTTCAAGAACAGCCGCCACAGACAACTTATCCATAAAAATGTGGTTATTCCTCACTTAATGCGGTTTTAAGTGCATTTTCCACTGCTTCCGGTGTGGGTACACCCTCGTGGATTTTACGTTCGTTTACATAGAAAGCAGGCACATAGTAATAATCGTATTTTGTGGCGTAAAGAGGACTGAGCTTTTCGTCCACCTTTGCAATTTCCACTTTTGCATATTCGGGATTCTGCTCGCACAGCTGTGCAAACATCCTGTCTGCATTTTTGCAGTGAGGGCAGTTTTCAAGAAAAAAGTATACAATTTTTGCCATATTGACCTCTTTCTCCGAAAAAATCGGACTTATCCATAGTTTAAGCTGATTTTCAAAAGCTTTATATCACATCAGCTTTTATGCCGTACAAGGTTTTATCGCACCATAAAATTGTGCATATAGCAGGATAATACCCTGTTAAAATACATCAGCCCTTATTGTGATAGTTTTTAAAATAAAAATCCTTTATTCTGTTGAAGGATTCGTCGCTTAAATCGTGTTCCAGCCTGCAGGCATCCTGACTGGCTGTATCCTTTGATACCCCCAGTTCCATAAGAATAAGGGTAAGTACAAGATGACGCTCGTAAATCTGTTCTGCCTTGAGACGCCCTTTAGGGGTAAGTACAACAGATTTTTTATCGTCAATAAAGATATATTTTTCCTGCACCAGCTTTTTGATGGCTATACTTACACTGGGTGCAGCAAAGCCGAGGTGTGCCGCAATATCAACATTTCGCACTGCCTCGTTCTTTTTGGAGAGGACAAGTATTGCCTCCAGATAATCTTCACGGGATTTATCGCCGTCCATAGTAACTCCATTTTAAATATATTTTCTTATTATATATGTTAGCATAGACTAAAGGCTTTAATCAAGTTTTTTATCTCATTACACATATGTCAGTATAATATCTGCATATATTGCAGCAGGTTCTGCCACTTTTTGTTATCGGTACAGCTCTTCTTTTCTTTTCCAGTAATCAGCCTTTGCTTTATCCTGTGGTGCTATTCCACCCTCTGTATAAAGCTTTACAAGAAAGTCTATTGCACTTCTGCTGCCTTTTTCGCCAGCTTCTTCATAAAGCTTCAGGGCCATTGCTTCATCCTTTTCTGTGCCTGCACCAACGCGGTATGCTTCTGCACAAAGGTACAGTGCATCCTTATGGCCTTTATGTGCTGACGGGATAAAGTAGTTATTCAGGATTTCCTGTATATCTGCAGCATTTTTTGCCATGGTCATCTTCATTCTGCCATAGCGGTACAAAGCCTCGTCATTGCCTGCTACCAGGGCCTTTTCCGCCCATGCTGATGCAGCTTCAATATTGCCTGTAGTGCTGTAAATATCCGCACATTTAAGCATTGCATCATCGTAGCCTGCCCTGGCAGCTTCTTCGTACCAGTACAGTGCCTTTGTTATATCCGCTTTGGTGCCTATGCCTTCCTCGTATTTCTGGGCAGTTATTCTGTATGCTTCGCTGTTACCGTTTTCAGCCGCTTTTTCCATCCAGTCCATAGCCGTATACGGCTGTGGCTTGCAGCCTATGCCGTTAAAAAAGCATATTCCAAGGCTGTACATAGCACTGACATCTCCTGCTTCGGCAGATTTTCTGCACCATTCAAAAGCCTTTTCTGTATTTATCTGTGTACCTATACCCTGCGAGTACATAAGATAGCAGTTGAACATTGCCGCCCTGCTTCCAAGCGATGCCGCATTTTCCATACATTCAAGGGCTTTGGCGTAATTCTGTTCAGCACCATTTCCTTCAAAGTATTTTATACCCTCAGTAAACCATTCATCTTCATTTCTATTATCTATACGCCGTACGTTGCAGTTGTCGGAAAAATCCATGGCTGTCCCTCTTTTAATACAGTTTATTTATAAGAAAAACCGCAGAATATAAAGCCTTTTTCAAGGCATATTTCTGCGGCTTCGGTTTGATTATACATATTTTTACCGCAGGTTTATTTCTACAGCCCAAACAGGGTATCATACCCTGCGGTATACTTGCTGAAAGAGCCTGCATTAAGCCCCATATCGCTCATAAGCTTTGTCAGCCAATGTGGTACAAAGCTGTCGTATTTCACCTCTATTACAGTTTTATCGGTAACAGGGGAAATGGGTATTTTTTCCTCAAAAAACTCCTCGTTTGCCGCACCCACCCTTATGTCGCTGTCAAAGGTCACACGAAAACCTTCGTCACCGAAAAAGTATGCGTGGCGGTTGTAGCTTACATTTATAAGAGGGCGGTAAACATTTGCTTTGAGCTGATAGTATGTGTAAACACTGTCTGGTGTGTTTTTATCCAGCAGCAGACCGTATTCGCCGTTAAAAACATCCATTGCCTGCTGTCTGTCCAGTGTGGTGACATACTTTGTGGCCACCTCGCCGATTTTGCTTTTAATCTCCAGCTTGAACACATCGCTGCCTGTATAGTTTCGCAGTCTCAGCTTCTGACGCTCCTTTGTTCCCAGTTCCTTGAGAATATAGTCCTGATTGTAAGGAGTTTCAAAGTATATGGAGTTTACACGGTAGCAGCCGTAGCTGTCCGCAAAGCTGTCGCCTGCCATTACTGTTTCGATTTTGTGGCGGATAATCTCCGCTTTGTGGCTGTCTGTCTCGAACTTTATCTCGTGGCGGTAGCTGTGGGGCGTCATTTCCAGCTTAGTAAAGCTGTGCGATTTCGTCAATATGCTCATCCATCCATCTGCCCCTTTCTATAAGAAATTTTTCTATATAATCTCTTTCCTGCTCTGAGTTTTCCAGCTTGTTGTACTTGTTGCCAAAAGGTACCGACTGCAGAAAAATATAACCGAACTTTTCATCATTTCTCTGCCACGCACCTTCCAGCTGATTTTCCGCATCATCCAGCAGGGCAATGATGTTCTCCTCGCTGAGCACACCACCCTCGCTGCGAAGTTCCTTCCATCGGGTTATTATGGTGTTGCGGAAATTTTCGTGCTGCATATACTGCTTTACACGGGACTGGTCCAGAATGCTGAATTCCGGCACGTTTTTAAGGCTGTTGCTGAAATCCACATTGCCTGTGCCAAGGTCAAAGTCCCACTGAATAACCTTTATCTTTTCACCTCTCGGGCGGTAATAGTAAAGAGAGGAGGAAAATCCCTCGTAGTTTTTAAGCAGTTCTGTCATAAGCATAACATCTGCAATCTGCTGAATATCATAATACTGGCTGAACTCCTCGTCAGTGCCCTCATAAAGTGCCTTTTCATATATTTCCAGCTCATCCTTTATGGCTTTTGCCGCTGCAGCGTCCATATCCTCTGCTTTTGGAAATGCTATGCTGTAACTGTTGCCAAGGCTGTTCTTTTCAAGGCGGACTGCGGTGTCGTAGCCCTCCTCGTAGGCATCTTTTTTATATATAAAGTTGCCGCCCTCGTAAAATATATTGTCCATGCTTTCAGGGGTGGTATATTCGCCCATAGCTATGCGGTTTTTATCCTGCTTGATTTTTTCCACAATCAGATATACGCCCTGATAGTCCTCCATTGACAGCGTACTGTCGGGAGTATCCACAAACACCTCGGCAAACTGACATTTTGGCGACCATCCGTTAAGCTGTGACTGCAGTGTATAGGCAATATAATTGCGGATAAGGCTGCGGTCAATATAAGGGGCATGGAACACAAAATCGCTTTCTGCATCAAAGTTCAGAAAATCGTAATTTACAGGAAATCCTTCATCATCACGGAATTCCAGCGAAAACGGCTTTTTGTCCTGCATATAGCTGCTGGTTCTGCCACGCAGTTTCATCATCTCGTCGTAATAAACGTGGCTTGGGATATCTTCGGGGCTGTTTTCCTCCCTGTTGAAAACATACAAATCCACACTGCTTTCCTCTCTGAGAGGCATAACAGGACCATCAGCCGACCATTCCCAGTAAGGTATAAGCTTATCTATATCATAACTGTAGATATAAATCACAGGCAGGGTAAATTTTTCCTGCTGCACATCTTCTTCCACAGTATTTGGAATGTGGATATCCAGCTTTTCATTTTTATAGTTTATGTCGTAGTTCCAGAAATCGGGCACTGCAACAGACATAAGTCCAAAGGCGACAAGGACAAAAACCAGAAGTATTAACTTTTTGGCATTTTCCTTTTTCACTATATATTCACTCCGCTTACAATATTTACATTTTCAATGCCGTTTACAGCTTTAAGGTCTTCAAGCAGCATATCGCTGTTTTTGCAGGTGATTTCGTAGATGTATTCCTGCTTTGTTCTGCCTGAAGATTTGGATTTCTGTGTAAATTTTACACCTTTTGACTTGAGCAGGGCATTGATTTCTCTTGCAGAAAGATTTTCGCCGCGGATTATAAGAACCTCTTTGAGACAGGTTTTGCTGATAAAGCTGAAAAGAATTACAAACACGCTGATAAGCAGTGTTGCAATAACCGCAAGGATAAAGTTGCCTGTACCTGCACTGATGCCGATTGCCACAGCCCAGAAGATGTAGCCTGTGTCTACAGGGTCTTTGATGGCAGAGCGGAAACGGATGATGGACAAAGCACCAACCATACCGAGAGAGAGGGCAAGGTTGCTTTCGATTATCATCATAATGATACCTGTAACCACGCTGGTAAGTACAAGGACAATTGCAAAATTGGAGTAATAGTTTACCCGTTTTGTTGTCAGCTTATACACAGCAAAGATTACAAGGGAGAGGACAAAGATTACAATAAGGTTTGTTACCATCTGACCTACAGTGTAACCGCTTACATTTTTTGTAAGGTAAGAAAAAATTTCGTTTTTGTTCATAACATTACCTCGTTTATTTAAAAATAATATTCAATAGAGTAAAGGACAATCCCGATATGACACAGGTAAGTTGTAAAGTACAAATATGCCCTGCCGGATTTGCCTTAAATTATATTTTACTCTATTACAGTAAGTTTTTCAATAAATGAGAAGGAAAGATAGAGATGATGTAAGCCGAATATTATAAAACGCAAAATATGCCATTCCGTGCAACATCGAACAATCTCCTGATTTTATAAAACGAGGGATTCTTCGCAGTTAAAGCTGCACAGAATGACATTTTAATTTTTATATTCAGTTTTTGACAACTACTGACTGATTAAATCCCGCATAATAGCATATTCCCCGATTGCACGCTGTGTGCTGATGGAACGTTCCTGATTATATTCGCTGATACGGTTATGTCGCTGCTGTTCGGAAAGAGAAGCATCGCACAGTGCAAGGATTTTATTATTGGATTGTGTGATAGTTTGATAAAGTTCATACTGATTTGCCTGTATGGCATCCAGTTTGTCAGATATTTCACTGAGTTTTCCTATAATCATATTCTGCCGAAGTTCACTTTCGTAAAGATTGTAACATCCGTTTGGGCCTTTAAGTTCTTCGCAGCGGCCAGACTCTAAATACTGCACAAACATAGATATAGCCACCATATCTCTGTATTTGCCATATATAACATCGAGGCTGTACAACTTTTCCAGATTTTCTTCTGCCGCTGCAAGCTGCGATTTTAGCGAATTTATATTTGCAGTAAGTTCCGCCTTTACACCCAGTTCTTTTTCTACCCTTGCCTGGTCTGCAATTATGTTTGCAGCATACAAAATTTTGTCGCCTTCAAGCTTCTTTTTGTATTTTTTAGCACCTATTATTTGAGATGATGTCACAGCTAACGGACATATTGTAAACACTATGAATATAGGTAAAAATATTGCTATAAGTACTATTGGAATTAACTCATCTCTGTATCCCCAGGTACTGCGTAATACTAAAAACGACAAACCACCTAAAACACCCCCTAATAATAAGGATGTAAATATATCTCCCCACTCTATGCAATCCCAAAATGAGTATGTTCCAGGTTCTTTATACTTATTTTTTATACCCAAAGAGTTTGCACGCCGCACAAGTTTATTTATCGACCATCTTAAAGTTCTGCATTCCTGTTCCAATCCTAAAATATTTTTAAGATAACGCAAAAGCTGTTTAGTATCCATAAAGGCACCTCCGTAATTTATATATTCCATTATATTCGTTTTTACGAAGATATTCAAGAGTTAAAAGATATTTTAATATACATAATATAACTGCAAGGAGGGGATATGATGATAGACTATACACCGTTCTGGAATACATTGGAAAAGTCCGGTGAAAACTGGTATACGCTGACAAGTAAACATCATATGTCCCACAGCACTTTGCACCGCCTGAAGCATAACAAGGATATCTCTACTAAAACACTTAACGATTTATGCAGAATATTAAAATGTAACGTTGAAGATATTTTGAGGTATATCCCATCCGAAACCGACCAGACTTTGTAAAAGCAAAATATATTAGTGCTTGTTTTTATAAGTAATTTATTCTATTTTACCCGAATTTTGAAAGCTAAAAAATTTTTTAAAAAATTTTAAAAAAAGTGTTGACATTTGCGATTTGGTATGCTATTATAATTAAGCGCTAAGGGATAGCGCAAAAACTGAATAAAATAAGCTGGTGTAGCTCAGTCGGTAGAGCAGCTGATTTGTAATCAGCAGGTCGGGGGTTCAAGTCCGTCCACCAGCTCCATTTTTTTGTGGGAGTGTTCCCGAGTGGCCAAAGGGGGCAGACTGTAAATCTGTTGTCAGTGACTTCGATGGTTCGAATCCATCCGCTCCCACCAAAATAAAAAGAAGACGTTCGAAAGAACGTCTTTTTTATTTTCAACAAAATATATATGTTGCCGCCTTTGGTGTTTTATCCTATTATTATGCCCAGCCATCTTCATCGTACTTTCCAAAGTTTGTACCACAGTATGGACAAATATTCGGCAATTCACCTGTACCAGGATGAGCCCCCCTAGATCTTACTCCTCGAATGGTATAATATGAGTTTGTATCTATCCATTTTTTACAAACAGGACATCTGGCAAGAAAACTTACGCATAAGGAAGCGCACAAAAAATAAACGCCCCAATTGCTATGGTATTACGCTTTGATTCGATAGATGCATATGGCATAAATATTTCACTTATTACCATAAAAACAGGTACTGCCACAAGAACTGTCATTCTCATTTTCCGTAATGTTGCTCTGATTTTTAAATGTCTGCGTACTCGTTTTATATTTTCTCTGTCCATACACAATATTCCTTTAATATAAACCATTACTTTCCTTATAAGAAGATTACACCCGTAACTTTTCTGTGTCAATAATATTACAATATATATTTTTGCTTTTATAATCCCTTGCTATATGTTAAAATTATTACATTAAACTATATTAATTTACAATTTTAGAAAGGACAACTCTCTATGCCAAAAATGGAAACTGCCTATTTTGCAGGAGGATGCTTCTGGTGCATTACCCCAACTTTTAAAGAAACCGAAGGCGTTATGTCGGTTGTCAGCGGATATGCTGGCGGCGATATGGAAAACCCAACATACAAGGATGTAAAAAGCCAGAAAAGCGGTCACCGCGAGACCATAAAAATTAAATATGATGCTGATGTAGTTGGCTTTGAACAGCTTTTTGATATTTTTATGTGTGGTGTAAACCCTTTTGATGCCGAAGGTCAGTTTATTGACAGAGGCCACAGCTACACCCTTGCAGTATATTATCTTAACAGCGAGCAGAAATCTGTTGCAGAAGAAAGTATCCGTGCCCTTGAATTTCATTCGGGAATGAAGACCTATATAAGCGTTGAGCCGTTCAAAAACTTTTATGCCGCAGAAGAAGAACATCAGGACTATTATCTCAAGCATCCTGAGGAGTTCCGCAAAGAACTTATTGAAAGCGGCAGAATAACAGAATAATACACCGGTTATATACGCTGCTGCAAAATTGTATTTTTATATAATATCGCCTGCAAAAATTAAAGGTATCGGAAATTTTGTATATCCGATACCTTTTTATTGTTCCTATTTTACAAACCGTGAGGTCTGTACCTTGTAAATAAAATATTTTGCAAATTCTCTTGGGGCAAGTCTTGTGGCAAATGCACCCATTTTGCAGACTGCACCGGGCACCGCAATGGGTCTGCCGCGTTTCATCATCTCGTAGCCATAGCGGCTTACTTTTGCCGCTTTGCCGTCCTCTTTGCCGCTGAAAAGTATATTCTGCTTAAAACCCGCTGCATCGGCAAAGCCTGTGTTTACAGGGCCCGGACAGAGTGCTGTTACCGTTACGCCCGTACCTTTGAGCTCTGTAGAAAGAGCATCGCTGAAATTAAGCACAAAGGCCTTGCTGGCATAATATATCGCCATACCGGGACCGGGGGCAAAACCCGCAATGGATGCTACATTGAGTATTCTGCCAAAACCCCTTTCCACCATTGGCTGAAGATACAGATGTGTCAGGGTAACAAGGCTGTATACATTGAGGCTTATCATATTCTGGGCCTTTTCCTTTTCTGTTGCAGCAAAATTGCCAAGTGTACCCACCCCTGCATTGTTTACGAGAATATCTATATGTATATTTTTCTGCTGTGTTTCGGCAAAAATTTCCTCTGCAGATTCAGTTCTTGACAAATCCTTGGTAATAACGTGCACATCCACACCGTATTCACCCTCAAGGATATATTTAAGTTCATTAAGCTTTTCTGTACGGCGGGCAACAAGGACAAGGTCAAAGCCGTCCTGTGCAAAAATTTTTGCAAATTCCTTGCCAAAACCGGAGGAAGCCCCTGTGATAAGTGCAGTACGTTTCATAGTTTTCCACCTTTCATGTAAGGTTTGCTGAAAATTGTGTGATAATGCTATGTTTTTATTTTATACATTTGACGTGGCATTGTCAAAAAATATATAATGGATTACAGAGAATGGTACGTGGCATAAAGGAATGCCCTTATGTCCCTATGTTCCGCTGTTCTGCAGATGCAGAAGACAAATCCAGCAATCCATTGTATTTCCGAAAACCCAACATGCAAAAAGGAACACCTTTATGAAAAAGATTTTTACAATGAAAAACATCCTTGCGGCAATCCTTGCAGGGTTTGTGACAATGTTTATTATGATAACCACACCAAAAGGGACAGAACCTCTTTCACCTGACGGGGATTACACCTATCCCGAATACTGCATTGGCCACGAGAGCGAATTTGTGGTGGACAAGGGCGCAAACAGCTATATAAACCACGGCAATGTAAGCGATGCTATCACTTATGTAGGGGAAAACGGGTTTATGAGCTATGGCGATATTGAGCTGACAGCTTCGGACTATGACAGCGAGACAAACAGCTTTTACAATCCATCCATCAATCTTGGATTTAAACTGCCAGAGGGCTGGAAAGCCGTAAGCGGCACACCGAAAACCGATGAAAACCCTGCATATTTTTACGATTTCAGTGCAATCTCTCCCGACGGAGAATATCTGCTGACCGTAAAATACCACAACCTTGAGGCTGACGATATAAAAATTAAAAACGAAAAGGACTATATCCTTTATTACGGCGATATAAAAACCGAAAAATACTGGCAGGACGGCTACAAGCACATTACAGGCAGCAATGTATTCCTTGGAGACAAATTCTGCAATCTTACCAATATGTGCAGCGAAAAGCATGACGATAAAGCGATGGAGATGGGGCAGATTTTTCTTGCAAACCAGCTTATGAACGAAAGGTATGTGCTGCTGGTGGAACTATGCACACCGTACAGTGATATTGACCACAGCGTGTGGGAAAATTTTTACAGCGAATAATAAACAACAAATAAAAAAGCGACCTCAGTTGAGGTCGCTTTTAATTTGCTTTATTGTGACAATTGTCCGCCGACTTTTTATTCGTTGGAATAGTTGTCAAAGTAACCCTGAATAAAGATTACAGGTGTGCCCTTGTCACCGGAGCCGGATGTAAGGTCACAAAGGGAACCGATAAGGTCTGTAAGCTGACGTGGTGTTGTACCCTGGCTTTCCATAGAGCCCATAAGGTCTTTCTTTTTGTTAGCGATGTACTGTGTCATTGCGTCACGGAGTTCTTCGCCTTTCATGCCTGCAAACTGGTTGTCTGCAAGGTATTTGAGCTTAAGTTCGCTTGGAAGACCGATAAGACCGTCTGTGAAACCTGGGGAAACAACAGGGTCTGCAAGTTCCCAGATTTTGCCCTGTGGGTCTTTGAATGCACCGTCGCCGTAAACCATACATTCAATCTTCTTGCCTGTTTTTTCAAGAAGTGCTGCCTGCAGGTCTGTTACAAATTTTTCGCAGTCACGTGGGAAAAGTTTAACTTTTTCTTCTGTAGCTTTGTTGGAGCCAAGAAGACCGTACATTTCGTTGTAGCCGCTGCCGTTGATGGATTCTGTCATAAGGTCATCAAGGCCGTAAACTTTTTCTGCACCTGCAGCTTTGAGCAGACGTTTGGAACGTGCACGGGAATGAATATCAGCACAGATTACATTTTTTGTGTAGGCAAGGATATCTGTTGCACGGTTTGCAAAGATAACTTCTACTTCACAGTTTTCTGCTGTGATAAGGTCTTTATAGTATTCAACATAGTCCACCTGTGTGAATGGGTGTGGATTTTTGCCGAAAAGTCTGCGGTATTCTGCTTCGTCCATAATTGTGGACCAAGGGTTAACGCCTTTTTCGTCCAGCTGGTCGAGAGTTACAAGATGGTTGCCAACTTCGTCAGATGGGTAGCTGAGCATAAGAACGATTTTCTTTGCACCGCGTGCGATGCCCTTGAGAACGATGGAGAAACGGTTGCGGGAAAGGATTGGGAAGATGAGACCGATTGTGTCATCGCCGAATTTGTTTTTAACATCTGTTGCAATGTCATCACAGGTGATATAGTTGCCCTGTGCACGTGCAACAACAGCTTCTGTAACACCAACGATGTCACGGTCGTTTACTTTGATATTTTCTTCTTCAAAAGCTTCAAGCAAGCTCTGAACTGTGATGTCCACAAGGTTGTCACCCTCAACGATGATAGGTGTTCTGATACCTCTGGATACTGCGCCTATTGTTCTTGACATATAAATGCCCTCCCTTGTATTTACCTGCGGCAAATGGCTTCAGGTTATCTGCCTGTTTTTGCCGACAAGATATTATATAGCAAAATACCCCGTTTTTGCAAGATATTTTAAATTCAGTTGAGTGTTTTCAGCAAAATTGTGTATGCGTGGTCCTTTTTTTGTTCAATTTGACATACATTTAGTCCCACTGCTGGCAAATGTATGCAGGTATTGAGGCAGGAAAGGTTGGCCATAATTGCCATGCGGATATAGTCTGCATCAAAGTCAAGGCTGATTACACCTTCCTCCACACCCTGCTGCAGAATGGTCATTACAAGCTCGTTCCGCAGTGTCATAACCTCTTCTATATATTCCTGCTGGTCGTGGATGATTTTTGGTATGTTCAGCATCTCGTCGCTGGTGACAAACTGGCTTACCGCCGCAAAGCCGTCCTCAAAGCTTTTAAGCAGAAGGTCGTACAGTGCGTAGATTTTCTCCTTAAAGCTCATTTTGGAAAACGCTATCTTCTCGGCCTTCTGGTTTTCAAGGCCGAGAAAATACATAAGCGCATTGATTATAATTTCCTCTTTTGAGGAGAAATATTCATACAGGGTGCCCTTGCCCATATTTGAGGCCTTCGCAATATCCTGTACAGTTATATTATATATCTTTTTTCCATCTTTGGAAAGAGCCATTACACCGCCAAAAACACAAATTTCTTTTTCAGTGTACTGTTTTTTCATTATTCTTCATCCTCAAAGTCAACATCAATTACTTTAAGCGGTTTTTTGTGGAAAAGTGCGTATAAGCTTGGCACAAGGAAAAGTGTGAGCAGTGTTGCGTATGCAAGACCGCCGATGGAGACAATTGCCATGCCCTGGCTCATCTCTGCACCCATACCTACACCAAATGCCATTGTGGACATTGCAAGGATGGTTGTAAGAGCTGTCATAAGGATTGGTCGTATTCTGTCTCTGCCTGTCTGTACCAGTGCATCGTACATTTCCATACCTTCAGCACGCAACTGGTTTACATAGTCGATAAATACGATACCGTTGTTTACAACAACACCTGTAAGCACAAGGAAGCCTATCATGGAAACTATGGAAAGCACTGTGCCTGTAAGCTGCAGTGCCAGCAGACCGCCTGTAAATGCCAGCGGAATTGTGAACAGAACGATAAATGGTGAACGCAGTGACTGGAACTGTGCCACCATAATAAGGTAGATAAACACGATTGCAAGCAGAATCATAAGTGCCATATCGCCCAATGCTTCCATAACCATTGTGTTTTCGCCGCTTACCACAAACTGATAACCGTCCGGCATATCAAAGTTTTCCACAACATCTTCAAGCTGACGTGCTACAAGTGTTGTGTTTACGCCGTCTGCAAAGGAAGCGGAAACTGTATATGTTCTGGACTGGTTGTCACGGACAATTGCCTGCGGACTTTCCGCTTTTGTAATGGAAGCAATATCCTCAAGTCTTACAAGATGCAGCTTGTTGTCCTCGTCAATTTTATCCACCACAACCATCTTGCCGATGTTTTCGCCTGTATACTGTGCTGGTGCTGTGATGTAACCGTCAAGGTCGCTGCCATCAAAGGTAAAGGTTGTAGTTGTTGTTTCCTCGGTAAGCTTTTCGTTTACCATCTGGAAAACCTGTGCTGTGGTGAGACCCTCTTTCATAGCGGCATTTTTGTCAATTTCAATACGAACTTCGCCACTGCGGCTGCCGCTGCCGTCATCAACGGATTTTACGCCGTCCACTCTGCTAATTTCTTCTGCAAGGTCTGCGGCAATTTCGCCCAGTCTGTCAAAGTCGTTGCCTTTGATTGCAACCGAGAAGCCTGCACCGCCCAAAGCGGACATATCCATACTTTCGGCTGTTACTGTAAGTTCTTCTGCATACTGTGGGAACTCTGCCTCGATAAGGGCTGCAACCTCTTTATTGGAGAGTGTTCTGTCCTCGTCAAGCACAACGTAGAAGGAGAGAGATTTGGAATCTTCGCCAGCGGATGCTGTAAGGCTTGCAACGGAGGTGCCACCGCTTAAAACAGCAACTGTGTCAACATCCTGTACTGTCTGTGTTTTCTGTGCAATTTCCCAGCCCGCATCGTACAGTTCTTCGTCGCTTATGCTGCCGTCCATTGTAAGTGTCATGCTCATCTGCGGACCATCCATTGCAGGAATAAATGCCATTGGCATTGAAAGTGCATTATAAACGCTGACTGCCAGCAATGCAACCGCGATAATTATTACAAACCATTTGTGTTTAAGATTAAGTCTTAGTGCCTTTGTGTAAAGGTCTGTCAGCCTATTCATAAATTTATGTGTGGTTTCGTGGCTGTTGCCAAGCACCTTTGTTGCAAGACAAGGTACAAATGTAAGGGCAACCAGCAAGCTTGCCACCAGAACATAGCCGATGGTAAGACCCATATCTGTGAAAATCTGGCGTGTAAGGCCCTCTGTAAATACAATTGGAAGGAATACACAGATTGTTGTAAGTGTAGAGGCTGCGATTGCACCGCCAACCTGTTTTGTGCCGATAACTGCTGCCTTTACTGTGGAATATCCCTTGCCGCGCAGACGGTAGATATTTTCGATAACAACGATACTGTTGTCAACCAGCATACCAACTGCAAGGGCAAGACCTGAAAGGGAGATGATGTTGAGTGTAACATCGGTAAAGTACATTGCCACCAGTGCAATAAGCACAGACAGCGGAATGGACATACCTATAATAAGGGTTGGTCTTGCAGATTTAAGGAAGATGATAAGCACCAGCAGTGCTATAAGGCCGCCGTAAACAAGGTTGGAAAGAACGCTGTCCACAATCATGCCGATGTAGTCGCCCTGGTCCATAAGTGTGGTAATGTGCAGACCAGGATATTTTTCCTCAAGGCGTTTTACCTCTTTGGAAACCTCCTTGGAAACCTCGCTTGTGGAGGCAACGGAAGATTTGTTAAAGCTCATTACAATGCCGTTGTTGCCGTTTACCTTTACAAAGCTCTGGTCAGAGTTATCCTTTACTGTAACGTCTGCCACGTCAGAAAGGTAAACAGGCTTCATGCCGTCGATGCCCATATCAACCAGCATAAGGTTTGTAAGGCTTTCAAGTGTGTCAAATTTTTCGCCCACCTTTACAGTAAGCTTTTCGCCGTTGAGCATGATATAGCCTGCAGGCATGGAGAAGTTCTGTGCTGTGAGGATATTGCTTATCATGCTCTGTGTAACAAGGCTGTCGATATTTGCATCGTGCAGGGCTTTATCCCTTGCCTCGTTGAACTGCTTGTATGCATCCTCAAGCTGTTCAGCAGCTTCGTCAAGCTGTTCCTCGGCAGTTTCCATCTGTTCGTCCATACTGTCCATCTGGCTTTCGGCACTTTTAAGCTGGCCTTCCATAATTGCCATCTGGGTTACGGTTTCCATCTTTTTCTTTTCCAGCTCTGCCTGCTGTTTTTTAAGTTCTTCAAGGCTTGCAGAAACGCCGGATTTGATTGTTTCGGCTTCTTTAAGGTCGTCGTCAAGGTCTGCGGACATTACGCCCATATCAGCTTTTACGCCGTCCCAGTCTTTTGCCTTTGCCTTTGATACTGTGGATGCAGCTATACCTGCGTCCTCAAGACTTTTTACAAAAGTGTCAAAGCCGTCGTTTATCTGTTTTATGCCGCCGTTAATCTGATTTATAAGTCCGTTATAAGTAGTTTCGGCAGTAATGCCCTCTGCCTCATTTGGCTGGAATGCGGCTTTGGCACCGTTAAGACCTGCAATTGCTGCAGCGTCTGCCACAGGGTCAAGGGAAGCCACAGCACCGTCGATTGCTGCAGTAATCTGTCCGAAAGGTGTATCCCCGTTTACACCAAGATGAGAGATTGCGGCAAGGGCTGAGCCTATGCCGTTCTGTGTTGCTGCCAGGTCATTGTTAAGGTCAGAAAGCATCTTTTCTGCACCTTTCATCTTGTCAGCAGCCGATGCAAAGCCGTCGTAAAGGCCTTTTTTTGCATTTAACTGTGTAACCTGACCTGCAATAGCATCAAGCTGTGCCTTACCGTCAGACAGCTGTACCGAGCCGTCGGCAATCTGGGCATAGATAAGCTCTTTCTGCTCTTTAAGTTTTTCAAGGCCGTCTTCAATGTCGTCCTTGCCGTCCTCAAGGTCTTCTTTGCCCTCTTCAAAGTCTTTTCGGCCGTCTTCAAGCTCCTTCATTGCATCGTCAAGCTCTTTCTTTGCGTCGTAGAGCTCTCTGTCAACGTGATAAAGAACTGTGTCGTTTACGGCATCAATCTTATCCTGATTGAGTTTTATATCTACATAGTCGGCAACAAGACCAACTGTATCAACTGTTGCAACACCGTCGATACGTTCAAGATAAGGGGAGATTTCGTCCTCGATAAACTTTGAAAGCTCCTTGATATCCATGCCGTCCATATCCACGGAAAGAACCTGGATTGGCAGCATATCAGGGTTAAGCTTCATAAGCATAGGGGAGGATACTGTGTCGTCAAAATATCCCTCTACAAGGTCTATGCTGCTGCTCATCTCTATCATAGCAGAATCCATATTTACGCTGCCAGAAAACTCCATAATAATGATGGAGGCATTTTCCATAGAGATACTCTGGAGATTTTCCAGACCGCTGGTGGTTGCAAGCACCGATTCAAGCGGCTGTGTAACTGTGGTTTCCACACGTTCAGGGGAAGCACCCGGGGCGGTGGTCATAACCACCACGTAAGGCAGGTCCATCTTCGGCAGCAGGTCGGTTTTCAATTTGGTAAAAGAAACCACACCCAATACCAGAACAAGCACCACCGCAACCAGAACGGTGAAAGGTTTTTTAATGCTGTACTTTGTCATAAGAACTATCCTTTTTATAAATTTTTCAACAGATTTGTTGTATGTTGTTGATAAATTCAAGGACAGTATCCAGACTGTCCTTGCCATCTTTTTATAAAATGTAAATCTGTTTTTTATATATTAAGCCGTGGTTATAAATATACGCACGACAAACCGACCGACTGGTCGGTCGGTTGTAATCATATTAATACTTTTTGCATATTTGCACAAGGCTTTTCACAGAATTTTCCGATAATATTCACCTGTATGGAATTTTTTTGCAAAAACAAAACAGAGGGAGATGCCCTCTGTTTTAATGTTTTAAATTATTCTTCTTTTTCTAAAATGATTTTGCCGTGTTCTGACTCAAATTTTTTAACTGCATCTCTTACAAGTATATTCAACTGACTATTTGCCGAACGACCTTCGTAATCTGCAATTACGTGCAGCTTGTGCAACATCTCATCATCTATTCTGAATGAAAAATTTTTAATTGACATAAAAACAACCCCAAACTGAATGTATTATGACTTTATATTACATTCAATTTATGGTATATTATTTTCAAAGAACCCAAAATAATTCCATTTTGACGTCACATTTTATTGGAGGTAAGTTATGGATAAATCAAATAATACTAAATATTCGTTGGATAAAGACTTTAAATGCGAATTGACAAACAAAGATTTTACCGAAGGCTGTCTGCGTTATAATGTACTTACCGACCCTGAGGTTGTATATATATTGACCGCGGAGGAAAAGGCCGCACTTGCAGACAAAACCGCAGATGAGCTATGGAAGATGTTGTATGTCCGAGAAAATGTAGTTAACGGTGATGTATACGCTGTATGGATAAAGCTTAAAATGGAAGAGTACAGAAAAAAGTAGCCTGCAGCAAAATTGATTATAATACCGGCAGTATATATCAGTATAATTTAATACAGCATACAAAAAGGCATCGGTTTCCCGATGCCTTTGCTTTTTATCCCATAAAAGGATTTATTCTATTTTCAAACCGTATTACAGTTCGATTTTGCCGTAGAGGCCTGTGCTGCCGAATGCGCCAAGGTCGTCAACAAGTTTTGTTTCTCTTGTTTTCTGTACCTGTGGTGCAGCTTTTTCTCTGCGGTTGTCACGACGGTTGTTGTTTCTGCCGCCTTTGCCGTTTGCACCTTTACCGCCTTTATTGTTGTTACGGCGAGGTGTTGTTGGATAGATAACAACACGTCTCTGGCTGCCTTCGCCCTTGCTTTCGCTCTTTACGCCATTGATTTCGCTTACTGTAGCGTGGATAATGCGTCTTTCGTAAGGGTTCATTGGTTCAAAGGAGTAGCTGCGGCCGCTTTTTGCAACCTTTGCAGACATCTTTTTAGCCATTGCAACCAGGTCTTTTTCTCTTTTCTGACGGTAGTCTGCAACGTCAACGGAGATTTTTTCGTCGCTGTCTTCAAAGCGGTTTGCAGCAAGGGATGTAAGGTAGCTGAGAGCTTCCATTGTTTCGCCTTTTCTGCCGATAAGACAGCCAGCGTCCTGACCTACGATTTTGATGATAAAGCCTGTCTGTGTTTTGAAGATTTTAAATTCGTATTCGCTTTCGTAGAACTGGCCGATAACGCTGTGGATAAATTCCATTGCATATTTAACCTTTGCGGAAGCTGCTTCCAGTGGAATTTCTTCCAGTGCAGGTGCTTCTTCAGCTTTAGCTTCTGTTTTTGGTTCTGCCTTTGGTTCTTCTTTAACTTCTTCTTTTACAGGCTGTGGTTTTTCTGCTTTTACAGCTTTTTCAGCTTTTTTAGCTTCCTGCTTTGCAGGTTTTTCTTTTTTTGCCGGTTTTTCCTGTTTTGGTTCAGGTTTCTTTTCTTCAAAGAGGTTCTTTACGCTGAACTCTTCTTCGATTTCCACAACCTTAACCTTTGCAGGTTTTCTGAAGAAAAATCTCTTTTCAGGATATTCCAGCACTTCACAGGTAACCTGTTCTCTGGAGAGACCCAGCTCTCTGAGAGCAAGTTCAATAGCTTCGTCAACTGTGGAAGCCTGTTTGATAAGTTCTCTCATTATTTGCCACCGTATGTGTTTCTTTCGTTTGCTCTTGCTTTTTCAAGACGTGCAAGCTGTTCTTCTGTAAGTTCAGCTTCTACGTCGTAGGTTGCTCTTGCTTTTTCAAGACGTTTTTTGCCAAGTTCTGCACTGGAAGCGGACATTTTGCCGTCTGCACCAGGAGCGGCTCTTCTGCCTGCCTTGGAAGATGCAGCCTTGCGTCTTGCCTTCATTTCTTCTTCAACCTTTGCTTTTTCCTTTTCAGGGTCAAAGAACAGTCTCATAAAGAGGTCCTGAAGAATGCCGAATACGCTGGAGAAAATCCAGTAAACAGTAACACCTGCAGGCATTACAAAGGAGAAGTAGCCGAACATAAGTGTTGTGTAGACAGGCATCCATTTCATAGCGCCGTCCATCTTCTGGCCGTTGAGTTTCATCATAATAAGCTGGCTTGCCAGCATGGAAGCAACGGAGAGGATTGGAATAATCCAGAGAAGGCTTGGCTCTTTGATGCTTGGCATCTGTGTAAGGTCAAGGCCAAGGAAGGACATGTTGATGTCGTTGATATAAGCGATATTTTCTGCTGTGAGAACACCGCTGAAAGCGTCAGGGTTGCTTCTTACAGTTGTAAGAATTGTAGATTCAGGGCTGTAAGTACCCATTGTGATACCAAGGCCTTTTACAATTTCTGTAGCAGCTTTGATTGTTTCTTCGGAAAGTTTAGCCAGATGTGTAAGTGGCTGGTAGATAACGTTGATAAGACCGAAGAGGATTGGCATCTGGATAAGCAGTGGCAGACAGCCGCTGGATGCGGAGATGCCGTTTTCCTGCTGGATACGCACGATTTCTTCCTGGCGTTTCTGTGGGTTGTTAGCATATTTTTTGTTAACTTCGTTAACAAGTGGCTGAACAGCAGCCATTCTGATGCTGGATTTTTTCTGTTTCCAGGAAAGTGGGAACAGAATGATTTTTGTCACAAGTGTGAACAGTAAGAGTGCAAGACCGTAGTTGGAAACTACGTCGTAGATGATTTTCAATAACCAACCAAGTGGTATTGCGATAATGTCAAAAATTGCGCCCATAATTCCTCCGAGCTTTAGTAGCGTATTTATTATACCGGTTGCTGTATGATGCAGAAATACAGTTATATATATTTGATCTGCACAGTAAGCAAAGTTTTACTTGTTATATATGCCCTCAGGCACTTTACCGGTATAAATTTTTGTTTTCGTTTGTCCACTTGCCTTTTGGCGGGACAGGGTCATAGCCGTGTCTGCACAACGGGTTACAGCGCATAATACGCCAGCTACCCAGCAGCAATCCCTTTACAATGCCGTGAATTTCGATGGCTTCCATCATATATTCACTGCAGGTCGGAGAAAAACGGCAGTTTGTACCCAATAGCGGGGATATAAATTTTTTGTACAGTTTTATAGGAAATATAAATATTTTCTTTATCATATTGCCCCCTGTTTTTTCCGCAGCTGCGGCTCTTGTAACCGCCAAACGTTATTCTTCTGCGGGCTGACCGGATGTAACTGTAGACTGTGTTGGTATAATCCCTGCTTTTTCACACAGTTCTTTAAGCTGGCTGTATACCACCTGCTGCTTTACATACGGTGTCTTGCTGCGGGCAACCACAATTATGTCGATGCTCTGGCTTTTGTCGATGTTAAGCTGACGTATACTTTCGCGGATAAGACGGCGTGCACGGTTGCGTTTTACTGCGTTACCAACCTTTTTGCTGGCTGTTATGCCAAAACGAGCATATCCGTAACGGTTTTTTATAACGTACAGCACCACACATCTGTCCACAAAGTTTTCGCCCCGGCGGTAAGCACGGTTAAATTCTGTGTTTTGTTTACTGCTTTTAATTTCATTTTTTCTTCTTTCTTGCCGCTTCCTTTTTTGATATAAAGAAACAAAGACCACCCGTATAGCCGCCTTTTAAATTCAAAGCTCTTGCGTCGGTGGTCCTTCGTTAACTATATCTTAAGGATTTGGAACAACAAATTACTCTTTAATGATAAATTAAACAGCTAATTTTGCTCTGCCTTTAGCTCTTCTTGCAGCAATAACTTTTTTGCCGTTTTTAGTTGCCATTCTGCCCAAGAAACCGTGAACTTTTGCACGGGAGCGTTTTTTTGGCTGGTAAGTTCTTTTCATTGATTCGTCCTCCTGTTAGATTTTTTATATGCAAACGATGCCTTTTGCACCGCTGCCAACTGTACTGACGCAGGGCACACTACTCCCTGCAAGGTACAAGTATATAATAAAAAGGGACGGCTTGTCAAGCAAAATTTTTTCCTGAAAACCCTTAAAAATAAAGGAAATTTATGTTTTAAGCCTCCTCTTGGAATATATGGACATAAAGATAAGTTATCAACATATATATTGTGGTTTTGTTGAAAAAATATTTCTATTTTTATAAATTTAACAGGAAAACAAATCTACAACAATTTAAATATGCATCTTTATTATTTATATTATTATATCTATTATAATATTGTAATTTTCTGATTGATATGATATAATTATATGGTTAATAGTAGTATAGAAAAGTATGCCCTGTGGCGTACGCTGACATAGAATATTAAAACGGGAGATTTTTTGATGAACTCATATAATGATGTTTTTCAGGCTGTAAAAAACGGCTTTTGCAAAGAAGAAATTGTAGAAGCAAGTTACAACCTTTTTATTGAACCGCTTGAAATTAAAAATATAGAAGGCAACACCGCAATTCTGCTGACAAACAGCGAATGGGCAAAAGGTGTTATTGAAGAACGTTTTGAACCTATCCTTAAAAAAGGTTTTGAACAGATTCTCGGTTTTACACTTCTTATAAAAATTGAAGTTAAGAAAGAAGAGGAAACCGCACAGCCTGCAGCACCTATAAACGGAGGTAAATACGCACTTACCTTTGATACATTTATTGTGGGTTCCTCAAACAAGTTTGCCCATGCTGCTGCACTTGCAGTTGCACAGAATCCTGCCACAGCATACAACCCGCTTTTTATTTATGGCGATTCCGGTCTGGGAAAGACACACCTGCTTACAGCTATAAGAGCAGAAGTAGAAAAGAACAATCCAAAATCAAATATCATTTACATTGACGGCGAAACCTTTACAAACGAAATTATCACCGCCATCAGAGAAAACAAAACTGCAGAATTTCACAACAAATACCGTCAGGCAGATGTTCTGCTGGTTGACGACGTACAGTTTATAGCCGGTAAGGAAAGTACACAGGAAGAATTTTTCCACACCTTTAATGCACTGCACTCTGCAGGCAAACAGATTGTTCTGGTTTCTGACCGCCCCGCAAAGGAAATTCAGCGTCTTGAAGAAAGACTGCGTACCCGTTTTGAATGGGGGCTTACAGCTGATATCCAGCCACCTGATTTTGAAACACGCTGTGCAATCATAAAAAGAAAAAGCGATCTGTTAAGACTGGATATACAGAACGATGCTGTGGAATTTATAGCAAGCAAGGTAAAAACCAACATCCGTCAGCTTGAAGGTGTTGTTAAAAAACTGGATGCACTTAAACGTCTTGAAAACAAACAGCCTAACCTTGTAAACGCACAGATTGCAATCAAGGATATTCTCAACGAACAGCTGCCTATTCCTCTTACTATTGAAAAAATTCTGGAGGAGGTTGGCAGAAGCTACAATGTTTCACCTTCTGATATAAAAGGCAAAAGAAAAACACAAAGCATATCCGAAGCAAGAAAAATGGCTATGTACATTATCCGTCAGGTGTGTGAAATGAGCATGGCGGATATAGGAAAAGAATTTGACCGTGACCACTCCACTGTTGTTTATTCAATCAACAATGTGGGAGAAAAGATGGAAAAGGATTCCTTCTACAGAAGCAATATTGAAGATATTATCAAAAACGTAAAAAGTCTTTAATATTTAACCTATATATTTTGTTAAGGAAAGAAGCTTTTTTATGAGTATTTTTGAAACAGGTATGCTCATTTGCTTTGGCATTGCGTGGCCGGTAAACATATATAAATCTGTTAAAAGCCGCACAGCCGCAGGACGCAGCCTTACTTTTCAGTGGGCTATACTGATAGGTTATATATGCGGAATTATACACAAGATTCTTTATAACAATGATATAGTCCTTTATCTTTATATAATCAATCTGCTGATGGTAAGCATAGATACCGCATTATACTTCAGAAACAGCCGTCTGGACAGAGAAAAAGAACGTTTAAATAAAAAATAAAAAAATCAAAAACTTTTCAACAATTTTTTTAACTTTAAACATTAACTTTTCAACAATATAAACATCCTGAAAGTTGTTATGTTTAATTCCACAAATTATCAACATTCTTTCAAGATAAAAAAGATTGGATTTTTCCGCTTGAAAATTGACTTATTTATACTTTTCAACAAATCAACGGCCTCTACTACTACTGCTGAATTTATTTAGCTTGTTTTAGAAAAAATTTGTTTTTTGCTGATTAAAGAGTATAAAATTACCATCGTTTCATGTTGAAAACCAAAAAATAATAAAAATTTAAATAAAAAGAGATATATAAAAACAAGAAAGGAAAATAAGATGAAGATTATCTGCGACAAAAACACTTTGAGCGAAGCTATACAGACAGTTAGCCGTGCGGTTGCTGTTAAAAGCAATCTTGCATCTATTGAAGGTATTCTGTTTGTGGCCGAAAAAGGCACTCTGACACTGACAGGCTACGATTTTGAAATGGGCATCAAAACAACATTTGAATGTGATGTTGAAATGGAGGGCGATATTGTGCTTTCCTCCAGTCTGCTTGGCAATATTGTAAAAAAATCCACAGACGACAGAATTTCCATCGAATGTGACGACAGAATGAACTGCAAAATCAAAAGCGGTATGACAGAGTACAATATTAAAGGTATCGACTCTTCGGATTATCCTGATTTTCCTGCACCAAACAGTGAAAACAGCATAAAAATCGAAAACCGTCTTTTCTGTGAGATGGTAGATTATGTTATCTATGCAGTAAGCCAGGACGAAAAACGTCCTGCACATACAGGTGTGCTGGTTAAGCTGGAAAACCGTAAGCTGACAATGGTTGCACTGGATGGTTACCGTCTTGCTGTTTGCGAAAGAGAAGTTGACTTTGAAGGCAATTTCTCTATGATTGTACCTGCAAAAGCTATGAATGAAGTTAGAAAAATTGTGGGCGAAACTGATGGAAAGCTGACAATTTATGCAAACAGAAGATATATCATCTTCAATGCAAAGGAATTTATAGTGCTTTCCCGTCTGCTTGAGGGTGAATTTCTTGACTATAACAAGGCTATTCCAAAAACATTCTCTGTAAAAGCTGTTGCAAATACAAGAGAATTTATAAATGTAATTGACCGTGTATCCCTCATTATCACAGAGAGACTTAAAAACCCTGTGAAGCTGAATATAGAAGACGATTTTATCAGTGTTAAATGTACCACAGAAATAGGTGCAGTTTACGACGAGGTTTCTGCAGAGGTTGAGGGTGCAGGCCTTGAAATTGGTTTTAACAACAAATATCTCCTTGATGCACTGAAAGCAAGCAAAAAAGAAGAGCTTGTATTCAATTTTACAGGCAGTCTTTCTCCTTGCGTTATCAGACCAAAGGACAGCGATGATTTCACATATCTTGTATTACCTGTGAGGTTTAAAAATGATTAATATAGAAGTAAAACCACCTTTTATCAAGCTGGATCAGTTTCTTAAATTTGCAAATGTGATTTACTCCGGCGGCGAAGCTAAAACAGTTATACTTGAAGGTTTGGTAGAAGTTAACGGTGAAGTTTGCACAATGAGAGGCAAAAAGCTGTACGACGGTTATGTTGTAAGCTTTAACGGCGAAGAATATAAGGTAGTTATAAGTGAATAACTGCTGCGTAAAGACTCTCAAGCTGGAAAATTACAGAAATATTATATCGGCAGATCTTGAATTCTGTGATGGTATAAATGTAATAACAGGAGAAAACGGACAGGGCAAGACAAATCTGATTGAAGCTTTGTGGCTGCTTACGGGGGCAAAAAGTTTCCGTGGCAGCAAGGACCGGGACCTGATAAACCGTGACTGCAATTTTGGCAGGATTGTATCGGTGCTGGAGGATGAGGGCGACTTTGAGACAAAGATAGAAATCCTTATAGCTGACACTGATACTAAAAAAGGACGCTTTGCAAAGCTGAACGGCGGCGAACAGAAGAGGGCGGTTACCCTTGCAGGTAAATTCTACTGTGTGGTATTCTGCCCGCAGCATCTTACACTGGTAAGCGGCAGCCCGAGTCTTAGACGTAAGTTTGTGGATGGGGCACTTTGTCAGATATATCCGTCCTATATCAAGCTGTTCAAAACCTTTGAAAAGTATTTGGCACAGAAAAACAGCCTTCTGAAAAACCGAGAGAAATATTCTGTAAATGAATTTAATGAAACCCTTGAAATATATAACCGCAACATAGCTGTTTTGAGCTGTGAGATATATATTAAAAGAAAAGAATATATAGGTATTTTGAGGGAAAAGGCAAAGTTTTATTACGACAAAATTTCCAGCGGGAGAGAGAGTATAGATTTTAAATATCTGGCTTTCTGCCACAGTGAAAGTCCTGAAGAATTTTATAAGATGCTGTGTGAGAGTACAGAGGCTGACAAAAGGGCAGGATTTTCTACCTGTGGGGTACAGAGAGAGGATATAGAGATAGTTATTGACGGGGCTGACAGTAAGGAATTTGCAAGTCAGGGTCAGCAGAGGAGTATTGTGCTGAGTATGAAGCTGGCAGAAAGCGACATACTTAAAGAAAAGTGCGATACAAACCCTGTTATTCTGTTGGATGATGTGTTAAGTGAACTGGATTTTAAACGTCAGGAATATCTGCTTAACAACATTGAGGGCAAGCAGGTTTTTATATCATCCTGTGATGAAAACCGCATAAATCTTGCAAAGAGCAGAAAATACCTTGTTAAAGACGGAGTTATAGAATGTATATAGATATTGCGACGGATTTTCTGGTAAAAGACAGCGACATTGTGGGGATTTTTGACCTGGACAACACCACAACGGCAGGCAGACACACTATGAATTTTCTGAATGAAAAGCAGAAAGAAGGAAAAGTGGAGTACCTTATAAAGGATATTCCAAAAAGCTTTGTGGTGATGAAAAACGGACAGGTTTATGTTGTGGAACTGAACAGCCAGATTCTCAAAAAGAGACTGGATATAAAATGAATTTGTCATTTTATTCAATATGGGATTATTGCTTATTTCAGACAGAATATCTCTCGTTGCTTATGCAACATTTATATAACAGGGAGTACCTCTTTTGATGAAAATTTTCCCTGCAAAGCGAGAAAATTTTTATTGTCACCCTTTAGATGAAGCTGCCACATACCATAAGAAGTGGCAGATATATAAATTTGTAAAATATCTTTATTAAAGATTTTTATATAAATACAAAGTTTTTATTTAAGTAAAAGCGGAGGAAATAATGGCACAGTTAGAAGATAAAGTGGAAACCAACTATGGCGGAGAACAGATACAGGTTCTTGAAGGCCTTGAAGCTGTAAGAAAACGCCCTGGTATGTATATAGGCTCTACAGGGCCTGCGGGTCTGCACCATCTTGTTTATGAAATTGTAGACAACTCCATAGACGAGGCACTGGCAGGCTACTGCGACAATATTCAGGTTTCTATTCTGGAAGACAATGTAATTGAAGTAAAGGACAACGGCCGCGGTATCCCTGTTGGCATTCAGCCAAAGCTGGGTATTCCTGCTGTTACAGTTGTATTTACCATTCTCCATGCAGGCGGTAAGTTTGGCGGCGAGAGCAGTGGTTACAAGGTAAGCGGCGGTTTGCACGGTGTTGGTGCTTCTGTTGTAAATGCTTTGAGTGAATGGCTTACAGTTGAAGTAAGAAACGGCGAGGGTATATATCAGCAGAGCTTTAAACGCGGTGTGGCAGACGGTGAACTTGCACGTGTTGGCGACACTGAGGAAAAGGGTACAACAGTTCGCTTTAAAGCTGACAGCGAAATGTTTGAAACCTGCGAATATGAATATGAAATTCTGCTTACACGTCTGAGAGAACAGGCATTCCTAAATGCGGGAGTAAAAATTACAATTGCAGATAAACGCAATGCTGAAGAAGAAATCGGCGAGGAACTCTGCTATGAAGGCGGTCTTAAAAGCTATGTTGAGTATCTTAACCGAAACAAGACAGCACTTCACGATGCTATCCACATCAAGACAGCAACAGACAACTCCACAGCCGAGGTAGCTATTCAGTATAATGACAGCTACAACGAAGATATAGTAAGTTTTGCAAACAATATCCATACACCTGACGGCGGTACCCATGAAACAGGCTTTAAGAATGCTATGACAAGGGTGTTCAACGAGTTTGGACGTGCAAAAGGCTATATAAAGGAAAAGGATGAAAATCTTTCCGGTAATGACGTGCGTGAAGGTATAACAGCAGTTATTTCCATTAAAGTTACAGAGGCACAGTTTGAAGGACAGACAAAGGCTAAACTTGGCAATACAGAGATTAAATCTCTTGTAGAAAAACTGGTTTATGAAAAACTGAGTGATTTTCTGGAAGAAAACCCTGCTGTTGCAAAAATAATTTATGAAAAAGCACTGAGTGCACAGCGTGCAAGAGAAGCTGCAAGAAAAGCAAGAGAGCTTGTAAGAAGAAAATCTGCACTTGACAGTGTGCGTATGCCAGGTAAGCTTTCAGACTGTTCCAGCAAGGACCCATCCATCTGTGAGCTTTACATTGTCGAAGGTGACTCTGCAGGCGGTTCTGCCAAAAACGGCAGAGACAGAGAGTATCAGGCAATTCTGCCTCTCTGGGGTAAGATGATAAACGTTGAAAAGGCGAGACTTGATAAAGTTTACGGCAACGAAAAACTGGTGCCTGTTGTGCAGGCATTGGGCTGTGGTATAGGCGAAGATATGGATATCAGCAAAATCAGATATCATAAAGTTGTTATCATGGCCGATGCTGACGTTGACGGTCAGCATATCAGAACCTTGCTGCTTACATTCTTTTTCCGCTTTATGCGACCTGTAATTGAAGCAGGTTATATATACATTGCTATGCCGCCGCTTTATAAGGTGACAAAGGGCAAGCAGATAAGATATGCATATGATGACGAAGAAAGAGATGCTATTATTGCAGAGTTTGGTAACGGCTATAAAATAGGCCGATTTAAAGGTCTTGGTGAAATGAACCCTGAACAGCTTTGGGAGACAACACTTAATCCTGACAATCGTGTTATGATGCGTGTTTCCATTGAGGATGCAAGAAAAGCAGACGAAACCTTTACAATCCTTATGGGCGACAAGGTTGAACCAAGAAAAGAATTTATCGAAAAGAATGCCAAATATGTAGACAATCTGGATGTTTAATCAAGATTTAATCAGTATTGACAGATATCTGATTCTTTTTAAAAGAATTTAACTCTTATATACGGCAAGGCTGCCGGATGGTATAGCCTGCCGTTATCTATGGTTGAGCAAGCCGACTGCTGCCGGAGGCAGATGCAGGGAGGCATACAAAGAAAAAGTTAAAGATACCAAGCCTGCACAGGGTGTGGAGATAACTTTTCAGGGCAGACAGCAGATTATTTTACACTTAGTCGTGAAATAATGCGTCAAGAGGGGAAATTATACCCTATAAAAACACAATAAGGAGATTACCTAAATTATGTATCCAATTCACAAAGAAAAATACTACCTTACAGGCGACACTTTTCATACATTTATGCGTGACAGACTGGAAAAAGATCTGAAAAAAGAAAAAAATGCATACAAATTACAGGCTATTGGTCTTTTTGCTGCAGCAGCAGCTGTTCTGTTTGTAATGTTTTTTACAAACACTGATGTAAGAAACGACCTTGTATGGAATATTATTCCTTTCCTGCTTGTTGTTATAGCTCTTACAAACTTTAAAAAAATGAAGCAGGCAGACGAAGGTCTGAACAGGAAGATTATTACAGATTATGAAAATCAGAAGTTTGTAAAAGAAGCTATTACAGTTAAATTTTATGAAGATAAACTTACATATTCCAAGGGTGAAACCACAGATGAATATGAGTACAATACTTTCAGAAAATACTACGAAAGCGAAAAATACTTTGCAATCTACTTTACAACAGGGGATATTGTTATTATGAACCCTAACTGTAAGGTTGATAAAATCAAGGAAATAATCAATGGTTATCTCAAAGGTGATAAAGAATAATAAAGGGAGAAAATTAAATGCATCCTATTCATAAAGAAAAATATATTCTCAACAAAGATACTTACGGTCATTTTACAGTGGACCAGAACAAAGCAAAACTTGATGCAAAAAAACGTGGTATCAAGCTGACTGCCTGGGTACAGATTATAGTTGGCATTGTGTTCATCGCTTCTGTAATTATCCTCAAACAGCCAAATATGTTTATCTTTACTGTTTTTGCAGCAATTATGACCGGTGTGGGTGTTCATGGTCTTAAAGTTAAATATCCTAAATATGACAAGCAGATATGGGAAAACATAGAAAACAGTTGGTCAGGTAAAGGATATGACCAGTGTTGGTTTGATGTAAAGTTCTATGAGGATCATCTCAAATATATGGCAGGTGAGAATATCGATGAGCTTAATTATTCAGAATTTATTGGCAGTTTTGAAAATGAACATTACTTCGGTATCCATTTTGTAACAGGCGACCTTATCCTTTTTAATCCTGACTGCAACAAGAAAAAAATAATGGAAATTATTACTTCCTACAGAAAAAAAGGCCTTGAAGAAGAAATCAAGGAAAATGCAGAAGAAGCTGTGACAGCTGAAATCATTGAAAATATGGAAGAAGCAGTAGCAGAAGAAATTCTTGGATAGCAGGCTGCTGTTATTGCAGAAGATACAATTTTTATATAAAGAATTTATACTGCCGCATATAGTGTGCAATGAAAGTTGCACTGACAATCAGCACCGATTTTAGTGTCAAAAAATTTTATTGCAGACGTAAGTCAGCATAAATATGAAAAACAGACGACAGTATTAAAAATCTTTTCCAAGCACAAAAACTTTTTTAAGGGGAATACCCTTGTAAAAGGAGAATAATATGTTATTGAATGACAATACAAAATACATTGATGTCGATATTGATAAGGAAATGCGAAGCAGTTTTCTTAACTATTCAATGTCGGTTATTGTAAGCCGTGCTCTTCCGGATGTGCGTGACGGTTTAAAGCCTGTTCACCGCAGAATTCTCTATACAATGTATGAGAATAATCTGGATTCCGACCACGAGTACAGAAAATCCGCAACTACAGTAGGTGACGTACTGGGTTCTTACCACCCACACGGTGACGCATCTGTTTATGATGCAATGGTTCGTCTTGCGCAGGATTTCTCTTTGAGATATCCTCTTATTGACGGTCAGGGTAACTTTGGTTCCGTTGACGGCGACCCTCCTGCTGCATACCGTTATACAGAAGCAAGAATGAAACGCATCAGTGATGAAATGCTGCGTGATATAGATAAGGAAACTGTTGACTTTCAGCCAAACTTTGATGAAAGAAAGCAGGAACCTGTAGTGCTGCCAAGCCGTATTCCAAATGTGCTTATAAATGGTAGTATCGGTATTGCTGTAGGTATGGCTACAAATATTCCTCCGCACAATCTTACAGAGGTTTGCAATGGTATTATCCATCTTATAGACAATCCTGAATGTGATTATGCAGAGCTGATGGAGTTTATCCCTGGTCCTGACTTTCCGACAGGCGGCATTATTATGGGCAGAAGCGGTATAAGAAGTGCCTATGCAACAGGTAAAGGTAAAATTACACTCCGTGGCCGTGCTGAAATTGAAGAACATGGCAACGGCAGATTCCGTATTGTGATTACCGAAATTCCATATATGGTAAACAAATCCAAGATGGTTGAAAGAATTGCTGACCTTGTAAAGGAAAAGCGTCTTGAAGGTATAAGCGACCTGCGTGATGAATCTGACCGCGAAGGTATGCGTGTGGTTGTAGAACTTAAAAAAGAGGCTAATCCACAGGTTGTGCTTAACCATCTGTATTCACTTACAGAGCTGCAGGATACAGTGGGTGCAAATATGCTTGCCCTGGACAATGGTATTCCAAAGGTTATGGACCTTAAAACAATCCTTCAGAAGTACGTTGACCATCAGTGTGATGTGCTTGTACGCAGAACAAAATACGACCTGCGTAAAGCACAGGAGAGACAGCATCTTCTTGAAGGCTTGAAAATTGCCTGCGACAATATTGATGAAGTTATAAAAATTATCCGTGAAAGTTATGATAATGCCAAAGAAAATCTGATGGAAAGATTTGGCCTTTCTGAAATTCAGGCAACTGCAATACTCAATATGCAGCTTAGAAGACTGCAGGGTCTTGAAAGAGAAAAGATTGAAAACGAACTGGCAGAACTTGCTGAAAAGATAGCATATTATTGCGAATTTCTTGAAAATCACCATATGGTTCTGGCAAAGGTTAAGGAAGATGTTATCGAAATCCGTGATAAGTATGGTGACGAAAGAAGAACAGAAATTCAGCAGATTTCCGGTGAAGTTGACATCGAAGACCTTATTCCGGAAGAAGAATGTGTTTTCACATATACAAAATATGGTTATATCAAACGAATGCCTAAAAACACATATCAGGCACAGCGCCGTGGCGGACGTGGCATAAGCGGTATGACACGCCGTGATGAGGACTTTGTTCAGGAATTGTTTATGTGCGGCACCCATGATTATGTGCTCTTTGCAACAGACATGGGTCGGGTTTACCGTCTTAAAGGTTATGAAATTCCAGAAGGCAAGAGAACAGCAAGAGGCAGCAACATCGTTCAGCTTATCCAGTTGCAGCAGGATGAAAAAGTAACTACAATTATTCCTGTGCCAAGAGATATGCCTGAAAATCTTAATCTTGTTATGGTTACAAAAGGCGGTATTATCAAACGTACAGAGCTTTCTGCTTATAATAATGTACGCAGAAGCGGTCTGATTGCCATAAGCCTTGATGAGGGCGATAGCCTTGCGTGGACAAGAATTACAAATGGCAGTGACGAGCTGATTGTTGCAACCCGTGACGGTGTGGCAATCAAATTCAGCGAGCAGGATGTACGTCTTGTGGGAAGAAGTGCAAGAGGTGTTAAAGCTATTGAACTGCGCGAAGGTGATGAAGTTGTTGGTATGGGCGTATGTTCAGAAGGTGATGAGCTGCTTACAATCACCGAGGATGGTAAGGGCAGAAGAACCCTTACAGACGAATATCGTCTGCAGACAAGAGGCGGTAAGGGTGTTCGTAACTATGAAACCGAAAAATACGGCAAGGTTTGCGGCGTAAGAATTGTCAATAAGGACCTTGATGCAATCCTTATCAGTTACAGCGGCATAATTATCAGAACACATATTGAGGATATTGCCTTGCAGAGCCGTTATGCAGGAGGCGTAAAGGTTATGCGCCTTGGTGCAGATGATAAGGTTGTAACCTTTGCAGCAACATTGCGTGACGACGAAGAAGAAACAAATTCTGCTGCAGATGCAGTTGAAGAAGCTGTAGAGAATAACGAAGGCACAGCTGAAGATAATGAATAATATACAAATTGTATAAAAAAATAATTATATAACAAAAAGGAAGAGGATTTTTACAAATTCTCTTCCTTTTTATATTATGTATATATTACATTATAATGATATTTAAGATGAGGACAGCAGTTGGGATATTTATGATAATAAGTGCAAATTGGTGTGTCTGGTTAACAATAATATATTAATATCTGTCTGCTTCCAGCATAAGGCCATCGATAAATTTTTTAATGCTTACCTTACCGTTATATCGGCTTTTGCCACGGATAAAGTCCATTTCTGTACGTACATCCTCAAAGCTGAACAGTGTTGCGGAAAATGCCATAAATGTATCGTTCATAAAATCTTCAATGCCCATATGTGCAATATTGTTCATACCTGATGCAATTGCGCGGCGGATGCGCTGTTCCATGCTTTTTGGGCTGTCGCTTATACTTTCGCACATCTGACCAACACTTATATCGCTGACAGAAATATAGTTGTCACGCAGATGCATACATATTTTTATAATATCTTCGCTGCCTTTTTCGCCGGACATACCAACACGATTGAGAATAATACGCAGTTTTTTGGAGTATTCGCTTTCGGCAGGGGTAACAGTTTGTGCCTCAGTTTGTGCAGGTACAGAGAACATATTGCGGATTGTGCTGAGCATTTTTTCATTTTCAATCTGTTGTGCTACGTTTTTGAGTATAGTCTGCACCTCAATAAGATTTATAGGTTTGGAGATAAAAAAGTTTATTCCTGCAGTATATGCCTTGGCAATAAGATCTTTTGATGAAACCTGACTTATCATAATGCATTTTATGCTGTTGTTTACTTTACGAAGCTGGCTTACAAGTTCTGCACCATCCATTACAGGCATAAGAAAGTCAACCAGAACTACATCAGGCTGGCAGCGGAGAATTTCGCTTACATCTGGTACATCTCCGCCACAGTCGCCGCAGATTTCGCCAAGGTCATAATTTTCAACTATATCTTCAAGAATATTGATAACGGAAATATCGTCTTCTACTATGTAAATTCGCATAATGTAATCCTTTTTTCTGTTTAATATAATTTGATGTTTTAGTGCTGTTCTGATTTTTATTCTTTTACCGAGACAGAGTTTTTTGGAATTTTAATGATAAAGTCTGTGCCGTCTCCGAAAACAGAGGAAACTTCTATTGTGCCGCCGAAGGTTTCTTCGATGGTGGCTTTTACACCACACAGGCCAACACCGCGGTATATGTTGCCCGTTGCGGTATCAAACTTGGTGGAGTATCCCATCTTGAATATATTTGGCAGATGTCTTTTTGAGATACCAGGGCCATTATCTTTTATTTCAAATATATATTCACTGCCTACAAGTGACTGGCTTATAGTTACGGTATCTCCTTTTTCACCGGTTTCCATTGCCTCAATAGCATTTGTTACAAGATTTTTAAGTATGTTCATCAGTTCATAGTGGTCATTGGTGATAAAATCGTCATTACAGTTGAAATTAAGCACAACATCTATATTTTTACTTTCCAGCAGATGGTGGGTTGTGTCGTAGAGAATGTGCAAAATATCAGAAAACTTCATCTGTTTTTCGTCATATTCCTCACTGATTTCATTTTCAATACCTTTTATGATACGGATATAGTCCTTTTTAATTTCGTGTACGTCCTTTGCAAGTTCAAGGGACATTTTTTTTATTTCCGGAGGAAGGTCAGTGGAAGAAAGATTTTCATACAGTTTGTAGGCGGTGCCCATAACATTTTCGATTTCTTCCGAATTTTTTTTCATAAAATATATTTCATTTTTAAGGCCTGTGGTCATAAGGAACAGACGCTGATAGCGTTTTTCGTGTTCCTCTTTTTGAAGCAGGGTACGATATTGTTTTTCCCCTACAAGTATAAGCCATGTGACCGCGGTTCTGACAAGAGCAATGCCTGCAAGTACTGAGAGGGTGGTCACTGCATTTTCAGGGTTTAAAGCAGAAGGTGTGATGCAGATTTCAAATATATTGGAGAGAAAGTCGCAGCAGTAGAGTATGCCGAATATCTTTTTATAGGTGACAGTGTGCTTGTTCTGACAGAGAATTGAAAAAATTACACCATAGGATATGTAGAAACACAGGTTTGGAATGTATAAAAAGAAAGCCTGACCTGCAGTTCCGCCCTGAAGCATGAATATTAAAGTACGCAGCAGAAAGACTGATAATGCAGTGAAGAAACAGATTTTCACAGTGGAGATATCCTCTCCCACGGTCATAATCAGCAGTGGCAGCAGAATAACCGAGGCAGATATGCGGAAGCCTCCGGCAAATCCACTGAAGTAAAGCTGGCTGGAAAGTGCAACCAACACAGAAATTATTGCTATGATGTAATTCTGGTTTGTGTTTTTAAGAAGTTTTTTCATAGAGTTAAATAATGCTATATAAATGTGCAATGTTATAAAAATTTGTAATTTATTTAATAAGATATTAGCATACTTACTACAAAAAAACTACAGAATACTTATAAAATTATAATTTTTTATGCTGTAAATAATCTCTATTTCTTTAATAAATAAAGATTATTGTTTAATTTGCATAAAAATTACAACAATAATTAATTACTATTATACAAAATAGTATTTGCCACTGTATTTTTTTGTATTTTTTTGAAAGGATGTATTTATTATGTAATCAACAAAAAGAGAGAAATTTTTATGGAGGTTAACTCTTATGACAACTATCAATCTTGATATGTTCCAGGCTGCAGCAGTTGCAATGGGCGTTCTGCTTCTCGGCCGTTTTATGGTAGCAAAAATTGCATTTTTCAGAAAATACTGTATTCCTGAACCAGTAGTTGGCGGTGTTATATTTGCTTTGGTACACCTTGCACTCCGTTCTGCAGGTATTCTTGAAATCAGCTTTGATGCTACAATCCAGACAATCTTTATGAACATGTTCTTCTGTTCCGTTGGTTTTGCAGCAGCACTCAAGATGCTGAAAAAAGGCGGTAAACTTGTATTTATCTTCCTTGCAATCGCAATAGGTACAGTTATCATCCAGAATACAATGGGTGCAGGTATTGCAACATTGTTTGGTATCAACCCACTTCTCGGTCTTGCAACAGGTTCTATTCCAATGGTAGGCGGACACGGCACATCCGCAGCTTTTGGTCCTGTGCTTGAAGCAGCAGGTCTTGAAGGTGCAACAGTTGTTGCAGTTGCATCCGCAACATTTGGCCTTGTTGCAGGCTGCGTAATCGGCGGTCCAATTGCTTCTTCCGTAATCAAAAAATACGGCCTTAAACCAACAACATCCGCAACAGGCGGCGAAGTTGGCGAAGAAAGCGAAGCAGGCAGAATTGACCAGGGTCGCTTCCTCAACGCAATTATGTTCCTCTTTGTTGCTCTTGGTATCGGTACAATCATCGGTAAACTTCTTTCCGGTCTTACAATCATGGGCACAACACTCACATTCCCTGGCTACATTGGTGCTATGATGGCAGCAGCTATTATCCGTAACCTTTTTGAAGCAAAAGGCTGGGATGTTCCAATGGAAGAAATCGATACAATCGGCGGTTACTGCCTGTCCGTATTCCTTGGTCTTGCTATGATGGGTCTCAAACTCTGGCAGCTTGCTGACCTTGCAATCCCAATGATTGTTATGCTTCTTGCACAGACAGCACTTATGTTTATCATGGCAAGATTTATATGCTTCAACCTTCTTGGCAAAAGCTATGACGCAGCAGTTATCAGTGGCGGTCTCTGTGGTTTCGGTATGGGTGCAACACCAAACGCAATGGCAAATATGCAGGCAATCACAAAGAAAAACGGTCCTTCTCCAACAGCATTCCTTGTTGTTCCACTTGTAGGTTCCCTCTTTATTGACTTCTGTAATGGTATCATCATTACACTGTTTGTATCCTTCCTTGGATAAGATAAAAAAAGATAAATCAGTATAAAACGCAAGTTTTTTCATACCTTCTCTTAAAAAAGCGTTTAAGATTCCCCAATCTTGACATAGGGATTTACCCGAGTATCCCTGAAATGGTAACTATCTTTGTAAGATATACCTTCCTCTGACGTTAAGTCGCAAAAACTCCCCTGCTCACTATCCGGCAGGGGAGTTTTTCTGTGTGATATATTCCTGAGGATGTTACTTTTGTAACTATAAGTAACCAATAGCTCCGCTGATTACGATGCCGCATACCCTCGTGGAACAAGAAACAATATTGCCGCATAAGCCGTATGGCGCTACCGCACACAAGTTTGTGTGCACCTGTATCTGTGCAAGTTTTGCGGCGATACATATTTTAAATGAAGATGGGACACCTATTAATTACATCACTCCGGTTTATAGTGCGGATTTGCTGTACAATTAAAAAAGGACGGGATTTCCCGTCCTTTGTTTTGATTATTCAGTTTTATGCAAATATCATAAAATATACAATCACGATTATACCCAGTACAATCCTGTACCAGCCGAAAACCTTGAAATCCTTTTTCTTGATATAGGACATAAGAAAACCAATAACAAGGAGTGAAACGACAAATGCTGTGACACAGCCTGCAAGCAGTATTATAAGTTCTGCAGATGTGAATGCAAGGCCGAATTTAATCAGTTTAAGGAATGAAAGACCGAACATTACAGGCACAGCAAGGAAGAATGTGAACTCTGCTGCTGCCACACGGCTGACACCAATTAAGAGTGCACCGATAATTGTGGAACCTGAACGGCTTGTGCCCGGAATAATTGAAAGCACCTGAAACAGACCAATGATAAGAGCGTGTTTATAGGTGATATCAGAAAGCTTCTTAACATGGGGAATAATACCCTTGTGACTGTTTTCGATAACAATAAAGAGAATGCCGTAGATAATAAGTGTTGCAGCGATAACCAGAGGTGTATGGAAGTGTGCTTCTATATAATCATCAAACAGGATTGTTACAACAGCACCCGGGATACAGGCAACCACAACTTTGAACCACATATTAAAGATATGTCTTTTTATAAATGGACGATTTTTGTCGGTAAGGTTAAATGGCCACATCTTTTTCCAGAATATCAAAACAACCGCCATGATTGCACCAAGCTGGATAACTACAAAGAACATCTCCTTGAAGGCATCGCTGGCGTTTATATGTAAAAATTCATCCACCAGCAGCATATGGCCTGTGGAGGAAATCGGCAGCCATTCGGTGATGCCCTCAACTATTCCGAGAAATATAACCTTGAGTATTTCAAAAATTGTAAGTTCCATACTGTCCCTCGTTTATATAGATTTAAGACTTATAAAATGCATATTAATGCTGTGCGTATGCTTTGTACAGCACTTTATTTTATCATACGACACCGATAAATACAAATATGTCATACAGATGTGTTTTGTGTTTTTTCTGATTATATTTTACAGCAACATACATTAAACTTCAAGAAAATGCAGCTTTATGCAATGATACCTTATGTGTCACTGATGTTTTAAGAGAATAATTATCTTTATTATAAAAAACGCAAACAGAAAGGCTGCCCCGTAAACCTGTGCACCTGCAATAAAAAGCATTGTTGCTGCTGTGGTGATAACGAGGGAAAATGTGATTTTGGTATTAACCAATAGCACGTTGTGGTATCTGTCCAGAATTATAGTAATGATGCCGTACAATACAATTACAGCTACAGATATAATATATGAAGTTTTAAGGTATGGAGAAATTTCGGTAAGGTACAAAAGGGAAGAGGATATTACACCATCGTCTGTTTTCTGTGCAAAAATCGGGAGAAAAAGAAACATTATTGTGCTTATATCCAACAGACCGAAAACAAGGCTGCAAAAACAGTTTTGTTTTTTGCGGTTGTCTTCTTCAGCAATGGTCAGCAGGTCTTCTCCGGATAAAAGGCTGTCTATTGATACATTAAACAGTTTTGACAGCTGTTTTAGGGAATCTATGTTGGGATATCCTCTGCCGGATTCCCACTTGGAGATTGCCGTGCGTGATACAAACAGTGCGGCGGCAAGTTCTTCCTGTGTAAGGGATTTACTTTTTCTTAGTTGCTGCAGCTTTTCGTTGAATTCCATACTATACTCTTTTCGAAATAAATTTATTAATTATTTTGATTTACTTTAACATATTTGTATGGCTGTTTCAACAATGGTGCTGATGTGACAATATTTCACATATCATCAAACCGGACAGCTTTTGTTTACATATTTACCTGTTTATGATAAAATAATATGTTAGAAAAATATGTTTAAAAATTATTGATATATAAGCTGAGGTAAAATATGAGCAACTGTATAGCAGCAATGGCAACAGCGGTGGGCAAGGCAAGTCTCTGTGTTGTGAGAATAAGCGGTGACGATGCTTTCAGCGTTGCAAAGAAGGTTTTTGTACCTTTCAATATAGAAAAGGATGTTGAAAAGCAGAAAGGTTATTCTGCTTTGTTTGGTCATGCATACCGTGGTGAAAAGGAGATTGACCAGGCAGTTGCACTGTTTTTTGCCGCACCTAAAAGCTATACAGGGGAAAATGTAGTGGAAATAAGCTGTCACGGCGGTGCGGTTATTGCTGACCAGCTGCTTAAGGCCTGCTACGAGGCAGGTGCACAGCCTGCACAGGCAGGGGAGTTTACCAAACGTGCATTTCTTAACGGCAAGATGAGCATTACACAGGCAGAAGCAGTTATTGAAATGATAAATGCGTCCTCCTCACAGGCACTTACAGCTGCAAAGTCTGCTCTTGAAGGCCATCTGTATCAGAAGGCGAGAGAGGTAAGAGACAATCTGCTTGTGCTGGTGGGACATATATCCGCTTATACGGATTTTCCGGAAGAAGCAGTTGAGGAGGTCAGCGACAGCGAGATTGAAAATATTATCCTCTCCGCTAAATTTGAACTTAAAAAGTTGATTGACGGTTATGACAGCGGTGCAAAAATCAAAAATGGTGTAAAAACCGCAATTGTTGGCAAGCCGAATGTAGGTAAATCCACACTGCTTAATGCTTTGTCGGGCTTTGAAAAAGCAATTGTTACCGAAATTGCAGGCACAACCCGTGACGTTGTGGAGCAGGAGGTTATCCTTGGTGGTGTAAACCTTATTCTGCAGGATACTGCAGGCATCCGTGAAACTGACGATATTGTTGAAAGCATGGGTATTCAGCGTTCTATTGAACGCCTTAAAGATGCACAGCTGGTTTTCTGTGTATTTGACGGAAGTCTTGAAACTACAGACGAGGATATAAGCCTTGCGGAAAAATGCGACGGAAATAACTCCATAGCTATTATAAACAAGCAGGATCTGGAACAGAAGTTTGACACTGCCAAAGTTGAAAAATATTTTAAAAAGGTGCTTAACATAACTGCAAAGGATTTCTATATGTCGGAAGAATTTGAAAGGGCAGTTAAAGAGGTGCTTAACCTTACTTATATTGACGACACAGTTGCCGCAGTTGTAAATGAAAGACAGTTTGCAGCAGTAAGGGAAGCATACCGTGCAGTAAACGATGCGGCAGATGCATTTTATATGGGACAAAGCCTTGATATCATCGGTGTGTGTATTGATGATGCACTGTATGCAATCTATCAGCTTACAGGAGAAAATGTAAGCGAAGAGGTTGTAAACGAAGTATTCAGCAAATTCTGTGTAGGTAAATAAACGAAATATAATATTTAAGTAAAATATTACAAAAAGTTATATTGTAAATACATTTAATGTTTAACAATCGGTGAAAGGGATTGCTAAGACACAACAATAAGGAGATAAATTATGATTTTAGGAAATTATGATGTTGTAGTTGTAGGCGCAGGTCACGCAGGTATTGAAGCTGCTATGGCGTCTGCACGTCTGGGTGTTAAAACAGCACTTTTCACCCTTACTCTGGACGGGGTTGGCAATATGCCTTGTAACCCTGCTATCGGTGGCACAGCAAAGGGGCATCTTGTTAGGGAAATTGACGCACTGGGCGGATGTATGGGTATTGCGGCTGACGCAACAAGCATTCAGACAAGAATGCTTAACCGCGGCAAAGGACCTGCAGTACACTCTCTGCGTTGCCAGAGTGACCGACAGAAGTACACAATTTATATGAAAAAGCTGGTGGAACGTCAGGAAAATCTTGACCTTAAGCAGGCAGAAATCTGCAAGGTGCTTTTTGATGAAAATAAAAATGTTACAGGTGTTGAAACACAGCTTGGCACACAGTATGGCGCAAAGGCTGTTATTATTGCAACAGGTACATATCTGACAGGTAAAATATTTGTAGGTGATGCAAGTTACTTAAGCGGCCCTGACGGACACCACTCTGCACAGAAACTGTCTGATTGCCTTAAGGAAAACGGCATAAAGTTGGTGCGTTTTAAAACAGGTACACCTGCCCGTGTAAACAAACGCAGTATTGATTTTTCTGTACTGGAAGTTCAGCCCGGTGATGAGGAAACCGCACCATTCAGCTTTATGACAAAAGAGCAGCCTGAAAATATTCTGCCTTGTCATATCAGTTATACAAATCTGGAAACACATAAGGTTATCAAGGATAATATCCATCGCAGTCCGTTATACGGCGGCAAGATTGAAGGTATAGGTCCAAGATACTGTCCATCCATTGAAGATAAGGTTATGCGTTTTGCAGATAAGGAACGTCATCAGCTGTTTATTGAACCTTGCGGACTGGAAACAGACGAAATGTATATTCAGGGCATGAGTTCTTCTCTGCCTGAGGATGTACAGGTGGCATTTTACAAGACAATAAAGGGCCTTGAAAATCTGGAAATTACACGCCCTGCCTATGCAATTGAATACGACTGCTGTGACCCGCTTGACCTTAAGGCTACACTTGAATTTAAAGAATATGGCAGCCTTTATGGTGCAGGTCAGTTCAATGGTACAAGCGGATACGAGGAAGCTGCGGCACAGGGCCTTGTGGCAGGTGTTAACGCTGCAAGAAAAATTCTTGGTCTTGGCGAATTTACATTAAGCCGACAGTCCTCATATATCGGTACGCTTATTGACGACCTTATTACAAAGGGTGTTATGGACCCTTACCGTATGATGACAAGCCGCAGTGAATATCGTCTTTATCTGCGTCAGGACAATGCTGATGAACGTCTTACACCAACAGGCAGGGAAATTGGCCTTGTAACAGACGAAAGATGGGCACTTTACAACGAAATGCTTTCCGCAAAGGAAAGGGAAATTGAACGTCTTTCTGCAATTACACTTAAACCAAGTCAGGTTAAAGATTTGCTTATAAGTAAAGGTCTTGATGAAATCACAACAGGTGTAAGAGCTAACGAGTTTCTTAAACGTCCGCAGATAAGCTACAATGAACTTGTGAAAATTGTGGGTGAGGGAGAAAACATCAACAATTTTGTAAGAGAAAAGGTTGAAGTAGAAATTAAATATGCTGGTTATATCAAACGTCAGGAACAGCAGATTAATCAGATTAAAAAGCTGGAAAATACAGTAATTCCTGATAATGTGGATTTCAGCGAGTTTAAAGGTCTGCGTCTTGAAGCAAGAGAAAAGCTTGGTAAGGTGCGTCCTGTAAATGTAGGTCAGGCAAGCAGAATTCCCGGTGTAAGCCCAAGTGACATTTCTGCATTGCTTCTGGAATTGAAAGCAAGAGGAATTTAAATGTTTTTATGTTCTAATGTGGAATTTATCCTTTAATATGGCAAGGCTGCCGAATGGCATAGCCTACCATCATCTAAGGGGGTGACAGTAAATTTTTTCATGCTTTGTCGTGAAAAAATGCGTCATGAAGGGTCCCCCTGCTAGGGGAATGTCACGAAGTGACAAGGGGTCTGCCGTCTGCGGCGAGCAAATAATCCCCCTATGAAAAAATTGCTGCAAAGGAAAATATGATAATAGCTTAATACGGGCAGTAATTTTTGTTCCACGTGGAACAATTTGTATAAGGAATATATTTATGATAAATAAAGAAAGATTTTTAAATACATTAAAGCAGTATAATATTGAAATCAGCGAGTTGCAGTTTGAACAGCTGGATAAATATGCTGAAATACTGGTGGAATACAATGAAAAGGTAAATCTTACTGCAATTACAGACCCTGAAGGAATTGAAAACAAACATTTTCTTGACAGTTTGCTTTTTGCCAAAAACCCGCTTGTAAAAGGCAAAGTTGTGGATGTTGGCACAGGTGCAGGCTTCCCGGGTATTGTAACCAAAATCTTTAAGCCTGAAATTGAGCTTACAATGATTGAACCTACAGGTAAACGCTGTACATTTCTGCAGTATGCCCTTGATACAATAGGCATTAAAGCTGCTGTAGTTAAAGAACGTGCGGAAGAAGCTGCACGCAAAGGCTGGCGTGAAAAGTACGATATTGCGACTGCCCGTGCTGTTGCAGATATGCGTGTGCTTAGCGAATACTGTATTCCGCTGGTAAAGGTTGGTGGCCATTTTATTGCAATGAAAGGTGACGGGGAAAAGGAACTTACCCCTGCCATGAACGCAATTGGTAAACTGGGTGCAAAGTTTGAAAAAATCGAAGAATATGCACTGCCTGACGAATCCAAACGTACAATTATTGTATGTAAAAAGGAAAAGGAAACGCCAAAGGTTTATCCACGCAATGGTGGCAAGATATCAAAGGCACCATTATAATATAGTATAATAAATAAGATTAATACGATAAAGAACAATAAAGCAGAAAAGTTGAGAGATTATCCAAAAACTTTTCTGCTTTTTCTTTTGTGTTTCGACAGGTTTTGAGCATAATTAACACACTTATATATTATTTTTATAAAAACCTGTGATTTTATGTCGTATACTGCGATATATAAAGCTGGAAAAACAAAAAACTATATGTTATTGTGTAATCACAGCAGAAAATGATGTAAAAAGGGGAGATAAAATGGATACAAAGCCACAGCTTATATACATTTCTCCGGATATAATAACTCCCTGCCCATATCAGACAAGAACAATATACAGGCGGGATGAAATGGAAAGTCTGATTGCATCTATAAATGAAAACGGAATTATGCAGCCTTTGACAGCGACAAGAACTGATAAAGGTTATCAGCTTATATCAGGACATCGCAGGCTTTTTGCTGCAAAAATGTTGAATTTGAATAAAGTTCCGGTAATTGTAATGGACAAAACAGATGAAGAAATTGCTGTGTTATGTGCGGTGGAAAATATTCATCGAGAGGATCTGAATTTTTTTGAGCAGGCGTCAGCTATAAAGCTTCTTATTAATCATCTTGGGCTTACTCAGGAGCAGGCAGGCAAAAGATTGTCGTTATCTCAGTCGGCAATAGCAAACAAGCTGCGTGTGCTGGAAATAGAGGAAGAACTACAGATTAACATAATTAAAAACCGACTTACCGAGCGTCACGCCAGAGCATTATGTCGCCTGCCAAAAGAAAAACAGCATGCGGCATTGGAATACATAATTAAACACGCATTAAATGTAACTGAAACTGATAAATATATCGAAAAGCTGCTTACGCCAAAAGTACAGAAGAAAAAGCCGAAAATCTGCATAAGAGATGTGCGTATATTTACAAATACCATAGTCAAAGCTGTACAGATAATGAAAAAGGCGGGCTTTGCTGCAGAATATGAGCAAAGCACCACAGAAGAAGCGGTAAAATATGAAATTGTAATACCCCTAAACAGAAAATAATGTTTATTAAATATAATAAGTCAAGGTGTAACAAAAAATACACCAATAATTTTGCTAACAACCTTTTATATAACCGCAAAAAAGCCGAAGAGGGTAAAACCTTTTCGGCTTTTTTGTTCCACGTGGAACATTCCGTGTAAATACAATAATTAAAAAATATTACAATGTAAAATATCTGACCGCAGGATAAAATAATCAGAAAACTTAATTTCATACAGTAAAGAATGGCAAAAATTTGAGGTTTGTTGCATTAAATTTGCCTTTTTAGATTACAAATTGATTTTTTCGTTGTATTGGCCTTTAAATTGTGATACAATATCATTTATGATAGTGCATCGTGTTCCCATTAGAAACTTTGAATTTTAAGAGGTAAAAATGGCAAAAATTATAGCAGTTGCAAACCAGAAAGGCGGCGTGGGCAAAACCACAACAGCGGTTAACCTTGCTGCTTCCATAGCAAATAAAAATAAAAAAGTTCTGCTTGTTGACCTTGACCCACAGGGCAATACAACAAGCGGTTTTGGCATTTCCAAAAGAAATCTGGAAAATAGTGTTTACGATGTGCTGATGGATGCTCTGGATGTTAAAAAGGTTGTTGTAAAAACCGAATACAAGGTGGATATCCTGCCATCCTCCATAAAACTTTCGGGTGCAGGTATCGAACTGGTTAATATGGATAACCGCCATGCAAAGCTGCGCAATGCACTTAACCGTGTAAGCGATGACTACGATTTTATCTTTATAGACTGTCCGCCTGCATTGGATCTGCTTACAATCAATGCGCTTTCTGCAGCTGATACAGTTATTGTGCCTATTCAGTGCGAATTTTATGCCCTTGAGGGTTTAAGCGAGCTGATGAATACAATTCGTCTTGTAAAACAGCACTATAATAAATATATAGATATAGAGGGTGTTCTGCTTACAATGTTTGACCCTCGTCTTAACCTTACATTACAGGTTATGCAGGAAGTTAAAAAGTATTTTCCGGATAAAGTATACAAAACCACTATACCAAGAAACGTACGTCTGTCCGAGGCACCAAGCTTTGGATGCCCTATAACAGCATACGACCCCGCCAGCCGTGGTGCACAGAGCTATGCTGCACTTGCGGATGAAGTTATCGCCTGCAACAGATAAAAAACAGCATAACTACAGAGGAGTAGAAATGGAACATAACTTTTATACACTTATGCTTATGTTTTTGGGCGTTGTGGCTGTAGTTTTTGTGATTATGGTTATTTCCATGACACTTATAAACTATTTTGGTGCAATGTACTACATCAAAAGCGAACAGAAAAAGAGAGAAAAGCTGGGCATTGAATACTTTTTTCAGGACGAAGATGGCAACGAACTGCCACAGCCTATAAAAAATGAAGATTTTCAGCCTATGCCGGATGATCTTTTTGATGAGGTTATCCGTGATAAACAAGAAAAAACCAAAAATGATCGTCGTGCAAGCTGGGAAGAAAGAAACAGTAAATATATTATCACCAACGAGGAGTTGGTAAATAAAGAGGGCAGCAGCATTCCCGATGAGGAGTTTTCCGAAATAAGCGATGACCTGTTCAGCCGTATAGATAAAAGCAAAAAGAAATAACGGCAGTTGAGTAACATCTGATACATTGACTGTTTGTACCATAACTTATTACTTTAAGTATGTAAAGGAAAAATAGAGATGCCCGATTTTGTAATAGCAATGCTTAAACCAATGATGGTTGTTGTACCATTAGGAGCACTTTTTGCAGCAACAACATTGTTTTATCAGTGGTTTAATAACAGAAAAAAATAAAAACCTTGTAATCTGACAGTTTTTTCTGGAGAAAAAGGTTTTATAAGGGCTTTGCCCTATAATAATTAAAAGGAAGGAGAGATGCTAATGGCAAAGAAAACAGGACTTGGAAGAGGGCTGGACTCGTTGTTTCTGACAACCGAGCAGCATATTTCTGATGCATCGGTGTCTCAGGTGAGACTTTCTGATATAGATGTTGACCCGCACCAGCCAAGAAAAACCTTTGAACCCGAAGCTCTGGAAAGTCTCAGCCAATCTATTATGGAGCACGGCGTGCTGCAGCCTATCGTGCTGCTGCCTGCAGGTATCGGCAGATACACCATCATTGCAGGTGAAAGACGTTTCCGTGCGGCAAGAATGGCAGGCCTTTCAGAAATTCCCGCAATAGTGATGGATGTAAGTCCTCAGCAGGCAAAGGAGATTGCTCTTATCGAAAACCTGCAGCGTGAGGACCTTGACCCGGTTGAAGTTGCGGTGGGTTACAAAAGTCTGATGGAAAGCTTTAATCTCACTCAGGACGAAATCAGCAAAAAGCTGAGCATCCCCCGTTCCTCGGTGGCAAACAGCCTGAGAATTTTAAATCTTCCGGACAGTGTGCTGGAACTTGTAAAAACAGGGGAACTTTCTCTTGGACATGCAAAGGTGGTGCTGTCACTTTCAGACAGCGCTAAACAGCTGGAACTGGCACAGACAATTGCCGAAAAAAATCTTTCTGTACGTCAGGCAGAACTGCTTGCAAAGAAGATGCAGAAAGAACCAAAATCCTCCCCGAAAGGGGATAACGTGCCAAATATTGTAAAAGAAATCGAAATAGCCCTCAGCGAGATGCACGGTACACCTGTTAAGGTAAGCTATAAGGATGGCAAAGGCAGCCTTACCATTACCTTTAACAGCGACGAGCAGTTGAAAGAAATTTCAAAGCTTTTGGAAAAATAAAGGGATATCCCCCTTTCAATCAGCAAATTACCGCTATGGCGGAAAAAATAAACAGTAAAAACAGGGAAAACAGCGGTTACTGTTTACCCTTGGTAAATAGGAGTAATATTATGTTAGACATTAAGAGAATCAGAGAAAACACAGAAGAAGTTAAAGCAGCCCTTAAACGCCGCGGCACAGACTATTCTGAAAAAATTGACGAAATTCTTGCAACTGACGAAGCAAGAAGAACACTTGCAAGCAAAATCGACGGCCTGAAAGCAAAACAGAACGAGGACTCCAAACTTATTCCTCAGTATAAAAAGGAAGGCAAAGATGCTTCCGCTTTGATGGCAGAAATGAAAGAACTTTCCGCACAGATCAAAGAAGGCGCAGCAGAAGTTAGCCGCCTTGAAGCACTTCAGAAGGATCTTCTTCTTATGGTTCCAAACACACCGGATGCATCCGTACCAGATGGTAGCAGCGATGCTGACAACGTTGAAGTACGTCGCTGGGGTGAACCAAAACAGTTTGCTTTTGAACCAAAGGCACACTGGGATATTGGTAAAGACCTCGACATTCTTGACCCGGAAAGAGCAGCTAAAGTAACAGGTACACGCTTCCATTTCTACAAAGGTCTCGGTGCACGCCTTGAAAGAGCTATCTACAACTTCTACCTTGACCTCCACTCCACAGAACACGGCTACACAGAAATGTTCCCACCTTACATGGCAAACGAAGACTCCATGAAAGGTACAGGCCAGCTTCCAAAATTCAAGGAAGATATGTTCAAACTTGAAGGTCTTGACTACTATCTTATCCCAACAGCAGAAGTTCCTGTAACAAACTACCACAGAGATGAAATTCTCCCAGGTAAAGAACTTCCATACAAATACTGTGCATACTCTGCTTGCTTCCGTGCAGAAGCAGGTTCTGCAGGCCGTGACACACGTGGTCTTATCCGTCAGCACCAGTTCAACAAAGTTGAGCTTGTTAAATTCACAAGACCAGACCAGTCCTGGGATGAACTTGAAAAACTTACAAACGATGCTGAACACGCACTTCAGCTGCTTGGTCTTCCACACCGTGTTGTAGCACTTTCCGCAGGCGACCTCGGCTTCTCCTCCAGCAAAACATACGATATCGAAGTATGGCTCCCAAGCTACGGCAGATATGCTGAAATTTCTTCCTGCTCCAACTTTATCGATTATCAGGCACGCAGAATGCAGGTTCGTTTTAAAAACGAAGCAGCAGACAAAGCACAGCTTTGTCACACACTCAACGGCTCTGGTCTTGCAGTAGGCCGTACAACAGCTGCTATCCTTGAAAACTACCAGAACGAAGACGGTTCTGTAACAGTTCCTGAAGTTCTCGTACCATACATGGGCGGCGTAACAGTTATCAAAAAAGGTGAACTTTAATATATAGGCATTATGTAAATGTTCCTGTGGAACATTATGCTGTATGGTTTTGAACATAACTGTTGAAAACTGAAGATATCAACTGACCGACGGTTTTTGCCGTCGGTTTTTTGTTGTGTTAAAAGTATATGAGGGAATAACTCTGTCATTGAGAGGGAATAAATATATAAAAAATTTAGTTATTTAAAACATCAAAAATACATAAGCAGAAACAAAAGTCCTTGACGTGATAACATTTTGTTATACCGTTTATAAATGCATATTATTTGTATATTCATAAGCATAATCATAAAATTATTAAAAATTGGTTACAACAAATGCATAAAAAATGAATAATTGTGGCAGGGGAGTGCAAATGTATACAAAATGTAGTGGTGTATGCATAAAATTACATAAAATGTGATTAAAATCTGAATATATTTAAAAATACTTGAATATTTTTTCTAAAAAAGTGCAAAAAAATACTTGACATTGTGTGAGGGCAGGTATATAATACAGACATCAAAAACAACAACACCTCTTAAACCAGAGTTAAATAAATATACAGCACAGTTTAAAAGGCGAATATCTCAAGTAAAAAGGAGTTATCATTATGAAAAAATTATTGGCATTAGCACTTACATTGGCACTTTCACTTTCAATGGTTGCATGTGGCGGCAGCGAACCTGCACCAGCACCTGAAGCAGACGGCGAACCTTCCCTTACACAGGAAGCAGGCGTTCTCAAGGTTGCTATCTCTCCAGACTTTGCACCAATGGAATTTGTTGACCTTTCCAAAACAGGTCAGGACCAGTTCGTTGGCTTTGACGTAACACTTTCCAAATACATCGCTGAAGAAATGGGTCTTGAACTTGAAATTATGCCAATGAGCTTTGATGCTTGTCAGGCTGCTGTTTCCACAGGCAAAGTTGATATGTCCATCTCCGGCTTCTCCTGGACAGAAGAACGTGCAGAAAACTACAACCTTTCCGATTACTACCATGCAGGCGACAACGAAACAGAACAGGTTACAATCGCTCTTAAAGAAAACGCAGGAAAATACGCAACACTTGAAGGTTATGCAGGTGCAGTAGTTGGCGCACAGTCCGCATCCTTGCAGGAATCCCTCGTTAACGAACAGCTCGTTCCAGCAGGTGCAGAAATCGCTATCTACACAGACATCAACACAGGCGTTCTCCAGCTCAAAAAAGGCGACTTCCAGGTAATGGCAGTTGCAACAGGTAACGGCGACGCTATCATTGCAGCAAACCCAGACATCGCTCACACAGGTTTTGTATTCGAAATCGATCCTAAATACGTTGACAACCTCATCCTTCTCCAGAAAGGTGCAGATGACCTCACAGCAAAAGTTAACGAAATCCTTGCTAAAGCAGAAGCAGCAGGCCACTACGCAACATGGTATGCAGAAGCTGAAGAACTTGCAGGTATCGAATCCGCAGCAGACGTTTCCTTCGACGACGATGGTAACGTAGCATAATCAGAAGATTGAAACTATCGATATAGATATTCACCAAAGAGCCGACAGCCTTATCGGTTGTCGGCTCAAAAGTGTCTTAAAGGTATTCTGGATTGCTGAAAAAATTCAGCAGTACAGAATGTTTTTAAGGTCAAAAGGCTTTTAAAATATTGAATGATATGTTATATTGTTAAAGTTGCATATTATCATACAATGTATTAAATTTATTTAAAATAAAACAGACAGGAGAAATATTATGGATTTCGGCGTAATCGGTGCTAACATAGCCAAACTCTGGACCAACTATTGGCACATTTACATTCTCGAGGGTGTTGCGATAACACTCAAACTCACATTCATCGCAGTTCTGCTTGGTGCTGTGCTTGGTGTTGTGGTTGCAATTCTCAAGATGAGCAAAAGCAAAATCATCCGCTTTTTAATCACAGTTTATATCGAAGTTATCCGCGGCACACCACTGCTGCTGCAGCTGTACATATTCTATTTTGTGCTTCCTGAGATATTCCCGATATTTGACTTTAACGAGTTCACATGGGTTGCAATCGCTCTGTGTATCAACTCCTCAGCATACGTTTCCGAAATCTTCCGTTCCGGTATCCAGTCTGTTGATATAGGTCAGACAGAAGCTGCACGTTCCCTTGGCCTTTCCAGCGGTCAGACAATGATGAGAATCGTGCTTCCACAGGCAGTTAAAAACATTCTCCCGGCTCTTGGTAACGAATTTATCATGATGCTCAAGGAAACATCCCTTGCTTCCACATTCTTTATCGGCGACCTTATGACGGCACACCTCAAAATCAAAGGTGCTACATATCTCATGCTGGAATCCCTGGTTATCACAGGTCTTATCTACCTTTGTATGACATATCCGCTCTCCAAACTTGTTGAAGCTTTTGAAAGGAAGATGAAAAATGCAGACAAATAAAGAATTGATTAAAACAGTTGACCTGCACAAAAGCTTTGGTAAGCTGCACGTTCTGCAGGGTGTAAACGAAACAGTTAAAAAAGGTGAAGTTGTAACAGTTATCGGTCCGTCCGGTGGCGGTAAATCCACATTTCTCCGTTGTCTTAACCTTCTGGAAGTACCTGAAAAAGGTCAGATTATTTTTGACGGTGTGGATATCACCCAGAAGGGCATAAACATCGACCTCCACCGTCAGAAGATGGGTATGGTGTTCCAGAACTTCAACGTGTTCCCACACCTTGATGTTTGCAAAAACATCACTCTTACACCTGTGCTCACAAAGAAAAAGACACAGGCAGAAGCAGAAGATATGGCAAAGGAACTGCTTAACCGCGTTGGACTTATTGACAAGCTGCATGAAATGCCAAACAAGCTTTCCGGCGGTCAGAAACAGCGTCTTGCAATCGTTCGTGCACTTGCTATGGAACCTGAAGTTATGCTCTTTGACGAACCAACTTCCGCACTTGACCCTGAAATGGTTGGCGAAGTTCTGGACGTTATCAAAGGCCTTGTTAACACAGGTATGACAAGTGTTATTGTTACACACGAAATGCGCTTTGCAAGAGAAGTCTCTGACAGAGTTCTCTTTATGGCAGAGGGCAACGTTATGGAAAGCGGCAAGCCGGAAGATATGTTCGGCAATCCGCAGACACCACGATTCAAGGAATTTCTTTCCAAAGTGCTTTAATTGAATAACAGCAGAATCACAGGGCAAGGGTTTGCTCTTGTCGCAAAGGCAAGAATAACCATGCCCTGATTTTTTATAAAGGTGATTAATATGAAACAGTCAATTTACAATACGGTTGAAGAAAAAGCAAAGGTTATCACAGACCTGTCAGACAAAATCTGGGGGTTTGCAGAAATCAGCATGGAAGAATTCAAGTCCACAGAAGCTTATATTGAAGTTATGAAAAACGAAGGCTTTGAAGTGGAGACAAACCTCTGCGGCATCAAAACCGCATTCAGCGGCAAGTTTGGCAGCGGTAAGCCTGTAATAGGTATCCTTGGCGAATTCGATGCTCTCAGCGGTCTGTCACAGGTTTCTGAGGCAACAGAGAGACAGTGGCTTTGCGAAGGCGGCAATGGTCATGGCTGCGGCCATAACCTTTTGGGTGCAGCAAGCCTTGGTGCTGCAATTGCAGTTAAAAAGGAAATTGAAAAAGGCAATCTCAAAGGCACAGTTGTGTTCTATGGCTGTCCGGGTGAAGAAGGTTGTGCAGGCAAAACTTTTATGGCACGTGACGGAATGTTCCGCGACCTTGACGCTGCACTCTGCTGGCACCCAGGTGATGTAAATGAGGTTACAACAGGCAGTAATGCGGCCTGTATGCAGTTTGAATATACCTTTACAGGTCTTACAGCCCACGCTGCAGGCGACCCGCAGAACGGCCGCTCTGCACTTGATGCGGCAGAACTTATGAACGTTGGCGTGCAGTTTATCCGCGAACATATGCCTAAAAAATGCTCCATCCACTACTCCTTCAGCGATGTTGGAGGTATCTCGCCAAACGTTGTACAGCCAAAGGCAAGCACAATATATATGGTGCGTGGCGAAAACGTGACAGAAGCAAAAAAATTGCTTAACCGTGTGCACAAAATTGCACAGGGTGCAGCACTTATGACCGAAACAGAGGTTACATGGAGACAGATTGACGGCACTTCCAACACCCTTTCCAACCATGCTTTGGAAGAGGTTATCTATGCAAACCTTTGCGAAGCACCTTTGCCGCAGTTTACAGCAGAGGAAGAAAGCTTTGCAGCAGCAATCAAATCCACATTTACAGCAGACGAGCTGCCAAGTGCAGGTGCACAGCTGAACTGGGATGTAAAAAAAGCCGTTATGGAAGCATCTGCAAACGGCACAATCCCGCTCAATAATTTTGTTGTTCCATATGCACCAAGCGATTATTTCAGCCCGGGCTCCACAGATGTGGGTGATGTAAGCTGGCTTACACCTACAGCACAGTTCACTGCAACCACATGGGCAAGCGGCAACCCCGGACACAGCTGGCAGAACGTTGCAATGGGCAAGTCCTCCGTTGCACACAAGGGTATTATCTATGCAGCTAAAGTTCTTGCTGCCACAGCAGCAGACCTTATGATAAAGCCTGAACTGCTGGAAAAAGCAAAGGCAGAATTTGCAGTAAGTGCAGCAGCGGGTTACGACTGCCCGTTGGGTATGGAGGTTAAAGCTCCACACGTGGATGAATAAATAAAAACGATACGGGGGAGTCAGAGCACTCTCCCTTTTTTCTTGTAAAATACACAAATACAATGTATTATGTATATGTAAGATATATGTGTTCTGCAAGGCTTATCTGAATAGGACTGCGTATGCAGAAAAAAATGAAAATCATATATTAGAAGAGGAAAATATGGAAAGTAAAAAGTCAAATATAGATATTATGCCTATGCTGTTCCGTTCCATTGCAAGCGGTGCAATCATAACAATCGGTGCATGGCGTGTGGGTTATGGTATGGATTTCGGACTTAATCTTAACCCTATGCTGGAAAGAGCAGTCTGTGTTGTGGTTATGTCTGTGCTGTTCTTTGCAGCGGTATATATACCAAAACGTATGGCAGAAAAAAAGGCAAAACGCTGGCAGAGGCATCTTGTATCCGCAGTGCTTTATGGTTTTGTGGTGGCAGGGGTGCTGTACGCATTTGGTTTCTACACTCCTGTATGGGCACAGAGTGCGGTTTCCGTTCCTATTCCGCCAATGTGGGTACAGCTGGGCAAACCTTCCGCAATTTTTGCGGTGATATACTTTGCGGCAAATATAGTAGGCGATAAGATGAAAGGCAGAACAGACGAGGACGACAACGATGACCAGAGATAATAAAACAGACGAAATGTATCTTGAAAAACAGCGCAGTGACCGCGAAATTATTGATATGGTTACGATGGCAGGTATAACTTACGAAGATGAAGACGATGGTGTGCAGATTTTCTTTGAGGTTGTGGCGGCTTTCCCTGATGATGAAAGCGGAAAAATCTACTTTGTATGTGCCGAAGAGGGATCCCAAGGTGCAGAACTTGCATTTTTCTATCACTATATGGGTGAGGTTAATGCCGTGGAGGATGATGCCGAGTTTGATTTTGTGGCACAGCTTTATGAAGAATGGGCTGGTCAGCCACAGTGATATTGTTGTAAAAATTTCCTGTGTACTAAAAAGTATGCAGGAAATTTTTATTTATTATAAATAAAATAATGCAATATCCGGCATTAAAATAATATTTATTGTTTAAAGGTTGGTGGCTACGCACATTAGTTTTCAACACACATACAAGATATTGTTTAAAAATAGAAAACGAAATCTATATTTGGGTTTCGATAAAAAAATAAAAAATTTTTAAAAATTTTTTCAAAAAAGTGTTGACAAAGGTGTTTTTGTGTAATATAATAATCAAGCACTCGACGAGAGTGTATGCGTGGCGGTATAGCTCAGTTGGCTAGAGCAACCGGTTCATACCCGGTAGGTCGTAAGTTCAAGTCTCACTGCCGCTACCATTTTCGGCCCGTTGGTCAAGCGGTTAAGACACCGCCCTTTCACGGCGGTAACAC
>JAFSFT010000044.1 GCA_017435045.1 Oscillospiraceae bacterium
CATATGTGCAACAGCGCCAAGGTCCATAACTTCCTGCTGGTTTGTTTCAGCCATCATTGCATAACCTGTCTGACGGCATGCATAAACGTCGGAGTGGTCACCGAAGATGTTAGGAGCATGGCTTGCTACACAACGAGCGGAAACATGAATAACGTTTGGCAGAAGTTCGCCAGCGATTTTGTACATGTTAGGGATCATCAGGAGAAGACCCTGAGATGCTGTGTATGTTGTTGTGAGAGCACCAGCCTGCAAGGAGCCGTGTACTGTACCTGCAGCACCAGCTTCAGACTGCATTTCTACAACCTTAACTTCTGTGCCGAAGATGTTCTTTCTGCCACCAGCTGACCATGTATCTGTCTGTTCAGCCATAACAGAGGATGGTGTGATAGGGAAAATACCAGCTACTTCTGTGAAAGCATAGCTAACGTGAGCGGCAGCTGTGTTACCATCCATGGAAATTCTTTTTCTTGCCATTGGAAATGACCTCCTTTATATTAAGGGCGCTTTTCGCCCATTCTTACAGTTATCATTTTATCATTAAATCCGTTATAAGTAAAGGTTATAATCGAGTCAAATCTATGCATTTTTTCAATATAATGTATAAGAAAAAATTAAACTCGTTAAAAAATATACAAATTTATATCCGATGTTTTGTGTGATACGGCAACATCAGGCAAAATGCAGAAAATAATGGAACTTCAGGTATAGTACAACAGTGTTTATTTGACAAATAATATATATAGTGGTAATATATACGTTGAACTAAAAGCAAATGCTTAATATATATTGCAAAAGGAGAATCAGAAATGGACCCGGATGGGACTATTTATTTTTTAATCAGTTTTATAATTAATGTTGTTCTGTGCCTTTACATAGCTGCTGTCAGAAGAGGCGAGGATTATGACGACTACGATATAGGTGTGTCGAAAAATCTTATAAGTGCTCTGCTTCTGTGTATGGTGAACATTGGCCTTTTTGCAGGCCTTGTTATGCCACTTTTTGACCTGCAGTGGAAATGTATCTTTGGGGCACTGTTTGTTTTTTTAGGCACCTTTATGCCGTACTGCATCGGCATTGCCCAGTATGACAGGCTGGATGCAGTTAAAAAGCTGCTCAACCCGATTATTGTACTGCTCAACTATACACTTACCTTTGTCATTACATTGCCTGTTGTTGCTGTGTTCCGTGCATTTAAACTGAACACCAAGGAAGAAGCCACACAGGAAGATGTAATGGAACTTGTGGAGGATGTTTCGGAGGATATCATCGACGAAGAACAGAAGGAGATGATTGAAAACATCTTTGAACTGGGCGAAATCACAGTAAGCGAAATTATGACACACCGCACCGAGGTTTTTGCTGTGGACGGCGAGGACAGCTGCGGCGATATAATTGAAAAACTCAGAAACGAGGGTTTCTCCCGTATTCCTGTTTACAACGAAACCATCGACACCATCACAGGCATTCTCTGCGTAAAGGACCTGCTGGGTGTGGTGGGCAACGAGGAAAAGCTTTCACAGCCTGTAAAAACTCTGGCAAGAAAAGCTATGTTTGTGCCTAAAAGTGCCCTTGCTGACGATCTGCTGGTTCAGTTTAAACTGAAGCGTATGCAGATGGCGGTGGTTGTGGATGAATACGGCGGCACAAGCGGTATCATCACAATGGAGGATATCCTCGAGGAGATTGTTGGCAATATTCAGGACGAATATGACAACGAAGAAGAAGAATTCCACAAAATTGATGACAATACAATCATCTGTCTGGCATCTCTGGACATCGAGGACGCTTTTGAGGTTCTTGGAATGGAGGATACAGCAGAGGAGATTGAGGATGACGGCTACGATACAGTAGGCGGTCTTATCATCAACAAGCTGGCAAGAATTCCTGAACAGGGCGAGGATGCGACGGTAGAGCACATGGGTGTGAAATTCACAGTGCTTGAAGTTGCTGACAGAAGGATTGTCAGGGTAAAAGCCGAAAAAATAATTGAACAGACAGAGGAATAAGAATATGTCTGAAAAAAATGTTGTTCAGAGCCATTACGAAACCACTGTAAGCGAAGAAAAGATTTACAGCGGCAGGGTTTTTTCTGTTGGCCTGCGTGATGTTGTGCTGGAAAACGGTGAAACATCAAAAAGAGAAATTGTGTATCACAACGGCGGAGCAGGCATCCTGCCTGTGGATTCTGACGGTAATGTTTACCTTGTGCGTCAGTTCCGCTGTGCATTTGATAAGGAAATACTGGAAATCCCTGCAGGAAAGCTGGAAAAAGGTGAGGACCCCTTCTTTGCAGCAGTGCGTGAACTGGAGGAGGAGACAGGTTTTAAATCCGACTCTGTAATCAGTCTGGGCGAATACTGGCCTACAGTGGGATATTGCACAGAGAGAGTATACCTCTATGTGGCAAAGATGCTGACAAAGGGCGAAACCCACTTTGACAGCGACGAGTTTATATCTCTTGTAAAAATGCCTTATGAAGAAGCATACGAAAAATGTATGAACGGCGAAATCTGCGACGGCAAGACATTGCTTGCAATTCTCAAGGCTAAAAAATATCTGTAAAAATCAGTAGACGGAATGTGTTATAAAGATGCATTCCGTCTGTTTTTGTTGTGTGCGGTATTGTTTTGTGATATATTGAAAGTATAAATTCAAGTAAACGGGGGAGTCTTATGCTGTTTTTAAACCGCGAAGATATGAGCAGATGCATGAACTTTGACGAATGCATCAGTGCTATGGAAAAGGCCTACAGAATATTTTACGATAATAACTTTGTAATGCCTCACCGTCCGTGCATTGAAAACGGAAAAAATACACTGCTGTATATGCCTTGCTTTCTGCAGGACAGCTTTGGTACAAAGTTCCTTACTCTTTTTCCCGATAATCCAAAGAAAAACAAACCGATGATTGGCGGTATGATGGTGCTTAATGATGCTGACAGCGGACAGACAAAGGCTATAATGCATGCGGGTTTTCTTACTGCACTGCGTACGGCAGCCAACACAGGTGTTATGCTTAAATATCTTGCTCCGGATGCTGCCGAAACCTGCGGTATTGTTGGTGCGGGTACTCAGGGGGCATTCCAGACAGCGTTTGCCTGCCATGTAAGAAAAATAAAGACGGTTTATGTATATGACCCGTACCTTGCTGACGCGGAAGAATTTGCTTTAAGGGTAGAAACGCTTCTTGGAAGGAAGCTTGAGTTTATCTTTTGTGACAGTGTGGAACAACTTATGGAAAACAGCGATATAATACTTACCGCAACAACCAGCAACAGCCCTGTATATCCCGATAAAGAGGAACTTTTTAAGGGTAAAACAGTGGTGGCGATAGGAAGTTACAAGCCGGATTGCCGGGAATGCCCTGACGCATTGGTGAAAGCGGCAGACGGAATATATGTGGATCTTGATTTTGCAAAAGAGGAAAGCGGCGATTTGTATATTCCGCTTAAAGAGGGAATAATAGAAGAAAACAAGATACATCAGCTTTCTGATATTATGTATAACCCGGAATATTCGCAGCATAAAGCAGGAAGCACGGTATTTATAAAAACTGTTGGTATGGCACTGTTTGATGTAGTGTGCGGCACCGAAATTTACAATGCAGCACGGGAAAAAGGTATCGGCACCGAGCTGGAATTTTAAAGTATTATATTGTTATAAAAATATAATATATAAATAGTATTTAAGGAGAAGCTATGAAATATCAGTTTATCTGTTACCCCAAATGTACCACCTGCCAGAAAGCACAGAAATGGCTGGATGAAAAAGGTGTGGAATACGAAATCAGACATATAAAGGAAGCACCGCCAACCTATGCCGAGCTTAAAAAGTGGTATCACGAAAATCCTTACGAACTGAAACGCTATTTTAATACCAGCGGACAGCTATACAAAAGTATGGAACTGAAAGGCAGGCTGCCTGCCATGACAGAGGAGGAGCAGATACGCCTGCTGGCTACCGACGGAATGCTGGTGAAACGTCCGCTGCTGGCGTGCGATGACTTTGTCCTTGTAGGTTTCAAGGAACAAGAGTGGAAAGAAAAAATTTAGTTATACATTATAGAGAAAAGTAAATTTTATTATACAAGAGATATGTAACGTAATATTGTAAAGAACAGCAGAAAGCGGCAGGATAAGCTTTCTGCTGTTTATTTGTTTCTGCTTTCATTGTGCTGTGTTGAAAACACAATACCGATTTGATATAATAACTAATATATACTGTACAAAGGCGGACAAGGCTTTATGTGTAATCAAATAAAAGTTTCTGTTATAATTCCTGTTTACAATGCGGAAAAATATCTCCATCAGTGTATCGGCAGCGTGCTTGGTCAGACGCTTGCTGATATAGAGGTGATATGTGTTGATGACGGTTCTACAGACGGTTCTCTGGATATACTCAGGGAATACTCGGAAAAAGACAGCAGAGTAACGGTTATCACTCAGCAGAATAAATTTGCAGGTGTTGCACGCAATACGGGCATGGACGCCGCAAAGGGTAAATACTATGCTTTTCTTGATGCGGATGATTATATTACGGATGATGGTCTGGAAAAACTGTATCACATTGCAGAGGACAACCATCTCGATTTTGTAAAGACAGCCTGTTATCAGTATGACGATACAGCCAAGAAAGTTTCTGTTGACCCTGTGTACAGCAATTCATGGTTTAAAAGGAAAAATCAGGTTATCCGTTTTGAAGACTGCTACGAGCAGTTTATGGATGTGGGCGACGTTCCGTGGAATGCTTTGTACAGTGCAGAGTTCATAAAGAAAAATAATCTGCGTTATAACAATCTCCGCTGTGCAAATGACAGTTCTTTCTATATAGCGTGTCTTGTCAATGCGGACAGGATAATGGTATGCGAAGAATATCTGGTGTATCACAGAACAAACGTTGCCGGTTCGCTGGTTTCGGTGCGATACAGATTTTTTGAAAATCAGATTCAGTCGTATGATACTATATGCGATATTGTAAATAAGAGCACGGTGTCTGATGATGTCAAAAAATATGTCATATGCATCGAACTTATCAGGACATTCCTCTGGTATGAAAAACTGATTTCCAAAAAGGTAAATGCCTTTGGAGTGGTGGACGTAACTACCCGTTTTGTCCGCGATTACAACCCTGAAGTATTGGGCAAAAAATACTGGAATGTATTTAAAAACACCCATTATATATACTATTATAATAAGCTTAAAAAACGTGCAGAAATTAATTTTGTTCACGAAAAAACGGAAAATCCGGAAATTTCTGTTATTATACCTGTTGATAAAACCTCAATTCATATTGCTGAATGTATAGACAGTGTGATAGCGGGGGATTTTGAGAATGTGGAAATTATCTGTGTAAATGCCAACGCAGAAGCTTCTGCACTGGAGTGGATAGAACGTTACGCCCAAACTGACAAGAGGATAACTGTGGAAAAACAGTCATCGCATACTGTTGGCGGTGCATATAACAGGGGCATTGCTCTTGCCGGAGGAAAATATATTGCATTTGCAGCCTTTGACAGAAAACTCGATAAAAAATATATTTCCTCACTTTACAGTGAAGCAATAAAAACAGACGCGGATATTGTTGTTGGCACAGCGGTTAACAACCGCACAACAGCCGATAAACTGGCGGAAAATGTATTTACATTTACCCCTGTTACAACCGATGGAAAGCTTGTCAGAAAACAATTTATAGTTGATAACAATATAAGTTTTGCAGATACAGATAATTTCTGCAGTATCGGTTTTTTCTGCGATGCTATCAGTAAGGCTGCCCTAATTTCCGGCACAGATGCTGCAAAATCAGAGTATTTTGATAATTATCCAAAAACAGAGGACAGCGTGGCCGAGGATTTTGCATTGGCTTTACAACGGGCACAAGAGAAAGTATGCGGTACAGAACACAGCGGCTGCAGATATAAAAGCTATGCCGACATGGCAGTTTGTTATATGGCTGATATGCTGAAAAATGCTGTGAGAGCAGAAACACTGGAGAAAATATACTGCAGCTTGCCGGAATATCTGCGTATTCTTGGTATCGGGACGGACAACATCGGAACTTTTGGCATAAAAGGCGAAGGTGGATACATAGCTGCAGTTATTAAGTATAAATCCTTTGAGGATTATCTCTTTGAAGAGGTTAAAAATTTCAGAACATTTGAAGATGAAAAGATAACCCGATATAAAGGTGTGATTTCCAGGGGCAAAAAAGCACGTTCAAAATTTAATACCGTGACATACAGTGTAAAATCTGCGGTTTCAGCAATGAAAGGCTGTTACAGAGACTATGGATTTATGTACACTGTAAACCTGATGCTTAAAAAGCTGAAAAAGCAAAAATAACAGCGGATGGCATTTAAGAGTTGGTTTGCAACATACAAACAATTATAAAAAGGCTCTGTCTGTAAAAAGACAGAGCCTTTTGTGCGTTCCGTTCAAGAAAATATCGCCTGCAAAAAGGTATATGTTTTGGACATATAAAATAAAAAGCCGTTGCAGCTTAATATTACAGCTGTAACGGCTTTGATTATGTAATTGTAAAATGGAATTATCTGTTTACAACTTTATAAACGTTTTTGCTGATAATGCCGCTTATGATAAAGCACACAATAGCTTCCACCAGACCCTGCAGACCTACAAATGCGATAACAAATGTAATCGGATTTGCTGCACCAAAGAATGCTGCCATCTGCTGAATGTACTCTGTGTTGTAGAAGAAGAAAACCAGAGTGCCCATAAAGAACAGTGTGTTGTAAAGCGGACCAAGCAGGCTTGAAACTTCAAATTTATATTTGAAATTAAGTTTGTCCAGTACTTTGAAAGTAAGGCCTGCAGCCCAGCCTGCAGCCAGACGTGCAATAACACATACAACAAATGTTTTTGCTACGCTGATGTTTACAAGTGTTGCACCAAATGTGCTGGACGGTGCGATTGCAAAGCTGGTAAGGCCGAAAACCAGACCAAGAATTGCGCCTGCACCTGGACCAAGAACAATTGCACCAACTGTAACAGGAATCATAAGCAGGGTGATTTCAAGACCTGCTGTGCGGAAATAGCCAAGCGGGGTAAAAGCCATAACAAGAACAATTGCAACCAGCAAACCCAGCTGAGCCATTCTCAGCGTTTTTGTTTTTTTCATATTAAATTCTCCTTTACTGCCGTCCCGACCATAATGTCAGGTACAGCGTCAAGCTATATTAAAACGTGAACCTTTCACGCAATAATCAGTATATAATAAATAAAAAAAATATTCAATTATTATTTTATATTTTTATAGTAAATTTTTCTCAAACCTTCAAGAACAAGGTTTTCATCATATATTATTTTGCTGTTGCAGTAGCTGAGCACCACGTCGCTTATATCCCCTGTTGCAACACAGGTCAGGTTTTCGCCAAGTTCGGCTTTAAAACGTTCTATCATACCGTCAATGGTGCAGGCAGTGCCGATAATAAGTCCTGACTGCACGTTCTGCACGGTGTTGTTGCCAATAACGCCGTTAGGTTTCTGCGTAAGGTCAATCTGCGGCAGCTGTGCGGTGTGTTCACTTAAAGCTTTTGCACTCATCTTGATACCCGGCAGAATTGCACCGCCGATAAATGTGCCGCTCCTATCCAGGGCAAACATGGAAAGTGCCGTACTCATAGAGATAAGCAGACAGGGCATTGGATATTTTTCCGTAAGAGCTACAGACTGACAGATAAGGCTTGCACCAATCTGTGCAGGATTTTCTGATTTTATTTTCAGTCCGTTTTTTAATTTTGGTCCAACTACAAATATTTTACCTTTATATACAAAGCCCAATGCGTCACGTACTGCAGCAGTCAGTGCAGGTACAACGCAGGCTATTATTACACCGTTAATTTTACTGGTGTCAAAATTGTGCAGGTCAAATACAGATTTGAACAGTACAGCATATTCTGTTGTGGTTTTTCCTACGCTTGCGGATACAGAGGTTTTCAGAGCAAGCTCACTGCCGTTGAAAACACCAAGAGTAATTTTGCTGTTGCTTACATTAACACATAAAAGCATATAATTACCTCATAAATAATGTTACTATATATTACTATTATATAAAATGAAAGGGATAAATTCAATATATCAAGTGCAGTGTACAATTTGTATACAAGTTCTGCCAAGTTTTCAACATATTTTGTGAATAAAGTTGAAAGAACAGAAAAATGAAAAAAATTCAAAAAAATGTGTTGACATTACGCCAATCCCGTGATATTATATACAAGCTGTCGCGAGAGACAGCGAAGGCAACTGAAAAAAGTTTAAAAAACTTGAAAAAAGTGCTTGACAAACTTAATCGGTTGTGATAATATATAAAGGCTGTCGCGAGAGACAGCAAGGACCTTGAAAATTAAACAATATAAGAAAAGAACAGAAGCTTGTGAAGGAATAACTTTAGATATTCTTTTGAAACAGTGAGTAAACACTATAAAAACGCTTTTAAGTAATTTCGAGACGCTAATGCGTTTGGAAGAATGA
>JAFSFT010000045.1 GCA_017435045.1 Oscillospiraceae bacterium
AGAAGGTTGTAGTCGATTTTTGCTTTGTATTTGCCATACTGTTCAAGATATTTGTCGTCAATACCTGCTTTTGCAGCAATTTCTGTGATAGGCGCCATCTGGCATTCCTGTGCAATCTGAATGTCTGTTTTGAATTCCATGGTTTTTTCCTCCAATAATTTAGAAAAAGCGTTTAAATTATCTTTTGTGTTACCGATATTCAGCGTATGGTCAAGCAAGAACGTTGTTATAAACAAAACGACCGCCTGGCACGCCAAATAAACAGCGCCCAGGCGGTCGACTTTTTTATCCAATGTGCTCCATGTGGTTATTCCCACTTATCCGCCAGTTGCACATCTATAATTATTATACAATATTTTATGCACTTTTCAAGTTGCTTTATCCGCATATCGTCCCGAAAATTTTGTCGTTTTCGGGACGTATATTGTTAATTTTACACAACAGTGCGGAAAACTATCCCTCGTATTCCACTTTTATGCCGTTTTCGTCAGCTGTAATGTGTACCTTGGAAAGAGAGATGTTATCCACAATAATCTCGGCAATGCGGTCTTCCACTTCCTTGCGGATTACACGGCGTATATCGCGTGCGCCAAATTTGCCGCCGTTGGCCTTGTCGCAGATAACCTCCAGTGCCTTGTCGTCCCAGGTAAGTGCAATGCCCTTCTGCTCCATTGGCTTTACATATTCGCCAATCATAAGGGCTGCAATGTCCATAAGGTTTTCCTTGCCCAGCGGATTGAATGCAACAATCTCGTCGATACGTGCAAGAAATTCCGGACGCAGGAAATCGTTGAGGGCACGCATGGTTTTTGCCTTTGTCATATCGGAACGGCTTTTGTTAAAGCCTGTTTCGTTCATCGTGTCGGTGCTGCCTGCATTGCTTGTCATAGCGATAACAGTATTTTCAAAGTTTACTGTTCTGCCGTGGGCATCGTTGATTTTGCCCTCGTCAAGAATCTGCAGCAGGATGTTCATAACATCGGGGTGTGCCTTTTCGATTTCGTCAAAGAGCACCACGCTGTATGGCTTGCGGCGTACCTTTTCTGTAAGCTGACCTGCCTCGTCATAGCCCACATAGCCCGGAGGTGAGCCGATAAGACGGGATACGGCGTGTTTTTCCATAAATTCCGACATATCAAAACGGATAAGCGGGTCAACTGTATCAAACAGATTCTGTGCAAGCTGTTTTACAAGCTCGGTTTTACCAACGCCTGTAGGTCCCACAAAGAGGAAGCTTGCAGGGCGGTTGCGTCCGCTGATGCCTGCACGGTTGCGTTTTACAGCCTTTGCAACAAGGCTTACTGCCTCGTCCTGACCGATAACTGCCGCTTTGAGTTTATCTTCAAGTCCCTGAATTTTATCGTATTCGGTTTCCTTGATTTTAACTGCGCTGATACCTGTCCACAGCTCGATAACCTTTGCAAGGTCATCCACGCCAACAGTAATCCCCTTTACGCTGTCATCAAGACGGTTGATGGTGGCTTCGCACTGATAGTATTCCTGCTTTAAGTTTGCCATTTTTTCGTAGTCGATGGCATCAGTTGTGGCATTTTCCATATCATCCAGTTCTTCCTTAAGCTCTGCCATACGGTCCTTTGCGTAAAGCCATTCGCTGATTTCCGGATGTTCAAGGCTGCAGCAGGCACAGGCTTCGTCCAGCAGGTCAATTGCCTTGTCAGGCAGGAAGCGGTCTGTGATATATTTTTCGCTTAAACGTACTGTCATATCCACAATATTCTGCGGAACAGTAACGTGATGGTATGCCTCGTAGTACTGCTTGATGCCTGTGATGATATCTATTGTGTCGCTGATGGATGGTTCTTCCACCTTTACAGGTTGGAAGCGGCGTTCCAGAGCGGAGTCTTTTTCGATAAATTTGCGGTATTCGCTGAAGGTTGTTGCACCGATAACCTGAATTTCGCCGCGGGAAAGTGCAGGCTTTAAGATGTTGCCCGCATTCATGGAGCCTTCGCTGTCCCCTGCACCTGTGATGGTGTGGATTTCGTCAATAAAGAGGATTATATTGCCGTTTGCCTTTACTTCGCTGATAAGTCCCTTTACCCTTGCTTCAAACTGGCCGCGGAACTGTGTGCCTGCCACAAGGTTTGTCATGCTTACAAGGTAGATTTCCTTGTTTTTAAGACGCTGAGGAACATCGCCGCGGCTGATACGCAGGGCAATACCCTCGGCAATAGCGGTTTTACCAACGCCTGCCTCGCCGATGAGACAAGGGTTGTTTTTCTGGCGGCGGGAAAGTATCTGGATTGTGCGGTAGATTTCCTTATCTCTGCCGATAATATTGTCTATTTTGCCATTTTTTGCCTTGTCTGTGAGATTTTCGCAGTACTGGTCCAGGAATTTGCGTTTTGGCTTTTTGTGGTTGCGTGGGTCAAGTTTATCCTTTGGGTCAACCTCGCCACGGTCCTTGTTGTCGCCACGGTTATATGGCATTGTATTGGAGCCGCCGGCCTCGAAATCTTCGCCGTATTCGTCGTCTTCGTCTCTGCCGCCTGTAAGACCCTTGAGCATATTTGCAATGTTGAACATATCGCCGTTGCCGTCGTTTTCTTCCATAAAGCTGCTCATCTGCTCTTCCATTGCCATAAGGTCTTTATCGCTTATGCCCATCTGCTTGAGCATATCGTCAACAGGCTTTATGCCCATCTCTTTTGCACAGGTCAGACAGTAGCCCTTGCTTTTTGTCTCTCCGTTTTCTGTAACCTGCATAAAAATCATTGCAGGGCGTTTTTTGCATCTTTCACATAACATATATTTTGCTCCTTTGCGTAAAACATTGTTATATTATCCCATAAATGGATTTATTAAACCTGTCATAGACAGGATTTTACTCTGATTAAGCACTTCTATATTAAGAAATGTCAGTGAATTTTCTGTGATAATGGCTATTATACTCAGAACACAGGAAATTAATATTACATAAATTATCCCTGTGACTGCCCCCACTGCAAAGCCGCCCATGCGGTTTGCAAAGCCGATAACGGGAATATGGTTAAGTGCCTTGAAGGCCTTTGCCAGCAGCGTTGCAATAATGCTGCATACTGCAAATGCAATGGCAAAAATCACCAGTGTGATGATAATTGTAACCGCAGGCCCGATAATTGTATCCACTATTGCCTCTGCCATATCCATTGTCGGTGCTGCAGCCTGGGACAGAACTTCCTCTGCCTTTGCCGCAAACTCCTGCACAAACTCCAGCGGCAGTTCGCCTGTGAACTCCTGCAGCAGTTCCTGAATATTTATAACCTTTGATGTATCCTGAATATATGAATAGGTTTTCTCCACCATATTTTCGCGGAACATATTTTCAAAAATCATTGGTGCCCAGCGTTTTGACGCAAACCAGGCAGCCACAAGCCCTGCAATATTGCCCACAAGCTTTACCACGCTGGTGGCAAAACCGTCCATACAGCATTTTATTGCAGAAATTAGTATTATTACCAGCAGAATTATATCTATTATCTGAGGTGTTGTAAGCATAATCTTCTCCAAAATTTATTTGATATCGGCCTTTTCAAGCTTTTCAAGACTGTCGCCGTTGATAACTATGCAGCCGTTATAGTCTGCTATATCCTTTACGTTGTTTTTTGCCGCAGTTTCTCCTGCAAATTCTCCCTTGAGGGTATACTGGGAAATCTTTTCGCTGCCAAGGGCAAAAATTCTCTGGTTTGTCATCTTTACCGCAGTAACCGCCTGCTGTGTGTCTATATCCAGCACTTTTTCAAGTGACAGGTCGCACAGCACCAGCTCCGACGTTGAAAATCCGTCATAATCTCCCAGTGCCATAACCACCTGAGCATTTTTTATATCATATGCGGTAAGGTCTGCACCATTGTAGCTGTACTGACCTTTTACACTGCCGTCCTCAATATTTATAGCCGTTGCCTTATCGGTATAGAACACTATAAGGGTATCTTCCCTGATAAATTCAATCCCCAGTGCCACAGCATCGCTGTTTTCCAGCACAAATTTTTCCTCGCCTGTCTCGGTGTCAATAATATAGATATGGCTCTGCAGCCTGCCGTCCACAGTAAGCACACAGCTCACAGCCAGATGGGCAGCCTTTGGCGAAAGAAAGCTCTGTACAGGAAAGCTTTTTGCATTGAGCCAGGTAAAAACCTCCTGCATCTGGCTGTCAAACACCTTTACCTCGCCGTTATAGCTCTGGCTTTTGGTGGTTACTGCCGCATAGTTGTTGTGTGCAAGTGATGCGTGGATTATATCGTTTTCCATCTCGTGGGAAAACAGCACATCGTGTGCGTTGAGAATTTTGAGTGAGGTGTCATTGGAGTTATATACAGCCACTCGCTTTTCCGATGCAGAAATTACAGGATTCTGCATTGAATGGTAATATTCGTACACCTTATCTGCTGTTGGGGAATAAAAACTGAGGCTGTCTGCGTCCAGTACACAAAGGGAGGAGCCCATTTTTTCGCTTTGCTTATAGGTCTGGTTTTCCACCTGTGCAGGGAAGCCTGCCCCGAACTGCATATACACCATACCCGAGCTGACAAAGTCTCCCAGATAGGCAAGGGATGCACCGTACAGTCCCGTAATATGCACCAGCACAGCCGTAACTGCAACAGCAATAATCGTCAGACGCATCTGACGGCGTTTTGCTATTTTTTTGTTACGCCGCAAAAGTTCTTTGCGGGTTAATCTTCTTGGCTGCTGCTCCATCTGAAAATCCTTTTACTTTTATACATATTTTATCATCGGCAGCAGGCTTTTTCAGTAACCTGCTCACTGCCGATATGCAGCCGCACCATCTGCAGCTGTATTTTTATCAATAGAAAACATCTGTTAAAAACAGACCTTCCGGCGGTACTGTTACCCCCGCTTTGGAACGGTGACGGGCATCAATTATATCCGCCACCTGTTCAGGGCTTATTTTACCCGTACCTGCCCATATAAGTGTACCCACCATAATACGCACCATATTGTACAGGTATCCGTCGGCACGGACCCTGAATATAACCATATCCCCCTGCTGTGTTACCTCTGCAGAATAAACTGTTCGGTGACAGTCGATAATTTTTGACCATCTTGCCATAAAGGAACGGAAGTCGTGAGTGCCCACAAAATACTGTGCCGCTTTATTCATAGCCTCCGCATCCAGCTTCTGAGGGAATTTATAGTAGTATTTACTGGTAAATGGGTCGTCAATATGGTTGTTTTTTATGTAGTAGGTGTATTCCTTGCCCTTTGCGGAATATCTGGCGTGGAAACCGTCAGCCTCTTCGCCTGCCTCCAGCACGCGGATATCCTTTGGCAGATTGGCGTTCAGAGACAGTGGAAATTTGTGCAGGTCCAGCTGTTTTTCGGTTTTAAAGCTGAAATAAAAGCACTTTGCGTGCACGCCGCTGTCAAGGCGTGAACAGCCTTTGATATCAGATGCATCCTTTACCACTGTGGTAAGTGCCTTCTGAAATTCGCCAAAGACTGTTCTTAAGTTCGGCTGTACCTGACTGCCGCAGAAATCTGTTCCGTCAAAGGACACCTTTACTTTAACTGTCAAAATATTTCTCCTTTATATAAGCGGAGTAAAGAAAAATCTTGTTGCAAAAATCACGCCGAAAGCCACAATACACACCGCTGTGCACATAATGTCGTTGGATGTGATTTTAAGCTGTTTTAATCTTGTGCGGTTTGCGCCGCCGTGATAGCAGCGGCATTCCATTGCTGTTGCAAGTTCGTCTGCACGTCTGAACGCAGAGATAAACAGCGGAATAAGAATAGGCACAAGTGCCTTTACCCTGTCGGTAAAGCTGCCCGAGTCAAGCATTGCACCGCGGGATTTCTGTGCGGAGATAATTTTATCTGTTTCCTCGATAAGAGTAGGGATAAAACGCAGGGCAATTGTCATCATCATTGCCATTTCGTGCACAGGGAATTTTACCACGTTCAGCGGCTTCATAAGTCTTTCAAGACCGTCTGTAAGCTGAATTGGGCTTGTTGTATATGTGAGGAGGGATGTGCCGCTGATAAGGCAGAGAATACGCACTATCATAACGATACAGAACATAATGCCTTCGGTATAGATTGCAATTTTCCACACACTGAACAGCGGGTCGCCGTCACCTGTGATAAAGAACAGGTTGAGGATAACGGTAAATATGATGATTGGTATCATCGGTTTAAGGCTCTTTTTGAGCATTTTAAGCGGTATCTGTGCCACCACATAAAGTGCAAGCACCATTGCAATGGAAAGCACAAGCCCCACTGCATTGGTTGCAAGGAACAGAAATACCACATAGGCAATTGTTGCCAGAATTTTTATTCTTGGGTCAAGGCGGTGAACAGGGCTGTTGCCCGGAAAATGCTGACCGATTGTAATATCTTTAAGCATTGTTTCCACCTCCGTTGTTTTCTTTGTATTTAAGCAGTGTCTTTACTGCATAAGGGATTGTGTAAACGTCTGTATCTATATCCAGACCCATCTCCTTAAGCTTTAAGAACACCTTTGTAATATCAGGGATACCGAGGCCCATTTTGGAAAGATTTTCCGCATCCTGAAAAATCTCCTCTGTGCTTGCATAGTTGTACACTTTGCCCTGTTCCATAACGAGAACCTTGTCGGCATAGTTTGCAATATCTTCCATGGAATGGGAAACAAGGATAACTGTGCTGCCTGTTGTTCTGTGATAGTTCTTAACCTGAGAAAGAATCTGTTCTCTGCCTTCCGGGTCAAGCCCTGCACAAGGCTCGTCCAGCACCAGCACCTTTGGCTGCATTGCAATGATGCCTGCAATTGCAACACGGCGTTTCTGGCCGCCTGAAAGGTCAAAAGGTGAACCTTCGAGGGCATATTCAGGAATACCTACAAACTTTGCAGCCATCTTTACACGTCTGTCAACTTCCTCGTCGTCCAGACCCATATTTTTAGGGCCAAAAGCAATGTCTTTGTATATGGATTCCTCAAACAGCTGATATTCAGGATACTGGAATACCAGACCCACGTTGAAACGCACGTCACGGATGTTTGGATATTCTGTCCATATATTTTTGCCGTTGAGATAAATTGCACCCTGCTGCGGCTTTGTAAGGCCGTTGAGGTGGCTGATAAGTGTGGATTTTCCGCAGCCTGTGTGGCCGATAACACCCACAAATGTGCCTTCTTCAATTTCAAGATTTATATTGTCCAGTGCCTTTGTTGCTCCAGGCAGACCCTCGTTGTAGGTGTAGGACAAATTTTCTATTTTAATAACTGACATATTCATCCTATCCTTTCAGAAAATCGTAGAGTTGCTGTGCACACTCGTCAATGGAGATTGCTTCGGTTGAAAGCTTGTGTCCCAGCTTGCCAAGTTCGTATGCAATTTCGCTGGTCTGCGGCACGTCAAGTGACAGGCTCTTTACAAGTTCCACCTGAGAGAAAATCTCTTTTGGTGTACCCTCTTTTACCACCTTGCCCTTGCTCATAACCACAATGCGGTCTGCCTGTGCGGCTTCGTCCATATAGTGTGTAATGAGAATTACTGTAATGCCGTATTCCTTGTTGAGGCTTTTGATGGTTTTAAGCACCTTGCGGCGTCCTTCCGGGTCAAGCATAGCTGTAGGCTCGTCCAGAACTATATAGTCAGGTCTCATAGCGATGATGCCTGCGATGGCCACACGCTGTTTCTGACCGCCGGAAAGGTGGTGCGGTGCCTTGTCCTTGAACTTGTAAACACCTGTTTTTTCCATTGCCTCGTCAATGCGGCGGCGGATTTCGGCAGGCTCAACGCCCATATTTTCAAGGGCAAAGGCCACGTCCTCCTCCACTATTGTGGCAACAATCTGGTTGTCAGGGTTCTGGAAAACCATGCCAACCTTCTGTCTTATATCAAAAAGTCTTTCATCTTCGGTTGTAAGCATACCCTCAACCTCAACAGTGCCCTGTTCAGGCAGCAGAATTGCATTGAAATGCTTTGCAAGGGTGCTTTTGCCACAGCCGTTGGAACCCAGCACAGCAATAAACTCGCCTTTATTTGCGGTAAAGTTTACGCCGTTGAGAGCCTTTTCCCTCTCCTCGCTGTATCCAAACAAAAGATTTGTAGCTTTAATCATCTTTGTTGTTATACTCCTTTTTAAGTAAGTAGCGGCTTTATCCTGTATAAAGTCCGCTCTCATATATTTTCAATAATCCCGTCGGGATTAAGCTTTTTTCCAGAATGCTGTGGAGCCACAGGCAAGGGCAGAGCCTGTTGCCTGTACTGTAAGGCCGATTTCGTCAGCAGTTACAACGCCGCCGTGCTTTGGTTTTACCAGAGCATTGAGCATATATTCCATGCTGCTTGGGGAAACACCTGTTGTATAGCTGTTTACCGCCACAAACAGCGGGTCGTCGCTTAAAAGCTGGCTGCACAGTTCCATAAGTTCGTAAATATTGTCCTCCAGCTTCCACACTTCGCCGTTAGGGCCTCTGCCGTAGCTTGGCGGGTCCATAATAATGCCGTCGTATTTATTGCCGCGGCGGATTTCGCGCTGGACAAACTTGATGCAGTCGTCCACAATCCAGCGTATCGGGTAGTCTGTCATACCCGAAAGTGCAGCATTTTCTCTTGCCCACTGCACCATCCCCTTGGAAGCATCAACGTGGCACACCTTTGCACCTGCCTTTGCACAGGCAAGGGTTGCACCTCCCGTGTAGCTGAAAAGATTAAGCACGCTGATTGGTCTGTCTGCAGCTGTGATAAGGCGTTTGTATTCGTCCCAGTTGGTTGCCTGTTCCGGGAAAAGGCCTGTGTGCTTGAAGCCCGTAGGACTAACCTTGAATTTTAAATCTTCGTAGTTGATTGTCCACTGCTGTGCAAAGCTTTTTTTGTATTCCCACTGGCCGCCGCCTGCACTTGAACGGTGATAAACTGCGTGGGCTTTGTGCCACAGAGGACTTTTCTGCGGCAGCTTCCACACAACCTGCGGGTCCGGTCTTACAAGGATAACATCTCCCCAGCTTTCCAGACGGAAGCCGTCGGTTGCGTCGATAAGCTTATAATCCTGCCATTTATTGTCTGCTCTCATATATTTTACAGGCGGTAAATCCGCCCTGCCTTTCTCTTTTATATATGCGGACAGCATTTTGCCGTCCGCTTCTGTCTGCTGTTTACAATTTAAAAATTATGCGCCGATTGTTGCAAGTCTCTGTTTGATTTTGTCAACAATTTCGTTTGCAACTGCTGTAATTTTTTCAAGGCTTTCGCCCTCTACCATAACACGGATGAGAGGTTCTGTGCCGCTCAATCTCACAAGTACACGGCCTGCGCCCATAAGCTGCTGCTGTTTTGCTTCGATAAAGCCTTCGATGTATTCATCGTGTTTGTAGAAAGCCTTGCCCTCTGCTGTTGTCTTGATGTTGATAAGCACCTGTGGATATTTGCTGTAGCAGCCGTTGAATTCGCTTACCTTTTTATCTTCTGTTGCAAAATAGTTCATCAGTGCAATAGCTGTAAGCTGACCGTCGCCTGTTGTTGCAAAGTCAGAAAGGATAACGTGGCCGGATTGTTCACCGCCAAGGTTGTAGCCTTTTGCGCGCATTTCTTCCAGAACGTATCTGTCGCCAACTGCTGTTGTTGCAGTTTTAAGGCCGCGTTTTTCCATATGTTTCATAAAGCCGAGGTTAGACATAACTGTAACAACCGCTGTGTCCTGTGCCAGTCTGCCCTGTGCTTTCATTCTTGTTGCAAGGATTGCAATGATTTTGTCGCCGTCGATTTCTTCGCCGTTTTCGTCAATTGCAAGACATCTGTCAGCATCGCCGTCAAATGCGATGCCGCAGTCAAAGCCGCCGTCCTTTACAGCCTTTGCCAGTTTGTCAAGGTGTGTGGAACCGCAGCCGTCGTTGATGTTTGTACCATCAGGTTCTGCGCCGATAAATGTTGCCTGAACGCCAAGTTCTGTAAAGAGTGTTGGTGCTGTTACACTGGAAGCACCGTTTGCACAGTCAAACACAACCTTAAGGTTTGAAAAATCTGCTGTGCAGGCTGTTTTGAGATGGTCAATATAATCTCTTACAGCTGTATCAATTTTTGTAACAGTGCCCATATCACCGCCTGTTACATTGACAATTTTTTCAGGTGTATCAAGGATAAGTGCCTCGATTTCGTTTTCAATTTCATCAGCAAGCTTATAGCCTTCGCCGTTGAAGATTTTGATGCCGTTGAATTCCATTGGGTTATGGCTTGCAGAGATTACAACGCCTGCGTCGCATCCGTATTTTTTTACAAGATAAGCGATTGCAGGGGTTGGAACCACGCCGCAAAGCTTTACGTCTGCACCAACACTGCAAAGCCCTGCACTGAGGGCAGATTCCAGCATATCGCCGGAAATTCTTGTATCCTTGCCGATAAGCACTGTTGCCTTTTTGTTTGTGTGTTTTGTCAAAACCATTGCGGCTGCACGGCCTATGTTGATTGCAAGTTCAGGTGTGAGTTCGCTGCCTGCAACACCTCTTACGCCGTCTGTACCAAATAATCTTGCCATAATAGTTCTCCTTTTTCTTAAAAAGAATTGAAATATTGAAAGATAAAGCGTTATGCCTTATCGCTTAAAGCTGTTTTGTATGCCTGCAAACACAGGTTATAAATCGTCAAAACTCTGCTGTCCGTTTGCTGCAGGATTTGCCATACCCATGTGGCTGTATGCAAGGTTTGTTACAATTCTGCCTCTTGGAGTACGGGATAAAAATCCTATCTGCATAAGATACGGCTCGCACACATCCTCAAGGGTAACTGCCTCCTCGCCTATTGCCGCAGCCAGTGTTTCCAATCCTACAGGACCGCCGGAGTACATTTTTATAATTGCGCCAAGCACGCTGCGGTCAAGGCTGTCAAGACCAAGATGGTCAATATCCATACGGTTAAGTGCATCTTTTGCGATTGCCTCGTCTATAATGCCGTTGCCGCGTACCTGTGCAAAGTCCCGTGCACGCTTAAGCAGGCGGTTTGCAATACGCGGTGTGCCGCGGCTGCACTTTGCCAGCTGCAGTGCACCATCTGCTTCGCAGTCTATGCCGAGAATACCTGCGGAACGGGTTATAATGCTTGCCAGTTCTTCGTGGGTATACATTTCAAGCTTAAGTATTACGCCAAAGCGGTCACGGAGAGGTGCTGAAAGCTGACCTGCTCTTGTGGTAGCCCCCACAAGTGTAAATTTAGGCAGATTTATTCTGATGGACTGTGCTGACGGACCTTTGCCGATGATGATATCCAGTGCATAGTCTTCAAGGGCAGGATAGAGAACCTCCTCTATCTG